>CAYRFV010000203.1:0-10415 GCA_964423545.1 uncultured Anaerolineales bacterium | reverse complement strand
CGCGGCGTCACGCCGGGTCGCCGCGATGCCGCAGCACATCGCATAGCGAACTTGTGTTTTGGTGTCGAGATGAGTTGGTGTGTGGATATAACGTAATGACTATGCGAAGGATTTCTGCGGGGGAAACAGGGCGGTTTCGCGGAAAACCCCGCTGCGGCATAGCCGCAGCGGGGTCGGGCAAGTCACCAAGGGCTGCGTTCGGCTAGGAGCCCGCCGCGCTGAGCGCAGCCTCCACGGCCGCTTTGAAATCCGCGTACGGGGCCGCCCCTTCGATCTTCTTGCCGTTGATGAAGAACGTGGGCGTCGCCTTCACCCCGCGCCCCGCACCCTCGTTGTGCTGGCTTTGCACCTCGGGCAGGAATTGCCCCCGGTCGACGCACGCGTTGAACTGGGCCGCATCCAGGCCGATCTGTGCACCGTAGCCCTTCAGCGCCTGTTTGGAGAAGACCGTCTGCGGCTGGCCGGTGCCCGATCGGCTGAACAGGAGGTCCTGGTAGTCCCAGAAGCGCCCCTGCTCCGCGGCGCAGTAGGCTGCATTCGCCGCCTCGCGGGTCGATGGCCCCTCGATGATGAAGCTCCGGAAGTCGAAGCGCACCTTGCCGGTCTTCTCATATTCCTCCTGCAACTGCTTGCCCTGGTTCAGAGCGAACTGGCGGCAGTATGTGCAGCCGAAATCGGAGTACTCGACGATCTTCACCGGCGCGTTGGCAGGCCCCCAGCTGGCGCCTTCGGTGATGCGGCCGCTCGTGGCGACCGGACTGTTCATCTGGCTCTGCGACAGAAGTATCACACCCACCACGATCACCGCCACTGCCCCAATCGCCACCCACAGCACGACCGGCGAGCCAGACCGCCGCGTCTTTGCCGCCGCCGGCTTGCTCGCACCGGAGCCCGATGCCTTCGGCATCTGGGAACGCTTTGCCATTCGCTACCTCGCAACTAGGAGTGGGGCCGGTCTCCCCAGCCCGGATGACCGGGTAGTATATCACAGGCGCGTCAATTGACAACTCGTCGGCTTTGCCTTATGATGGCGCATGACCGCAGCAGTGCTTGCCCCGATCAGGCCAGGCGCGTGCCATCTTTCATCGAAGAGCGCCCCTCCCGGAGTGCATCAGCCGCGGAGAGATCCGGAGTGACCGTCACGGCGCCCACCATCCGAGGAGTTCCTCCGCTGATAAGGTCCTTCCCACGCAAGGATGAAGCAGGTTGGCTTGCAGGCCTGGCGGGGCTGGCGTTGCTGGCCGTCTTCCTGGCGCGCGCGCCCCTTGCCGCCGGTGTGGCCCTCCTGGCCGGGTCCGGGCTGGCGCTGGTGATCCTGGCGCAGCCGGCAGTCGGACTGGTCGCGCTGGCGGCAGCCATCCCGGTCGGCGGCCTGCTGCCACTGCCGATTCAGCCGGCCAATGCCGTCGACGTGCTCGTCGCGTGCGTCGTCGCCGGCTGGCTGGCACGCGGGATCGCAGGTCGAAAGCTCTTCTTCCGCCGTCCGCCGCTGTTGTGGCCGATGGCCATCCTGATCGGCTGCGGTGCGCTGAGCCTGCTGCGCGCGGCATCGTGGGCGGAGGGAATCCCCGAGCTGCTCAAGTGGCTCGAGCTGGCGGCAGTCTTTGTGGTGGCGGCGCACACCCTGAAGGGTCGCCCCTTATGGTGGGCTGTGGCTGCGCTGATCGGGGCCGGCCTGATCCAGGTGGCGTTGGGGGCATGGCAGTTCCTGCGCCAGGTCGGTCCGGAGGCATTCATCCTGGCAGGACGCTTCATGCGCGCCTACGGCACATTCCGCCAGCCGAATCCCTACGCGGGCTACCTGGGCTATATCCTGCCGGTTGCCGCCGGTCTGGCGCTGGCCGGATGGGGGTTCTGGCGGCGCAGGGGCAGGGGGCGCGATCTGCTCATCGGAGCCACGTGCGGCGCGGTGTCGCTGGCGCTGGCGCTGGGCATCGTCCTGAGCTGGTCCCGCGGCAGCTGGATCGCTCTCGTCGCTGCATTGGGGGCCGTGGTATGGCTGCGCGAACGTCGGCCAGTACGTGCGGCTGCGCTGGCTGGCTTGGTGTTGGCCGCGCTGCTCCTCGTTGGCGCTGCAGGCTGGCTCCCGCCGGAGCTCTCCGGGCGACTGTCGGGCCTTGGGGGATATCTGGTTGCGCCCAATCCGGCGCGGACCGAGATCACGGACGAGAACTTCGCGGTGCTGGAGCGGCTCGCGCACTGGCAAGCAGGGGTGCGAATGTTTGAGGAGCACCCGTGGACCGGCGTCGGCATCGGCAACTACGGCGCCGCATACGAGCGCCACGCACCTGCCCACTGGTACGATGCGTTGGGCCATGCGCACAATGTCTTCCTGAACTTCATGGCCGAAATGGGTTTGCTGGGGCTGGCGGCCTTCCTGTTGTTCTGGCTGGCCGCGTTCCGGCTGACCGCGCGATCCACGAGGCGACACGACGGCTACGAGGCCGCGCTGGCCGCCGGCGTCTTCGGAACGCTGACCTACCTGACGGTTCACGGTCTATTCGACTATCTGTTCGTGCAGCACATGCAGCTCCAACTCGCCCTTCTGCTTGGGAGCATCTCGGCGCTTGAGATGAGAGAGGCGGCCTTTTGACGTCACTGACCATTCGACTGAACGGCTTGATCGGAGACCCGGGCAGGCGCGAGATCAGGCGTTTCCTCAAGTTTGCCGTGGTGGGCGCGTGGGGATTCATTGTTGACTTCACCGTCCTGAATCTGCTGCTGTTCGGCGCACAGTTTCCGGCCTGGCTGGCCAACACCTGCTCGTTCACGATTGCGGTGCTCAACACCTTCATCTTCAACCGACTGTGGACCTTTCCCGAGAGCCGGCAGCGGCCGATCGGCCGCCAGCTCGCGCAGTTTTTTATTGTGAACCTATTCGGCTATGCAATCAACGAGGTGGTGTTCCTGGGCAGCCACCACTTCGTATGGGGCCACCTTTTTGCGCCCACCATTGCCTGGAATCTCTCCAAGGCCACCGCCAGCGGGGTGGCGCTGTTCTGGAACTTCGGCGCCAACCGGCTCTGGACCTGGCGCGGCCTATAGCGAGTCGCCAATCGTGAACGAACAGGTCATCACCCATGACTACTGCGCACCCCAGGCGGTCCACTGGCTGATGCGGCTGCCGCTGATCAGACGTCTCGGCTTCGACCGCCGGCCGAAAGAGTTCGTGCGCTTTCTCAAGTTCGCCACGGTCGGCGCCATCGGCATGGTGGTCGATCTGACGACGCTCACCATCGCACGCGAGGTGTTTCATCTGCCGCTGGAGGTCGCCGTGGCGGTCGGTTTCACGGTGGCGGTGCTGAGCAACTTCACGTGGAACCGGCTCTGGACCTTCCCCGAAAGCCGTAACCGGCCAATCACAGGCCAGCTGGTGCAGTTCGTGACGGTGAACATCATCGGATTGGGCATCAACGAAGTCGTGGTTCTCGCCCTGCACCCCGTCTTCTCCCTGGTTCTGCCTGATCCGCCTGCCTACCTGGCCGCCAAGATCGTCGCCATCGGGATCGTCCTTTTCTGGAACTACTTCGTCAACCGTATCTGGACCTATCGCAACATCCGGTGAAGTCGGCGCACCGAACGGGTGAGACAGCCACGAGCGCCCATGCGAATCGCCATCGACTACACGCCTGCGCTGCGCCAGGGCGCCGGGATTGGCCGCTACACCCGCGGGGTGGTGACGGGACTGGCCGAGATCGACGAGGTGAACCAATACACGCTCTTCAGCGCGGGAGCGGCATTCTCCGTGACGCAGCCCTGGCCGGCGAACTTCCGTTTGCGAGTCTCTCCCCTGCCGTCGCGCTGGCTGACGGCCGCCTGGCATCGCCTCCACCTGCCCGTCCCTGCGGAGTTGTTGACCGGCGCATGCGACCTCTTCCACTCGCCGGACTTCACTCTGCCGCCGCTGCGTCGCGCGCGCGGGCTGGTGACTATCCATGATCTCTCTTTCCTGCGGACCCCGGAGTGCGCCGATCCCGGACTGCGCGCGTTCCTGGGGAAGGCAGTGCCCGCCGCGGTCCGGCGCGCCCATCTCATCCTGGCCGATTCAGAGAACACGCGCCTCGACCTGATCGAGCTGCTGGGCGTCGATCCACAGCGCATCTGCGTGGTGACGCCAGCGGTCGAACCGCGCTTCCGCCGCGAGAGTGGGACCGCGCGCCTGGAGGAAGTCCGCCGGCGCTACCGTCTGCCGGAGCGCTTTATCTTGGGGCTAGGAACCCTGGAGCCGCGAAAGAACTTCCCGCGCCTGATTGAGGCGTATGAGAAGCTGGTGCGGGAAACCGGCCTGCCGCACGCCCTTGTGATCGGCGGCAGGCCTGGCTGGCTCTACGGTGAGACCCAACGGCGAGCCGCCGAGGGGGCGGCGGCAGGCCGCGTGCTCTTGCCCGGATTCGTAGCGGATGAAGACCTGCCGGCGCTCTACAGCCTCGCCGAGCTGTTCGTCTTTCCCTCTCTATATGAGGGCTTCGGCATCCCGGTGCTGGAAGCAATGGCTTGCGGCACGCCGGTGGTCACCTGCACCAACTCCAGCCTGCCGGAGGCGGCCGGCAATGCCGCGCTGTTGGTGGAGGCCACCGATTCCGATGCACTGGCGCAAGCGATGGCCCGGGTCGTGGGCGATTCGGAGCTGCGCCGGACGATGATCGCGGCCGGCTCCCAGCAGGCCGCGCGCTTCACCTGGCAGCGTTCGGCGCAAGCACTTCTCACCGCCTACGCATCCGTTGCCACCTGAGCTGGCGCCATGCCCTCACGCTATCTGACCGCACGCCGAACAGGTCGCTCCCGCCGCATCCGCTGGCTGGTGATCATGCTGGCGGGACTGATCGGGCTGATCGGCTACTATGGGCCATGGCTGCCGCACAAAGCCGCGGGCCTGGTTGTCATCGGCCTCGACCTGGCTGAATATGTCAAGTTCATACCGGAGGTGGCTTCCGGCATGATTGCTTTGCCCCGCGAACTCTTCTATCTGCCGCTGGTTGCCGCAAGCATAGCGTGCAGTCTGTTCGCCAGTCGCCGCGCGCTGCCTGTTTGGAGCCGCTGGTTGGCCGCGTTGGCAGCGATTCCGCTGGCCCTGGCGTTGCTTCCGCCCGCCTGGAGCCCCGGCCTCCTGCTGCAGCCGGAATTCCGCCTGCAGACGATCGCGATGGCGCTGTGCCTTCTGCTTGTGGCCGGCGCTCCGCTGCTGCGCGAGCTGCCTGACAGGCCGTTGCTGGTCGCGATCGGACTGCTGAGCCTGGCGGCAGCCATCGCTCCGGTCTGGGGCTTCCTCCAGGTTCACGCTGCAATCGAAGCGCTCTACCGCCAGCCGTTGCCCCTCGGCTGGGGCCTTTGGGTGGGCGCAGTCGGCTTCTTCGCCACCGCCCTGGTGTCGATAGCCGAGGCCCTCAGCGGCTGACGCGGATCAGTGGTTCAGTCTCCCTTGTGGCCCATGGCCTCCAGGGCCGATTGAGCCGCTGGAGGCGCCACCAGTTCCGGCTCTGGACCTTCGATAGCAGCCAACACCGGGGCGAGCTCCTCGGACGCGGTGCGCCGGGACAACGCCTTGAGCACATGGTGCGCACCGTCGCGCAACCACCGGCTGTCGCCGCGCTGCACCAACGCCTCCAGAATGGGTGCGATCGATCGATGGCCGATGGCCACCAGCGCTTCAGCGGCAAGCCACCGCACGCTGAATTCGCGATCCTCGAGGGCCGCTACCAGACCCGGCGCTGATGACGGCGCTGCGATCTCACTAAGCGCCTTAGCCGCTTCCCAGCGCACCTGCGCTTCAGGGCTAGACAGCGCCGCCACCAGCACCGGCGCCGCCGGTTCGCCGATCTCAACCAGCTTTTCCCGCGCGCGCTGACGCGCCAGCCCATTGTCGTCGCCAAGCACGGCAACGAGATCGGAGAGTTCGTGCGATCGGACGTTCGAATTCGCTCCCATAACGACCTCCTCTATCCGATCCATCCCTGTCAGTCACCCCACACGTGTCGATTACCCCGCACGTTTGGCGGGCGACCGGCCGATCGTAACTCGTCCTCCTGTGAAAAGCGTAGCACACGGAGAGGAAAAAGTCAATCACTTCGGCGCAAGAGCGAGACAGCTTCCACGCCGCGACGATGGCCCCTCGATGTTGGCGTGTTGGCGCTGCGTCTTTGACGGATGGGCCGGACCTGATATGATGAAGCCGTGAACCAAGCCATCTGGCCGGCTGAGCCCGGCGGCTACGCCCTGGTCATCGAGATTCCCAGCGATTGCACGCTGGTAGTCGGCCGGTTGGGCCTCGTGACGGTGCCTTCAGGCCGCTATATCTACCTTGGGAGCGCTCAGGGAGCCGGGGGCCTGCAGGGGCGTCTTGCCCGCCACATGCGCCTTGACCGGCGACGGCGCTGGCACATCGATTACCTTACCGAGCGGGCGCCGGTGTGTGAGGTTTATTTCAAGACGAGCCCGCAGCGGCTGGAGTGCCGCTGGACGCGGGCGCTGCTGAGCCTGAACGGCGCTACGGCCCCGATACCCGGCTTCGGAAACGGTGACTGCCGCGAGCGGTGTCCCGCTCACCTCATCCGGCTGCCTGAGGGATTCGGCCTCGATCGACTGGACGAGGTCTTGAGGAGCGCGTGAACGATGGATCTGACGATGTTCAGTCTGGCTGGTAAGACCGCCCTGGTGACGGGCGGCAACAGCGGCATCGGTCTGGGGATCGCCCGAGGCTTCGTCAGGGCGGGCGCCAGGGTTGCCATCGCAGGCCGGAGCATGGACAAGAACGCCCAGGCGCAGTCCGAGCTGTGCACCCTCGGCGGCAACGAGGCAGCGCATGCGCTCGTCTGCGATCTTGCGGAGATAGACAGCATCCCGGCCCTGTTCGAAGCCGCATCCGAGGTGCTTGGCGGCGTGGACATCCTGGTGAACAGCGCCGGAATCACCACGAGGAGCCGCGCGGATCTCACGCCGCTGGACCAGTACGAGCGCGTGCTGCGCGTAAACCTGACTGCGCCGTACGTTTTATCCCAGTGCTTCGCGCGCGAACGCATCGCTACGGGCCGGCCGGGGAGCATCACGATGATCGCCTCCCTCATGAGCGAGGCTTCCCGACCGACCACTTCCGCCTACACGGCAAGTAAGGGCGGCATTCGCCAGTTGGTCCGCGCGCTGGCGGTCGACTGGGCGCCGTTTGGTATCCGAGTGAACGGCATCGGTCCAGGCTTCATCCATACGCCGATGAACCAGGTGCTGGTGGACAACCCGGAGTTCGACGCATGGGTGAGGAAGCGCGCACCGTTGGGTCGATGGGGTGCACCCGAGGACTTCGAGGGGGTTGCCGTGTTCCTGGCATCGGAAGCCGCTCGATTCATGACGGGCCAGATCATCTACGTGGACGGTGGCTGGCTGGCCACCTTCTGAGGACGGAGCCCCGGGATGCTCGGCGCGCCCTCCCAGGGCTCATCCTCTCATCTGGGGCCGAGCAGCACAGCCGGTGACAGACTCCAGCTCTGCAGCCCGGTGTGCAGCGCCAGCAGATCGAGCCGCAGATCGGGTCTGTGCGGGGGCCAGCCGGGCAGCCGGTTGTAGATGGCCTCCTGGGCGAATTGGGCTGCGACCGCGGGCTCGTTCTCTGTCGGAGGCGGTCGGGTGCATGGAGTGATGGTCGGTGTGCAAGCCCACAAGGTCCTCAACGTCGAAGCAGAGATAGCGGTGCATGGTCTCCCTATCGGACGCAGCTTCCTCACGGCGCGGTCCTACGCCTGCCGGCTCCGATCTACTGAGCAAACCGGTCCCAGAAAGGGCTACTCATTTCCTCTTGGGTGTCGCCCAACTCGTCTCGCCAGCGGAGCAGAAGTGCGCGTAGTCGCGCGAGATGTCCGGCATAACGCGTATCTTCGGCCAGGTTGACCATCTCCCATGGATCAGCCTGGAGATCAAAGAGCTGCGTATGCCGCCGGCCGCTTACGACATACTCGATCAGCTTGCACCGCTCATCGCGCACCCCGCGCATCAGGTGGCGGTAGGCGAAGAGCAGATGCTCGCGGCCTGCCACCGGCGGTCGCCGGTCCCCCACGCCCGAGCGCGGGAGTGCGACCGGCCCGAGCTCTTGGGCAAAACTCAAGCCTTCGACCGATGACGGAATCAGCAGGCCGAGCAGTTCGCACAAAGTGGGGTAGATGTCGAGCAGGTAGACGAGCGCGTCGCTCCGCCGCCCCTCAGCAATGCCCGGGCCAACCAGGAGCAGGGGGACGTGGACGCTGTGCTCGTAGAGGCTCTGTTTGCCCATGAGCCCGTGCCGGCCAAGCGCCAGGCCATTGTCGCCCGCCACGACGATCAGGGTGTTGTCGAGCTCGCCCGTCTCGCGCAGCACCGACAACACGCGGCCGATCTGGGCATCCAGGTGCGTGATCATGCCGTAGTAGGCAGCCACGTGGCGGCGCACCTCCACCGGATCGCGCGGATAGGCGGCGAGCAACTCGTCGCGCACCTGCATCTCGCCGTTGTCAAACGGATGCATGGGGATGAAGTTGTCGCCTAACGTCATCCGGTCGGGATCGTACATCGCCAGGTACTCGCGCGGCATCGTCCGGGGATCGTGCGGCGCCGTGAATCCGACGTAGACAAAGAACGGATCCGGCGCCGTCCGCCTGCGCAGGAAGTCGATCGCCGCATCGCAGAACAGCACGCTGGAATGGCGTCCGGCGTGGATGTGGTCTGCGATCTTTTCGACCACTCGCTGCCGGACGAAATCGACCGTCTGATGAATCCGCTGTGGATAGATCCCGGCCGGATCGAAGTCGCACACCGGCATGTTCCAATGATCATCCATGCCGCCGTAGAAGATCTCGGCCCCCGCACTGAAGTTGCGACCGTGAGCGGCCGGACCATTGTGCCATTTGCCCGTCCCGAAGACGGTATATCCGGCCTGCCGCAGCACCTGCCCCAGCATCACGTGTTCGCTGGCAATGTCCTGGCCCTGCTGCTGGATGTGAAACAGGGTGCGACCCGTCCACAGCATCGCCCGGCTGGGCATGCACACCGCCCCGCTTGTCCCGCCCATGATATAGGCGTGCGTGAAGGCCGTACCGTGCTCCACGAGCCAATCGAGATTCGGGGTGAAAATGTGGGGATTACCCAGCGCGTGGATGGTGTCGAAGCGCTGATCATCCGTGAAGAAGAAGAGCACATTGGGACGGCGTGACATGGTGTCTCTCTCCGATGTCGGGTGGCGCCTCTCGGTCGAGCGCAAGGGCCTGGCTGCTGAATCGGGCCAGCGACACGAAGCTCCGCCGTGGCACGCGTGCCACGGCGGGGGAATTGGGCCCATCGAGGCGTACGACAGTATACCTGACTTCGCCGTGCGTGGCAATCGAGCCGGGATATCGGCGCCTCGAACCTGCGCGACGGCAGTGGTTGTTAGGCGAAGCCACAGGGGCCACCCACGGCGCAGGGGCCTGCCCCAAAATGTGGCGCATCCGGCCGAACGGCGTTACAATCTAGCCCATTCCTTGCGTTGAGGGAGGAAGGCATCTTGAAACCGCGCGAACGTCTGCTCACCGTGCTCACCGGCGGCGTACCGGACTGCGTGCCGGTTGCTCCCGACTTCTCCAACATGATCCCGGCGAAGCTGACCGGCAAGCCGTTTTGGGACCTCTATCTCTACAACGATCCGCCCATCTGGGAGGCGTACATCGCGTGCGCCAGACATTTCGGGATCGATTCGGTCATGGATGGCTACTTTCCCCTCACCTTTCCAGAGGAAGTCGTCGACGACGGATTCGAGGACTACATCGTTTTCCGAAGCGCCGACCGGATCATCACCCAGGCGGCTCGGCGCGAAAACGGCCGTATGTCCTGGCAGGAGACGGTCAACGTTTACTATGTGGCGGACCCGCCCACTCGCAGGGTGCCCCTCGCCAAGGTTGGCCTGCCGCCCATTCCCGAGCGTTGGGAGCCGATCGAGGGCCGCAAGCCGGTGGACAAAGGGCCGGCCGGGCTGCAACGCGTCAGGGAGTTGATGGGAGACCAGGGGATCGTCGGCGTCTTTGTGGCTGGAACGTGTGCGCTCGGCAGCATCGAGGATATTTATCGCTATTATGACAACCCAGATAAGCACCAGCAGTGGGCCGAAGAGCGCATCGAAAAAGCCGTGACCCGCTTTCAGCGGGTGATGGCGCTCGACGTCAGGCCCGACTTCCTATGCGTCGGCGGCTCCGGCACGCTGGTCTTTCAGACGCCGAGGATTTTCCGCCAGCTCGCTCTTCCCGCAGTCCAGAAGGTGATCGAGCTGGCAGACGCCGCGGGCATGATGACGCATGTTCACTCCTGCGGGCCGGAACGAACGCTCGTCAAGATCATGGCCGAGGAGACTGCCCTGACTGTGATTGACCCGCTGGAGGTTCCGCCGAGGGGCGACTGTGATCTTGCCGCGACCACGCGACTCTGGG
>CAYRFV010000202.1:0-10432 GCA_964423545.1 uncultured Anaerolineales bacterium | reverse complement strand
CAAACAACGCGCCAGCAGATCACGCGTGTTCCAGCTAACGATGATCACCGACAGCAGCGGATCGGTCGCAGGGGGGGGATCCTGGCCCGCCCCGGCAGGAGACACGTTCAGATCAGACATGTGCAGCCTGTGATTCCTCTTTGTGGATGGAGGCCATCTGCTCCAACGCCACCAGACCGCCCAGGAAAAGCCACACCAGGACGCTCGCCTGGAAGCCAAGGAACCCGATGTTGTAGACGAACGGCAGTATCCAATCGGCGAATACCATCAGAACCAGAGCGCCGGCCCAGGCTGCAAGCATCGCGTTGACATACCCCGCTGAGAACCCATCTCGATAGCGCGATCGGAGGCGCACGGCCAGGCGGAACACCTCCGCAGCGAACCAGGCGAACAAGCCCAGACCCAGCAGGCCGGCGTGCGAAAACAAGTCGACATAATTGTTGTGCGACGAGAGCCCCAAGTTGTCATAGAAGGCTCCGAGGTACGCAAGCGGGACGACTCTGCCGTATGGCCGATAGGCCGCCGGCCCCAGACCCGTGATGGGATTGCGCAGGGTCAATTCGACCACGCGTCCGCTCAGCGCCAGTCGTGAGCCTCCTGATTCCTCCCATTCGTCTTCGCCGCCGGCAAAGTCGAAAATAGATGGGGAGAATGCCACTACCGCTGCGAGGGCCACAGCAATGTAGAGCCAGCGATATCGCGGCCAGCGCAGCCAGGCCAAGACACCGAAGACGGTCGCCACGCCTGCGAGATTGGAGAGTGTCTTGCGCTCCAGCACGAACGCGTAGAACAAGACGATCGCCATGGTCGCAAGCAGAAACAGCCGCCAGCGCGCCGAAAGCGCGCGGTTGAACAATAACTGCCCAGAGGCCGTCGCAGCAAGCAGCATCCAGAAGGGGGCTCGATTCACCGCATATGTGGCGATCCGCTCTGTGAAAGGCTGGAAGCCAGGCAATACGCGCATAGCCGCCACGACCCCTGCAATGACAAGAAACACAAGAGTCAGACGCCGGAGCCACACCTCCTCGCGTACAAGGGCGGCGATCAGCCAGAAGGCAAGCGACGACAGCACGAAAATGCCCCATTGTCCGAGCTGAACGATGAGAAAGTTGCTCGGCCGCGGCACGGCAGGATCCCAATAGGCCGTGCCCACCACCAATGACAGGAGGCTGGCTAGGGTGAAGAGCAGGAGCGGCTTGGATGTGCCGGATTGGGGCAGGTGAACGTCGCGGTGGCGCACGGTCATCAAGAACCAGAGAGCGAAGGTTGCAGGCACGAGAAGCGCCGATAGGTTGAGGCTGACTTCGCGTCCGGTTCCCAGCTCGAACGGCACCAACAAAGCGGTCGCGATGATGGCCAGAAGCCCCAAGTTGGGATGTCGAGCCAATACCACACTCGCAATACCGGCGCAGAGCAAGGCGAGCACCGGCAGCGACGCGCGCGATCCCAGGACTCCGGCGGCGAGCAGCACCGCGGCCACCACCAATCCAGTCCTGAAACCTGGATCGGCCAGGGCATTCCGGAACCTTAGGGTGGAGATCACGGGACTATCCGGGCGTTGCGACCCCTGGCCGCTTCCTCGACCAGATCGTTGAACCGTCGCCCGATTTGCTGCCAATCGTAGCGCTGTTCGACAAGGCTTCGGGCGTTGGTCGCAATCCGCTCGCGCAACGCGGCATCGTGCAGCAAACGCACAACCTGCCGGGCAAAACCCGCTGGGTCGTCCGCGACCAGTATGTCGTGTTCGGGCGTCACATGCAATCCTTCTGCGCCCTTGGTGGTCGACACCACTGGCGTGCCCAAAGCCATTGCCTCCAGGATTTTCAGTCGCGTGCCTCCGCCCTGGCGAAGCGGCACGACACACGCGGCCGAGCCGGCAATGAATGGCCGGATATCGTCCACGTAGCCGCTCAGACGGACGCTTTCGTCAAGGTGGAGAGACGTCAGTTGGACACCGGTGGTCTTACCTGTAATCGTCAACGACACATCGCTGATTTCCCGCCGCACCTGTGGATAGATCTCGGCCAGGAAGAACTGCATGGCATCCAAGTTGGCGTCATAGGTCATCGCGCCGTTGAAGACCAGCGCTGCAGGGGCACGCCGCGCGAGTCCTGGCCGATTGTGCTGGCAATCCACCCCGTTCGGTACGACTTCCACCCGGGTCTGGGACGACCGCACCATGGCGGAAACGTAAGGCACTTCCATCGTCCCGGCGAGCGTGCAGACGCGAAAGTTACGGAATAGGCGCATCTCATATTGGTGCGCCTTTTGCCAGCTCACCCAATTGCGAATCCTTGTGGTTGGGGAATCCGAATGATGTACATAACGGTTGTGCATCTGATAGCTGAGCGCCGTGTCCACGTCGATCACGCCGGGCACGCCCTTCACTGGCAGCGCATACTGAGCCACTGGCGTCTGCACTGCCACGACGGCATCCCATCGACGACCTGCCGACACGCGCTGCACCGTCTCGCTCATGCGGCGGCTGGGCCAAAACGCCAGCGGTCGCGGCGAGGCGTACCGCACAATAGCCGACGCGCTCACATGCCGAAACGGGTCCACAGGCACCGGACAAATCGACGTCCGGTCTCCGTACTGCTGATCGATCTTGCGCTGAGCGTCAATCTTGCGCTCAGCGTCGGTCTCACGTTGAAAGGCCACGACGGCGACCTCATGCTTTTCTGCCACGGCGCGCAGCAGGTAATGCGCCCGAATCTTGGAGCCGTTATCGGGTGGATAGGGGAACCAGGTCGAGAGAAACAGTATGTTCACCGAATTATCCCGCAAACCTGCCGTGATTTCTCGTTTGCCATAGTCGCTGTGAACATCGTCCAATCAGTTCGCATCGCAGTGGTCGCGTATCAGGGCTTCATGGAACACCGCCACCAGCCGCTCGACGTGTTGGGAGGAATTCCATAGAGTCACTGCGCGATGCTGGGCTTGGGCGCCCATCCTCCGGCGCTGCGCAGGATCTTCCAATATCTGCTTCAGTTGCTGGCCGAGCAGCCTTACGTCGCCCGGTGGAACCAGGAAGCCAGTGGCGCCATCCTCAAGCCAGTCACGAATGCCGCCGGTGGCGTAGGCCACTACCGGTCTGCCGTGCATGAAAGCCTCGGGCCCGACGCGGCCGAATGGCTCAGGCCAGAGTGATGGAAAAGCCACCACGGCGCATCGCTGGTAGCATTGGTCCATTGCGGCCGCATCCAACCACCCCAGGAATTCGATCTTGTTCGCCAGCCCCAGCTTTGCGACCAGGGCCTGGCAGGGCTGGCGCTCAGGACCGTCTCCCGCAATCAACAACCGCCACTCGCTTTCGGTGGCGGCGAGCGCTTGGATCAGATGCCTGATCCCCTTTTCGGCCGTCAAGCGACCCGCATACAAGACGATGGGCTCGTCTTGGTCGTGGGACTGGGGAACCTGTTGTGGGTCGATGAGCACGGGAGCCAGGCGCATGATCTTGTCGACCGGTGCACCGCCCCGTATCATGAGCTGGCGCATGAACTCGCTGCCCACGATGATTCGCTGCATTCTCAGGTGTGCATCCCTGTACTGCCGCACGCGACTTAGGAGCCGAAGGTGCTTGAGAGGATCGCGTCCCCAGCAGCATTTCTCGGTCTGGGCCTTGATCAGACAGACCGCGCCGGCCGTACGGGGACAGACTCTCGCGCTGTGGCGCAGGTATTGCGCTGAGCCTGGGCACACAGCGTAGGGCCCATGGATATAGGCGACAGTGGGAAGCCGTCGTCCGATCCAATCGACAAGCTCGGGATGATACACCGTATGCACGTATGCCACATCGGGTCGGAACTGCGAGATCACATCGCTGATTACATCTGTCGTGGTCACGGCTGCCGCCGGCCATTCCGGAGCAGGCGCATAGGTTGTTTCGACAATCGGCTCACCGGTTTCGTCCGGCGCAAATGCGATCAGGTGCGATTCGTGTCCCTCCGTGCGCAATGCGGCGCTGACGTCGGCGATGTAGCCTTCAGCGCCTCCCATGTGTGAGCCGAACTGATTAAAGTGCAGGATTCTCACTTGCCACTCTTTCCAGCCAGCCTTCGATGTCGTCGACCATGCGATCCAATGTGAACTGGTCAAGGATCGTCTTCTGACCGGCACGGGACAACCGCGCGCGCAAGACAGGATCGTTCATCGCTCGCTCGATGCAATCCGCCAGCGCGAGCGCGTCCTCAGCCTCGAACGTGAGCGCGTTCTGCAGATGTTCGAGCATTTCCACCTGACCGCCTGTTTCGGCGCCGATCACCATCAGGCCGGCCGCCATGGCTTCCATCACCGATCGGGCCATGGCTTCGGGCCCGCATGAGGTGAACAGGAAGACGTCGTACTGTGGCAGTGTCATGGGTATGGCAGTGCGTTCGATGCGCCCTGCGAAGTGCACCCGCTGATGTAGTTCGAAACGATCGACCATCTGCCGCAGGCGTGCTTCATCGCTTGGGTGACCACCGCCAATGATCGTCAGGTCAACCCGCCCGTCCAGTCCGCGCTGCTTCAGAAGGCGGACCGCCTCGATGGCTGTGTGCACGCCTTTGATCTGATCCAGCGACCCTGTGTAGACCAAGCGCAGCGGACAGCGCTGAAGCTCGTCAATCTGACGAGCATTTTGCAGCCAAACTGCGGGATCCAGCCCATTATTGATGATGCCCGCTCGCTCCGTCAACAGGCCGGCATTGATCAGCACGTCGCGTACGTACCGGCTAACGCACATCGCGTGTGCGAAGGCTAGTCTGGGCGGGTAGTGCTCACGTTTCAGAGTCCAAAGCGCCAGCTTCCGGAAAGGGTCTTTCAGCGCTTCTGCCCAGCCCCGCCTGGCAGGCATATTCCAGTACGCAAAATGAATGTCGAGATCAGACGGCCATGTCGAGGAGATATAGTACGCGACCCGGTTACCCAGCCACCTCTCAGCCCAATCAGGTATCTTTCGACTCAGGTTCCACATGCCGAACACGACGACTACATGAGGCCTGGCCTGGTCGATCGTCCGCCGCAGCGCCATCTTGTTCTGCCAGGTCTGCGCAGGGCGTTTGATGAAGAAATCCAGTGGCCTGTAGTGGTAGATGTCAGCCTGCAGATGCAATGCTCGGTAGACACGCGTTTCGTTCAACGCGCGATCTCTGACACCGAAGTTGCTTGTAAGCACGGTGACCTGGTGTCCACGGGCTTCGAGTCGCGCCGCCACCTCCTGGCAATTCTGCTCGTAGCCACCCAGCTCGAAGGGCGGATAGAGGTTTGAAATGAACATAAGGCGCATGTGTGATCATCCCAGGATTCGTCCGCGCGAGGATCGCACAGTGTGGCTCAAACGCGCGATCGCGGCACATCGACTCACGGATGACGAAGAACTCCTCGACCTTCTGCTCGAAAACGGTATCGTCCCAATCGAACACGGCACAACGACGGAGGCGAAAAAGGTCGTCGCCCGGCGTGACGTAACCGGACGTGGTGGTCAGTGCCGCTCCAAAGCCCACACTGCGCACCGTGGCGACCGTTTCGCTAGCATAATCAGGCGTCTGGCCATAAGGGTATGCGAAAACGCGGATCGATCGCCCCGTTAATTCCTCCAGGTGTTGCTTTCCTGCGAGAATCTCTGCCGCTTGCTGATCAGCGGTGAGCGCCGAAAGCTGCGGATGGTTTCGAGTATGTCCTCCGATTTCCACCAAACCGCCGCCGGACAGCTCGATGAGCTCCGCTCGAGTCAGCGCGAGATAGTCATTCCGGCCTGTCGAGGAAGCGCCGGACCAGCCGTACAACTGGTGAAGCACCGCTTGGCGCTCCTCAGGTGGAAGCGGCTTCAACATGCCGTAAATGCTATTATACATCGGTTGTCGATCTTCTGGGGAACCCAGTTGCCACTGGAATTCCTGTCCCCGAATGGATAACCGCAAGCAGGAAGGCAGATCTTCTGGCAGCAGCAGGGTGCGCTCCAGATCGTCCCACCAGAACTCCCGGTCGGCGTCGACCCAATTGCTCGCGACGAAAATCGTCGCCGGTATATGGGCTGACGCGAGAAGTGGATAGGCATTGCGGTAGTTATCAGAGTAACCGTCATCGAACGTGATTGCGACGGCCCGCCGGGGCAGCTTCCTGAGCCTCAGGCCGTCAATCAGTTCGACAAGATGCATCGGTTGGCAGGCGCGTGCCAGATACTCGAGTTGCTGAGCGAAATGATCGATGGATACGGCGAGGGATAAGGGATCTCCGGCCAGGTTGGCCACTCGATGATACATCAAGATCACCCCTGCAGGCCTGATGAGATTCCTCGCTCTTCCAATCGCTTTCCTCAGGCGCCTTGCTCCCTTCATGTTCCTTACTCACACCTGATCGGCTCTCATCCGAATCGATGCAGTCCGATCTGCTGTGATGCCCACCAACCATGCTTCCATGTCCTCGACCATGCGATCCAGGGTGAAGCGCTCCAGCACCATGGCCTGACCGGCCTGGGCGAGGCTAGAGCGCAGCTCTGGTCGTGCCACGAGCGTCTCGATCCGTGCCGCAAGGCTTGTCGCATTTCCTGCTTCAAATGTCAGCGCGTTCTCGCCGCTGCACAGCATCTCCGTTTGACCGCCGACCTCCGTGCCAATCACGGCCAATCCCGCCGCCATTGCCTCCATGACGACGCGTGCCATCGGTTCTGCCCAGATCGAGGTGAAGAGATAGACATCGTAGCGCGGCATCCACTTCGGGATCTCACTTCGAGGCACACGTCCTGCAAAATGCACCTGTCCATCCACACCGAGCTCGTCCACCATGTTGCGCAGTCTGGCTTCGTAGTCGGGATGCCCGCCGCCCAGGATCGTCAAAGAGACGCGGTCGATGCCCCCGCGCTGCCGGAGCAATCCCATCGCCTCTATGGCGGTATGAGCGCCCTTGTGTGGGAGCAGGCTACCCACGAACAGCAAACGCGTGTAGCCATCGCTGCTTTCACCGCTTACGGCGCGACTTGCGAGGAATGGCGCCGGGTCTATGCCGCCGAGCAATACACCCGACTGGGCGGGCAGTTTTCCGGCCTGCACCAAGGCAGTACGGACGTACTGGCTGCAGCAGACTGCGTGTTCGAATTGCAGCCTGGGTGGATATCCTTCGCGATCAAGCCGTGCCAGTGCGGCGCGTCGGAACGGCTTCTTGATAGACTCCGTGACCTTTCGATGCGCCGGAAGTCGCCAGTATTCGCGGTGAAGATCGAGATCGTTGGGCCAATAGGAGGAGATGTAGTAGGCTACACGGCCCGGCAGCCACTGTTCGGCGCAGTACGGAAGTCGATGCGAGAGGTCCCACATGCCCCAGATAACGACGAGATCCGGTCCAAACTCGTTGATGACGCGGCGCAACTCATGCTCATTCCATTGCTCTTGACGTGTTCGCTTGAGGAAGAACTGGGCCGGTCGGTAGTGATGGACCTCGGCCTGCAGATGGAGCGATCGAATGACGTTCGGCTCGGCGGGTTGGCTTTTTGAGACGCCATAGCGGCTGGTGAGCACCTGGAGCCTGTGGCCGCGCGCAGTTAGGCGCTCGGCCACCTCTTGACACCATTGCTCGTAGCCACCGATCTCGTAGGGTGGATAGAGGTTCGATAGGAACAGAAGTCGCATCAGGTCACCTGTCAGGCGATCCGCTGCCGGGATCCGACTGGGGGACGGTCTCCTTGGGTGGCCGGGCGAGCGACAGCTTGACATACCGCCGGACAACGGAAGGTGACACTGCCAGCCGGGGATTCGCCTTCACCGCCTGTCGGAGATACCTTCGACCGGACGCAGGGCGCCCTGCCTGATCGCTCAACATGGCCAGCGCAAGATAGGCGTTGCCGTAGGCCACATGGCGCAATGCCGCGGCTTCAGGGCGGGGTCGGACAAACAATCGATCGAGCTGCTGGACCAGCTCCTCACCATTGTGATCGATATCCAACAGCGTGGCCTTACCGCGCAGGCCGCGAGGCTGGTTGCCGCACGCCAACTCGTAGAACGTGTCCAGTCGTGCGAGAATACCCGGCCAGGTGCCTACGGCTTGCTCCAGGTAGCGCCATGCCTCCGCCGGCTTGTTTTGGATGCTGTACTCGAAAGCTGCCGTACGGTACGCGAAGGCGTATGCCCTCCGCTTGTTTGTCGGCCAGGTCTCTACCTCACCTTCCGCTGGGCCGAAGTGCTTCCGAATCGCCCTGAGGCGATCTTCGGTCATATGCTGCACGTTTGATGATAGGCCGCCAGCATGGATGCGGTACTTTACCAACTCGTCCGGGATGCCGATGAACTTGTGGTCTCGGCAAATCCGCAGCCACAGCTCCCAATCCGCATATCCTTGTAGCCCTTCGTCGAAGAAGCCAACGGCCTCCAGGACCTTGCGTCGCACCGAGACGCTGCTGGGTGGAAAGAAACCGCCCTCAATCAAGGTGTCATACAGTTTCTCCGAGGGAACCGTGCGCGAGCTGTGGCCCGGAAAATCGCGGCCCTCCTCGTCGCTGGTCAGTTGATATCCGGTGTGAACAGCAGCCAGACTGGAGTCGGCACGGAAATGGGGCGCCACAGTCGCCAGGTAGGCAGGCAGCCAGAGGTCGTCATCGTCAAGAAAGCTGATGATCTCGCCAGTTGCCCGGCTCAACGCGACATTTCGCGTGGCGGCCATGCCCCGGTTGGTCTGACGAACATAACGGATAGCCTCGCCGAACTGCGCTGCGACCGCAGGCGTTTCGTCTTTGGAACCATCATCGACAACGACGATCTCATAGTCGCGCCAACTCTGAGCCAGGATGCTCTCGATCGTTTCTCTCAGGAACTTCGCATGGTTGTAGGCGGGAACCACCACGCTGACTGCCGGCATTGTGTCCCTCGATCTATGCGCTCAATTGGTTGACATAGTCCTGCAACGCGACGCGCCACGATCGCATCCAATTGCAGCCCATCAGGTCGAGAAGATAGTTGCGTCCTGCCTCCATTCGTGGTCGAGGTGCAGAAAGTGGAAAAGCGGCAGAACTGACCGGGCGCAGCTCACAGGATCGCACCCCGGCGTATCCGAGGATGGCTTGGGCATATTCAAGGCGGCTGCAATATCCTCCGGTTCCGACCATATGGTAGGTGCCGTACCAGCCTGTCTGGATCAGGTTGCGCATGCCGCGGGCCATGTCGGCGGTGTAGGTCGGTGAGCCGAACTTATCATCCACGATGGTCAGGAACGGTTTGCTGCGCGCGGCGGCGATGATCTTGGCGACAAATTTCTTGTCCTCGGTGCGCCCGCCGAACATCCAGCCTGCGCGCACAATGTAGTAGCGGGACAGGAAGCTGCGTACGTATTCCTCACCGGCGTACTTCGCGCGGCTGTAATGGCTCAGTGGGTTTGGCAAGTCAAACTCGGTATACGGTTCGCACTTCGTCCCATCGAATACGCTGTGTGTACTGATGTACAGCAGCGTTGCCCCTATCTCCTGACACGCCAGCGCAACATTGCGCGTGCCGATCGCGTTGGTCGCATATGCCAGATCGGGATTGCGCTCACATTCATCCACCTCGGTGGCCGCCCCGAGGTGCGCGATCAGGTCTGGCTTCACCTCTCTGCTCCAACGCATTACCTGCGCTGCATCACGAACATCCA
Organism: uncultured Anaerolineales bacterium; assembly: GCA_964423545.1. GTDB lineage: Bacteria > Chloroflexota > Anaerolineae > CG2-30-64-16 > CG2-30-64-16 > JALOOE01. Next base: position 835 of record CAYRFV010000202.1, on the reverse strand, counting down.
GCTCCCTGATATCGGTTGCCACGACCGTATGTTCCTCGGCGAATATGGGACACAAGTCGCTTCCCAGCATTCCCGCTGCACCCGTTACGAGGATTCTCACAAAGGCCTCCTGAACACTGCGCTACGGCTGGCTGATTTCCAGCAGGTCGAATTCACATGCCACACTGCCGTCCGAGGTGGGGCGGAGCCCCATGCCCTCCGATTCCATGCGCACAACCTCCAGCCTGATCACCGAATCGTTCCAGTCATAGATCTCGGCCGGCGGGTCGGCGACCCAAAGCCCGAGCGTATAGATGCCGGGATTCAGATGCAGCTCCCTGATGCGCAGCCTGACGATGTTGTCGCCTTTCCGGAGCGCGACCGGTTGGCCCTGCGAAATCGTGTCGGCATTGACCAACTTCGTGCCATATTCATCGTAGAGCGTCGCCGCGATGCTGCCCACAACTCGCGGCGCATCCGAAGTGATTCCGAGCGAGATTTCGAGCGGACCATCGGTGTAGGGTTGGAACTGCAGCGCTTCGTCGTCACTGGCATACCAGATTCCGGTGAAACGCGCCCTTCCGGTCCCCCGGCGACTCATTCGGGTCAGATCGATCCAGTTGGCCGGCGACACGGCTCCCGCGCTGGATGCCAGGTAGCGCACGACGATGTCCGCTGTGTTGCCGTATCCGACCAGTTGCCCGCGATCGAGCAGCATGCTCGTACCGCACAGACGTTGCACGGCGTTCATGTTGTGGCTCACAAACAGGATCGTGCGACCTCCATGAGCCACATCCTCCATCTTGCCCAGGCACTTCTTCTGGAACGCCAGGTCGCCCACTGCCAGCACTTCGTC
>CAYRFV010000201.1:0-10450 GCA_964423545.1 uncultured Anaerolineales bacterium | reverse complement strand
CGGGCGCGGCAGGCGTCCTCTATGGCCGGCCGATCGTCTCATGCGAGACGCTGGTGTGGCAGGGCAGGTCCTACATGACCACGCCGCTGAAGTGGCGGGTCGGCATCGATCGGTTGTTCGAGTCCGGTGTTAACCAGGCGATCTACCATGGCTTCCCCTACCACCATCCCGGATTTCCCAGTCCCGGCTATCATCCGTTTGCGTCCCCGCACATGGCGCAGATGACGTTTTCCACCGACATGAGCCAAAACGATCCGCTCGTCGCTGGCGCTGCGCCGGCGATCAACGCCTATGCCACTCGTGCCCAGCATCTCTTCCAACGCAGCCGTACGGCCACGCGCATCGGCATCTTCTACCAGCTGTTCGATTATCCCAACGGCAACTACATCCGGGAAGAGTTGGTGCAGGGGGTGCTGGATGAGCAGGACGCGGCGATACCCAAAGAGAATCGAATCGCTGCCCTGATCATGCCGTCTCGAACCGACGTGAGCGGGGACCGCCAATGGGTTCAGGAGACGGCAGCATTGGCGAGCACGCTGGTGGCAGCGGGACACTACCCGATCTACTTCAACGAAGATCGGCTGCTTCAGTCGCACGCCGAAGGCAAGACCGTTGTGATGGGCGAAGCGGCTTTCGAAGCGTTGATCCTTTATCGCGAACGTAGCGTGACGGTGGAGGTGGCGACGAAGCTGCGAGAGATCGCAGCCCTCGGCATCCCGGTTCTGTTCGTGGGCGGCAGGCCCGATCGCGTCCCAGGTTACGCAGACCACGTGAATCGCGATCGACAGGTGCAGGAGATGATCGCGGCTATGCCTGGTCCCGACGGTGCAAATGCGGACGATTTGCTGGCCGCGCTGCAGTCAGCCGGGGTGCAACCGGAAGTGCATTACAGCCAACCCCAACCTCATCTCGGCTTCATTCACAAGGTGGACCGTCAGGACGGCAGCGACCTCTACTTCCTGCGCAATCGAACGCGGGAAGAGCGCAGCGTCGACGTCACCCTTGCGGCAGGGGGCCGGTTGCCGGTGCTGCTCGATCTGTGGACGGGAGGCATGCAGCGCTTGTCGTGTGCTGTCACAGACGATCACGTGCGCCTGTCGCTGCGCTTTGCCGCCTATGAGTCCAAGCTGATCCTGCTGTCCGATGCGGTAAGCGCTGAAGGCCTCGAGCTCGCCCCCGAGCCGATCATGGAAGCCGACCTCGATCCGGTGTGCATCGTGTCAGGACTTGCTTTCGCCGCGGATCAGCGGCTGGTCAACGGCGCGGTCCGCCGCATCGAGTTGAAGCTATCTGACCTCAGGGACTGGCGGGAGTTGCGTGAGACGGCGACGCTGTCCGATCCGGGCGAATACACCGGAGCATTTACGCTGGCCGCGCCGGACCCTGCACGGCGTTACTTCCTGCAATTCGAGCGCGTCTGCGATCGGGCCGACGTCGTGGTCAACGGGCGCCCCCTTGACCCGCTACTGCTGCCGCCCTGGCGATGCGAGGTGACGGGGCTGCTCGTCGATGGGGAGAACACGCTGAAGGTTACCGTCACTCCCACCCTGCGCAATCGGCTCGTGGGTTACGCCAACGCGGGCAACAGCGACTATCGGCAGTACAAAGGGCAGCCCACGATGCCCTCGGGTCTGATAGGGGAGCTCAAGCTGTGTCTATTGCGATGAGGCAAGTTGGCGTCTCCACCCCTGCCGATTCCTGGGCAACGGCGTCGGTACTGAAGCGGGGTCGCGTCGGAGTGGGCGCCGCCAGGTGCGCCGAGCGGGTGTGCTCGCAGACGACCCCGAGCACACCCGCGCAGCCGCAGCCAGCTCAAGCTCTCAGTACATCATATGCTCGCGATAGACGTCCAGTACGTACCTGTACGTGTCATATTGCACCGTCGGGGGGATCGAATGGTCCGAGGCGAAGACCAGCCTGGCGCCCCGGGCTTTCATTCCATCGATGTAGTGGATCACCTCGCGTCGGATCAACTCCTTGTCGTTCGTCTCCCAGATGCGCACATCGAACCCACCGATGAACGCCAGCTTGTCGCCGTACTTCTCAGCGAACTCGAACGGATCGTTGTCTCTGGCCTTGCGTTCCATCGGGTTGAGCGCGTCTAAGCCGGCTTCCACGACCATCGGGAGCGCCTTGGCCGTGCTGCCGCAGCTATGCAGCACCACGGGCAGGTCATAGCTGTGGAAAAACGATACAAGTTCGGCGAAGTAAGGGAAGATCAGCTCAGCCATCACCTTCGGTGAGGCGAAGAGCCCGTTCTTATAGCCCAGGTCTTCGTACATCCAGATGCCGTCCGGCAGCCCGACATTCTGGAAGAGATACGCATAGTACTGCTTGTGGAAGTCGGTGTAGACCCGGCAGTAATCGTGGATCCAGTCCGGGTCAGTGATCAAGCTCGAGTACATGGTCACGTCGCCCATGCTCTGCCGCATCCCTTCCCAGATGAACATATGGCCCATGTGCGCCCAGCGCCCCAGGGCCCGCGCTTTCGCCAGGTTCTTCCTGGTCTCTTCCAAGTCTCCGAAGCGCTGGACGTCGAACTCCAGCAGGTGCGGACGGTAGTCACGCTCCCAGATCTCGCGCGAGGCCATCAGGAAACTCATGTGCTCGGGCGTGCCCGACTTGTGCTTCCAGTACTTGAGTGCGGCCCCCGAGCCATTCCGCTTGACCTCCCACTCGTCGGTCTCTTCGAGCACCTCGCTGTAGCCGCGCTTCGGATGCAGGTCGAACCAGCCCCCGACGCCGGTCATATCATACCCGAAGTGCTCCCAGGGTGGGACCGGCTCGATGTATTCCCCAGCGACCTCGACGTCTACAAGACGGCCATCTTCCGGCCGCCAGCGTTTCTTCCCCACCTCTTTGTAGGCCATTCGCGTGGGATAGCCCTGTGCGATCCATTTCAGGATGCTATCGCTCCAGGGGCCGTCCATGACGGCGATGCGCTCCGCTTTCTTGCCTCGGAGCAAGTTGTCAACGACCGTGCGTCCCGAATCCATGCGTGTTCCTCCTCGATGTTGATGATGTGATCAAAGCTGGCAGATGCCAGTCGGCATCCCAGACAACACATCCGTACAGACTCCAGAATGCGCGCTCCAACGGCTGTCTCATCGAGGCGTCACCGCATCGGTGCGGCCATGGGCAGGGGATATCGCCCGAACTCGTCCATCGCTTGCTCCAGCGCCTCGATGTGCGCCAGCGGCCAGGGTATCTGCTGGTCGGGCGCGCAGAAGTAGCCGCCTCCCTGGCCAAGCTGCGCCATGCGTCGCGCCACCTCGTCTCGGATCGCCTCGACCGGGCCCTCCACCACCAGCCCCGTCGAGATGCCGCCCTGGAGCGCCATGCGACCTTGCGTGACCCGACGCACTGCGCCCAGGTCGTTGGCTGTGGCTTGGATCGGATTGAGAATGTCGATCTCCAACCCCATGAAAACGTCGAGCAGCGGTGTGATGTGCCCGCAACTGTGAAAGTTTATCAGCACGCCGTGCTGCTTGTAGAAGCTGAAGAGCCGGCGGTACTCGGGCGCCAGGAACTCGGCGACGATCCTCGGCGACAGCAGCAGCCCGGATTGCGCGCCCAGATCGTCCCCGCAGTTCACGATCTCGACGCCCAGGCGCAGGTAGTGGCGTGCGATGCCGAGCTGCCAGTCCATGATCCGATGCAGCAGCTCTCGCACCGCGTTCGGCTCGGTGCGGAAGAAGCACATCAGGTCGGCCATGCCCACCAGCATGTAGCTCTTTTCCCACAGTGTGTCGCGATGTGAGCCGCACAGGAAAGCCGCCGTGCGATCCCAGCCGGCTGCCTGCGCATAGATCTGGCCACAGATGCGCTCATCGTCCGGGTCCGGCCAGCGGTAGCTCGACAGCGCGACTGGCAGGTCGGCCAGCGGATGCATGCGCGGGAAGCCCATGACCCCCTCGTGCTCGCGCCGCCAGCCGACGCCCCAGATATCGCACCACGCTGATCCGACCGGCAGGTGGTGTCCCCCGCCGGTGTAGCCCTCGTGGTTGCAGCCGCGGTACGCGACGACGTGCGATGGAGGGCCTCTGACGACGCGCTCCGGTCGGTCGAAGCGTATGATCCGCAGCGCATTCTCCTTTGCGTTCATCGATGCGTCGCAGCCTGGCCGGCCCCTCAGTCTCTGAGCGCGAGCTCGACCACGGTGTCCCAGTCGTTGGGCAGTTCCGCCGATGCAAAGGTGACGAAGGCATCTTCCGGGTACTCCGCCGCCATCCAGGGCCGGCCGGGCTGGATCTCCGAGTCATCCGACAGCAAGCGAGAATGGGTGATCTGCTGGCGCAACCCGCGCAGGTTGATCGGGCCGATGCCGCGGTCGAGGATATGCGCATAGAGCCGGTTCCCCCGACGCGTATACCGTCCCCACTCCGGCTTGGGCAGTCCCGCGTTGCCGCAGCCGTAGATGCTGGCGCCGTTCTCGTGCATCCAGCCGCCCACTTCATCCAGGATCTCCAGGCACGCGTCAGGGATTTCGCCCTTGGCGGTCGGCCCGACGTTGAGCAGCAGGTTGCCGCCTTTCGAAACACACTCGACCAGCGTGCGCACGACGGTTCGCGCGGATTTCCAGTTCTTGTCCTGGCTTGCATATCCCCAGTGGTCGTTGAGGGTGATGCACGCTTCCCAGGGGATCGGCTGGCCCAACTCGTTCACGACACCTTCAGGCGGAATGATCTGTTCGGGCGACGCGAAGTCGCCCGCATAGCTCTCCGGCGCCGCTGCCTTGATGTTGCCGCCCAGCCGGTTGTCGATGATGATGCCCGGTTGGAGTGCGCGGACCATCTTGACCAGCTCGGTGGCGCGCCACGCTTCGCCGCTGCGATCATCATAGGAGAAGTCGAACCAGATCACGTCGATCTTGCCGTAGTGGGTCAGCAGCTCCCTGACCTGGGCATGCAGGTAGTCGGCATAGCGGCTCATGTTGCCGGCATGGTCCCGGTGTTCCGGGTGGTTGCGCATCGGGTGGAAGCGGTCGCCGGCGATCGGGTAATCGGGATGGTGCCAATCGATGACGGAGTAATAGAAGCCGACCTTCAGTCCTTCGGCGCGGAACGCCTCCGCGTATTCGCGTATGAGATCGCGCTTGGCCGGGGTGTTCGTGGCCTTATAGTCGGTGTGCTGCGAGTCGAACAGGCAGAAACCGTCGTGGTGCTTGGCGGTCATCACGGCGTACTTCATCCCCGCCTGTCGTGCTGCCCGCGCCCAGATCGCGGGATCGTAGAGGATCGGGTCGAAGCTGTCGAAATAGGGCTGATAATCCTCCACCGAGATGCTCTCCCGGTTGCGCACCCACTCCCCGCGAGCCGGGATCGCGTAGATGCCCCAATGGATGAACATCCCGAAGCGGGCATCGAGAAACCAACGCATGTAGTCTTTGTCCATGAGAGCTCTCCTTGTCGATTGTAGCCGGGTCCCCTCACCTGGCCTCTCCCCCCAGGGGAGAGGAGGCGCGGGCGGTCAGTCTTGCGAGGCGCTCCCCTCTCCCTGCCAGGGAGAGGGTCAGGGTGAGGGTCGCCTCTCCACCATCCACGCCGTAGCCTTATCCCATGCCCGGAGCAGTCGATCCAGTTCATGCGCGGTGCCAGCCTGTTCGTCTGTTCCGGCCAGGTTACGCAATTGGTAAGGGTCGTGCTCCACGTCCCAGAAGTAGTGCGGCGTCTCAGCCAACCGGCGGCTGCCGGCCACGAACGGCAGTCCGTACAGATGTGTTGGCGTGCGGATGCCGACCCCATGACCCGTCTCGACGATGGCGTAGTCGGCGCCCGACCAGGTTGCTTCACCTGCCAGGCAGGCCGCGAGGCTCCGGCCGTGCATATGGGCCGGGACTGCCGCGCCGGCAAGTTCCAGCAGCGTCGGCGCGAGATCCACCAGCGCCGCAACCGGGGCCGAGACGACATGCGACGCCGGCCGGCGCGCTGCGCCGGTCACGTCCTGCAGTGCCTCGGTCTCTCGTCGCTGCGGCGCTCGGATGATCAGCGGTATGCGCACGGACTCCTCGTGCAGGTCGCCCTTCTGCACCCGGTTGTGGCTGCCCAGGTAGTCGCCATGGTCGGAGGTGAAGACGACGATCGTGTTCTCGGCGAGACCGTTCGCTTCCAGCGCGTCCAGCATCCGTCCCACGGCATCGTCCACCCAGGTGGTCATGCCGTAGTATTCGGCGATGACGCGCTGGAGGGTGAAATCCTCGGGCAGCTCCTCCGTGTAGGGCAGGTGGAAGTTGTAGTAGCGGTAATCCCAGCGATAGACCTTGAACCAGTGCTCCTGGTCGGGCAGTCGCCGCGAGAGACTCACATTGGGCCGGATGGGAACCTCCTCCGGCCGGTACATCCCGGTGTATTTCTCCGGCGCGTCGCTCATCGGGCAGTGGGGCGGCGAGATGTTGTAGTAAAGGAAGAAGGGCCGGTCGGATCGCGCCTGGCGCGCCAGGAACGATTCGACGCGGCCGGATTCAAAATCCACACTGTAGCCATCGGGCACGAACTCCGGCCCGCCGTTTTCGCTGAAATGCTGCCCGGTGTGGGCGTGATTCATGCGCGGGATCAGAGAATAGTCGAAGCCGATGTCCTGGGGCCAGGTGTGGATGTGCCACTTGCCGATGGCTGCCGTGTGGTAGCCGAGTCCGTGCAGGATCTCCGGCAGCGTGGCATCGCGCAGGTGCGGTCGGCCGGCGAACGGGTATTGCGGGAAGTAAATGCGGCCCTCGCCCTGGCTGTTGGCTACATTGCCCACCCCTCCGGTGCAGGCGCGATTGTACTGGCCCGACAGCGTCACCGAGCGCGCGGCCATGCAGACCGGGAAGGTGGTCACGGCCGTCTCAAAGCGTACGCCTTCCGCAGCCAGCCGGTCGAGATGGGGCGTCCGTATGACCGGGTTGCCGTAGCAGCCGACCTCGAACGCGCGCAGTTGGTCGCACAGGCACAGGATGATGTTGGGGTGGGACATGGTTGTCGGTGGTCCTTTCCAGCGAGAAACGCTGGCGCTTGCTCAGGGATTCATGGCTCACCTGGCAGGCGACAGAATCTCTCCGATCGCCTGGATGCACGCCAGCAGGTTGCGCACTGAGAGGCCCCGGCCGTGGGTGACGGTCAGCGTATTGCTGACGACTGGATCGCCGGTGGGATCGCGCGAGGAGATCACGATCACCGGAATGTCCCGGATCGCCGGGTCGCGGCCTTTCTCTTCCAACACCTGGAATCCGTCCAGACCCGCCATGACCAGGTCGAGCAACATCACGTCAGGGCGTCGGGTGCGCAGCATATCGAGCGCGCGCTGTCCGCTCGTCACCTGCAAGATGCGATAGTCGCGCGCGTCCGCCTCCAGCATGCGGACAAACAGGTGCAGCTCGTCCGGCTCGTCATCCACGACGAGCACGGTTCGGATGTCGCCTTGGAGCGAGTCGAGGGCTTCCAGGAGCTTTTCGGCCGCCACAGGTTTCACCATGTACTGCACGACGCCGAGGCGCCGCGCCGCTTCGTCCTCGCCGGGCACCCAGCAGGAGACGGCCGGTGTGTCGTAGGGCAAGCCGGTCAATGCTGCGGGCGGGATGGCTTCGAGCGGCGAAGCATTCACCAACAGCGCCTGCGCGGGCGACCGGCTCAGCTCCTGGACCGCCTCGTCGATATCGCGCGTCTTGGTGACTTCCACTTCCGGCAGATAGCGCGTCAGCAGGCGCTGGAGGGTGCGTTCCTTTTCCAGGACCACCAGGCGCGGCGCCGCCGCGCCCACATGTGCGCGCGAGGCTCTTCGGCGCAGCCGGAAGCCCAGCTCGTCGTCGGGGGTCAGGGTGCGGCGCACCGTGGCGCTCGGCTGGTCAACCACCAGCGGCGATTCCAGCGCCAGGCTGAATGCGATGCGCGTGCCCGGTCCGAACGGCGGGGCAGGGCGTTGCCCATCGACCGGTCCGCCGGCCGGGCTCTCGACCCACATCCTGCCGCCGTGCATCTCGATGAACTGCTTGCTGATGGTCAGGCCCAGCCCGCTGCCTCCGTACCGGCGGCGCGTGGAGGCATCCAGCTGCTGGAACGGCTGGAAGATGCGCTTTTGATCCTGCTCTGAGATTCCCGGCCCGGTGTCGGTGACACACACGACGATCTCGGCTGCCTCGCGCCGGCAGCGAACCTCTACACCGCCGCGCTCGGTGAAGCGCCCGGCATTGCTGAGCAGGTTGATGATCACCTCGCGAATCCGCGTGCCATCGCAAAAGATCTGGGGAAGGTCGGCGGGCACATCGGCCCGCAGATAGAGGCCTTTGGACTCGTAGAATGGCTTCACGGCTGCGATCGCGGCGTCAATCACTGCGGGCAGCGCGGTCCACTCCTTCGTCAGCGCCATACGGCCGGCCTCCACCTGGCTCAGATCGAGCACATCGTTGACCAGGTTCGCCAGGTGCTGGCTGTTGCGGCGGATTGCCGCGATATCGGTGAGCAGGGCGGGGGGCAGCCTGGCCCCGTAGACTTTGGGCGAGCGGGCGATGATCTCGGTGAAGCCGATGATCATGTTCAGGGGCGTGCGCAGCTCGTGGCTGACGTTGGCGACGAACTCCGCCTTGGCCTGCCGCGCCTCCTCCGCCACGCGCTGGAGCGCACGCAGACGATCGGAGAGACGGGCCAGCTCGCCGTTAGCTTTCCTCAGGTCCTCTTCCGTCTGGATCAGCTCCAGCCGCTGCTCGCGCGCTTCCTCCAGGCTCCGCTGCGCTTCCTTGAATCCGGCCAGCGACCAGTCGGCCACCGTCAGCAACGGGTTGGTGATGGTCCAGCCGAGGAACCCGGTGAACGCGCCGACCACGACGATCGCGACGCCGAATTCCGGAGAGAGCGGCGCGCTGAACTGCGTGCTTGTGGCCCATCCCGCGGCGAGCACCGCGAGGATCTCGGCCGACAGTCCGCCCACCACGCCGAGCGTGGCCGTCGCGATCAGCGGGAGGAGCGCAAAGAGCAGAGCGATCTCGGGACGGTCGAGCAGATGCATCGTGAGCGTCAGGGCAAGCGCCAGTCCCGCCTGCCACACCACCTGGGACGCCAGGTAGCGCCGTTCCAGCAGCCGCTGCGCGGCAAAGTCGGCGATCACGACGATGACCGCGCCCGCAAACAGGCGCATCATGACGTCAGAGCTCGCGTTGCCGCCGAGCACGATGACGACCGCCAGGCAGAACGCGCCGGTAACGAGCATCAGGCGTTGGGCGGTGGAGCGGATGAGTTCCTCCACCGTGTCGGCCGATTCCTGGTTTGCGTGCGGCGACAGGCGGGCGACATGCCACATGGGGCCCTCCGTGGGATGGATCTCGCGCCGATGGCCCGGCGCGAGGGATCCCTTCCATTGTAATCCAATCCCACGTGAACGATGAATCAGACCCGGCAAAATGCGCCCCTTCTCCCCCTTGAGCGTGAGGAGAAGGGGCTGGCGGGATTCAGCGAGGTTATTCCGCAACGTGGAGGAAATAACCCCGGGGAGCTCGGAGCTTACTTCTTCTTGTACTTCGCGTCATAGGCCGTCTGGTAGATGCCCAGGAACTTGTCCAGACCCGAGTCCTTCAGGTTCTTGATGTAGGCATCCCAGTCCTTGTCGATGTCCTTCTTGCCCGTGACGAAGTTGGCGAACCATTCCTCCATCGCGTTGTTTACCGCGGTATTCAGTTCGCCGAACTGCTTGGACTGATCTTTGGTGAAGACCAGAGGGGGCACGGCTTTGTCCTTGGTGCCGTAAGGCTCATATAGGTTCTTGGTCCAGTTGTACAGGTTGCGCTCGAGGGGATCCTTCGGGTTATAGGTCTGCGCATTGCGGTAGTCATTGGTGCGGAAAGTCGGCGCGTTCTGACTCCAGTGACGGTTCTGCGGATCGCCGCCCCAGGTCTTCAGCACGGTGTAGAGCGCCTTGCCGCCCGAGATCGACTCTTCGCCTTCCTTCGCGCGCACCCAGTCCTCGCCTTCCACACCGAAGACAGAGTTGGTGGTGGACTCGAAACCGTAGAACAGATCAAGCATGCGGAACGCAGCCTCGGGGTTCTTGGCCTTCTTGGTGATCACATAGTGGCCCTGCCCGCCGGTTGGCTGATAGATCGTCAGCGGTGTCTGGCGCATGCCGCTGGGGCCCTTGAGCGGCGGGATGGGCACATATTCCTTCCAGCGGCCGCTGGGCCCGCCGTTCTGGGTGAATACGCCGTACCAGCCGGCGCCGATGGCCCCAAGGATCGGGGTGTCGGGATTCTCACCCAGCGTGCGAATCTGGTTGCTGTCGTTGGTGAACGCCTGCGGGTCGATCAAGCCCTGCTTGTAGAGCTTGTTGAGGTACTTGAGACCCTCTTTCCAGCCCGGTTCGGTGTATGAGGCCTTCACAACGCCGTTCTCCAACATCAGGTGGTTGGCGCCGTTGGGAGTGACCATGTCGTTGTACACGAACGAGTTCATCAGGAACTGGTCGATCGGGGAATGCCAGCCGCCCT
>CAYRFV010000200.1:0-10475 GCA_964423545.1 uncultured Anaerolineales bacterium | reverse complement strand
CACCCGTGCGAACAGCGAGCACCGCTTGCTGTTCGCCAACCTCCCCCGCGCAGCGGGGGTAGCAATTCCAAATGTGGACTCGTTCGGCAGATAAAATCTGCCATCTGACACTGAGAAGCGCCCTCAGGCGCTGAATTCGAGCCGCTGAGGCGGCTTTTCAGCTTCAGACGTGGGATTTGATCCTATGTCTGAACTGTGGAACGCCACATTTGGAATTCCTACAGCGGGGGAGGGCGAGCTTCGCTCGCCCGGGATAGGGCAATAACCGTTACAGAGCTGCCCGTGTTCCCGCTAAAAACTGTAGAGCCCGAATCTCTATCTGACGCACCATAGATTGATAGCTCAGGAAACCGAGCTTGCCAATCTACCAATCCACCAATCTGCGAACCGACCAACCGACCAATCTACAACCGAAAACACTCCCCGCGTAGCAGGAAATGCCCCAACCAGGCGAACCCCTGATCGAAATGCACGATGCGCGTCTTGTACGCATTCAGGCGCAGATTCCATACACCCAGCGCGTACTCTGTTGCTGCCAGCGCAACCTCTGCATCGGCCTTGCGCTGACAGCAGATCGCCAGGTCGTCGGCGTAGCGCACCACTGCCAGCTTGTGCGCCACCAATTGGCGATCCACCTCGTGCAAATAGATGTTCGCCAGCAGCGGCGACAGCACGCTGCCCTGGCAAGCGCCGGCCTTTGCGGGCACGCCATCTACACCGTTGAGGATGCGCGCATCCAGCCAGCCGCCAATGTAGCGCCGCAGCAGCGGATCCTCCACGCGGCGGGCGACGAGTCCGGCCAGCCGCGTGGCCGGGATGCTATCGAAACAGTCCTGGATGTCACCATCCACTACCCAGCGCAGCCCGCGATCCCGGTAGGCCAGCACCTGGCGCACCGCGTCCTCCGGCCCCAAGCCCGGCCGATAGCCGAAACTGCACGGCAGAAAGATGGTCTCGAAGCTGGGCGCAATGATGTCATAGACCGTACGTTGGGCGACCCGGTCGCGCAGGGCCCACAGCGCCAGCGGCCGCAAGCCGCCATTCGGCTTCGGCACCAGCACGCGGCGCACCGGCCGGGGACGATAGGTGCCGTTGGCCAACTCCTCCCGCAAGTGGCCGAGTTCTTCCGCCAGCCGCCCCGCGAAGGTCTTCAGCGTGACCTCATCCACCCCCGCGCCACCGCCGGCCCGCTTCACGGCCAGCCAGGCGCGCTGCAGCGCCTCAGCCGTAAAAAAGCGCCCCGGCGCGCCTGCCCGCACCGGTCCCGCAGGGAGCAGTGGCGAACTTGTGCCCAGAGTGCGTAACTCGCTCATGGCAGCCTCCCCGGCGCGCTACGCCGCTTCGCCCAGCTGGTCGGCGCCACCAGCGGTCTCCGCCGGCCGACCTGTCCGCTGGCCGCGGCGGAGCGCCGGCAGCTGCGGCAGCCGGCCGTGCCACCGCGTGCGCCACCCGCGCAGCCGCGCGCGCTGCGCGCCCACCTGGGCGATGACCGCGGTGCGCGCCTGCTGCCAACGGTCTGCATCCTGGAAACGGCGCAGCAGCGCCTGCCCAAAGAGCCAGGCGCCCAACCCACTCAGCGCGGCGCTGGCCACCCAACCCACCAGCGGGATGCATTTGAGCGCCTGCTGGATCACATAGCGCAAGCCAAGATTCCAAGCCACCGTGCCGAGCATCTCCCGGCTCCGATAGTCCAGGCCCAGGTAGCCGTAGATGCCAGCCAGTTGCAGGGCCATCCGCCAGTTCACTGCCACTTGCAGGGGCAGATCGAGCAGCGGGATCGGCTCCGCGCCCAAGAGCGCCGCCATCAACACCCCGCTGCGGATGGCGCGGCCGGCAATCAGCGGCCGGCAGCCCGGCGCCTCCTGCGCCAGGGGGATCGCCAGCCGTTGGCGTTGGGCCAGGATGCGCTCAACCAGGGCGATCACATCGGCAGGCGGTGCGCACGCCGCGGACTCAGCGCCGGCCAGGCGCATCGTGACGGGCCGCTCGCCGGCTGGCAACGCAATCCGCTCGCCACCCCCCACTGTCGAGGGGCTCTCTCCCGTCAGGTCGGCTGCGACGAGCACCAATGGTGTGCCCGTCGCGCGCAGTCGTGCATACCATCGGGCATCCGCCGCCTGCCACCCCGACTCGCGCACGAACGCGTAGACCAGCACATCCGCTTCGCCGATCAGACCCAGCGCCTCAGCAAGCGATAACCCGGGGGCGTCGCCAGCGCCATTCCAGGTCTCATGGTCGCTCAAGGTCGGTTCGGCGGGCAGCGCCGCCAGCGTGAAGAAGCCTTCCCGATACACCGGCCCGCCCGGCGGGATCGGCGGCTGCCCCCGCAAGCGCGCCAGCAAGCGGCGATTCGCTTCGTCGCACTGACCGATCACCAGCACCTGCCCGCGCGTTTCCGCGGCCACCTCCTCTTGCACCTCCGCGATCTCCAGGCTCCGCCCGCTCAACCCGCGCCAGACCGAGCCGGCCAGCCCAGCGCCTACGCCCGCCGTAGCCGGGTCGCTGCCTGCGCCAGCCGCTGCTGGCTGACCCAGCGCACCCCGGATGGCCTGCCATATGTTATCCCAGCCATTGCGCCTGTTCATGTTTCCTCCCTATTCGCAACCCGCTCACCGCAGCAGTTCGTTACCAGTCCGACGCAGTCTTCTGTGGTGGCGACTTCAGTCACTCGTCAGCACGTGAGCGGCTGAAATCGGCGCGCGCGGCCAGCCGTCTCGCCGGCTGCGCACACGGATGGCGCCGGCTCCGCCGCCGCGCCATCCGTCAGCCGCACTCTGATCGTGCGCAAGAACAGCAGCGCATCCGGTTGGCTCACACCGGCGCGCAAGATATCACCCTCGGCAGCCTGGCGTGTCGCCCACGCTCGCAGGCCGTCCTGCAGACGCTTCTCGGCCTGTGGCTGCGCAGCCGGGGTCTCTAACCGGCGCGCCGGGCACAAGAGCCAAGTGATGGTATCAGCCTGGCCGGCCGGCCAAAGCGGCGCGGCTTCAGCGACGCAACTGCTCAACCAGCGCGCCAAGTCCGGGTCATCGAGGCCGCCAGCCAGCCAGTCCGCCGCGCTTCGCGTCCGCAACGGCGCCAACTGCGCGGTCACCCAGGCCAACAGCCCGGCGCGGCCGCTGTCCGGCGCGTCCGCCCCACCCATAAGCCAATTCACGCCCGGCCCCCGACCCCGCAGCAGGCGCTGAGCCAGCGTATCGAGACGGTCGTCATCCCAGGGCGCGGGAAGCGCAACTGCTTCAGACTCGTCGTGCGTCAATGCCTCGGCCAGGGCGCGCAAGGCCTCCATCAACGCAGCGGTCGCACGCTGGTGCTCCTGCGTCACCTGGGCCATGGCGAGATAGGCCTGGCGCAGCGCATGCAGGTTCGCCTCTGCCCGGCGCGCCTCCCCCAAACGATAATAGGCATCCAGGCAGCGCTGACCCTTGTGCGGCAATAGGACCAGGTACGCCCAGGCTAACGCCGGCCAACGCCACGGCCGCATAAGCGTGGTCAGCAGTCCATCTGGACTCGGCGTGGGGAAGCGCCGGCAGAGCGCCGTCACATCGGCGGCCGCACGCGTCACCTCGGCCTCAGCCTGCGCGAAGCGCACGCTGGCGGCCTCCAGCCAATCCTCGATGCGGGCGCACGCCGTGCGCAGTTGCGCGGTGAGCGTCCGCAGTTCTGTCTCGTAGCGGACCGGCTCCGGCCAACCATCATCGGGTGTCAGCCGCGCGCTCCGCAGGCGATCCAGCGCGGCAGACCAGGCGTCCACCTGCCCTGCCAACCACGCGCCGCGTGGCTCATACTGTTCTTGCTGGGCTGCAGCAACGCGCTGTTCCGCCTGCGTGCGCAGCCCCTCAGGCAGCGTCGCCAGAGCGCCCCAGTTCGGCCGCCGTCCGCCCCACACCAGGCCCGGCGGATCGGCAGGCGTCGCTGTATCCACCGCCAACCGGTGGCGCTCTGGCGCCACTGCCAGGGGTGGCAGTTCCCAGGGCGGCAGATCGGTGTCGCCGGCTGGGCTCGCCGTCGGCGCCCCAGCCGGGGCGCCCAGCAGGCGCGTCACGACGCGTCGTGCGCAGCGCGGGGCGAGCAGCCGCCGCAACTCAGGCCAGGGTGTCGGCCAGGCCGCAGCGCCGATAGCCCAGATCTCAAACGCCGGCGTCGCCTCCGTCAGCCCAACTGGCGCCGGCCAACCTGGCGTCTCCACGCCGCCGGCGCCGTCTGCGCCCAGCTCGGCCGCGCTCCACAGCAACGTTGCCAGGCCACAGGCGGCGCGCGCTTGCCAGCGGGGCGGATCCCAGCGCACGCGCTCGATACTCACCGGGCCCGCCAGACCGATCCTCTCCACCCCCGCGGCCGCGAGTTGCGCCGCCCACGCAGCTGCGTGCTCCTGAGCGGCGGGCTCAGCCAACAGCAGCGCACGGGCAGTCACGTGCACCCGCAGACGCCGCCACGCCAGCTGGGTGAGCGCGGCGATCAGGGCGCTGCCGGTGTCGTTCATTCCAGCATGCTCACCGGCTGGCGCAGTCTGTAACGGCGCCGTGTCTGGCGCGTGGTCGGTCGTGATGAGCAGCCAGGCCTCGATCTCATCGGGGCGCGCCAGCCGCCAGCCGGCCTGTTCCAGGCGGCTGATCATCTCACCGTCGGCCAGCCGATCACAGGCCTCGGTCAGCATCGCCAGGGCGCCCGCATCAACGACGCCCCACGCTGCGCCTTCGGCCAGGTCTACCCGCGCTACAGGCGGCTCGAGCCCAAACCAGGCCTGGCCCAGAGCCAGCGTCTGTTCCGCGACCGCCCTGGCCGGCGCGCCCTGCGTTAGCATCAACACCCGACGCAAACCCACCGCAGTATGCTCGTCCATCGTAACCTCCTCCTTGGACAGCCGCTAGACCCGTAGCTGCGTAGACAAGGCCTGAGACCGGTCTGCGTCTGTTGCCTTGTCTACGTGCCGGCTTGCCTGCTTGCCTACTGATCCACCCGCTCCCCCGTCCGCACCGCCATCACGTGCAGCGGCGTATGTTTGCCGATCGCCGCGTAGGCCCGGCCCCAGTCATCCGCGCCCTTCAAAGTATCGAAAGAAGCGCCGTAGATGGTGCGCAGCGCCACAATTCGTTCGGGATCGTGGGTGGCTACCAGCGTGTGACCGCAGTTGGCGAAGATGCTCTCGGTCGCATCCGGCACACCGATCGTCAGGAAGCTGGCCAGGGCCGCGCCGCCATCGGGCAGCCGGGCCTGATCCAGATTCCAGGCGCCCGCCGCCAGATCGGCCAACCGACCGATCCACTCCTGCGCCGAGCGCTCATCCCATTGACCGGCCAAAACATCCTCAACCGTGATCGTGCGCAACACTTTGAAAGGCTGTTCGGCCGCCGCCATCAGGCACGTAGCCACCTCAACGGCTGACCATTGGCTCCACGCCAGCATCCCAGCGCCGGTTCCGCCGGCCAGCTGCGCCAGAGCAGCCGGATCGGTACGGTATTGCGCGTAGAGCTTCTGCACCAGCTCAGGTGCCGCCAGGTTGATCTCGCTGCGGCTGCCGGTCAACCGCGCCAGTTCGGCCTCGCGTTCGTCCAGGATGGCACGCGCTTGCGCCAACCGCTGCAACGCGTCCGTCGCCTGCTGCAGCAAGTTGCGCGCCTCGCCCAACGCGTGGTGCGTCACCTGTGCTGCAGCTTCGGTGATGCGCTGCTCCAGCCGCAGCCGGATCGTCACCTCTGCCTCGTCCAGGTAGCGGCTGACGGCGGCGCGTACACGCCCTTTGCGCCAGAGGGGTAGGCTGTCGGCCGCCTGATCCAGCGTGGCGCCGGCGGCCGCCAGATTCTTCTGGGCGCCTTCGGCCGCCGCGGCCAGGCGCTCGGCCTCAGCCAGCAGCGTAGCGTACTGCGCCTGCAGCGCTGCGGTGGCGGCGCGCAACCAGGCGGCCACGCTGGCCAGGTTGTCCTTAGTGGCGACCGCGGCCATCCCCTCCAGCAACTCTGCGCGCAACTCGCCGGTCAGACGCGCGGCCGTCGCTTTGATTTGCGCAAAGGCGGCTTCGTAGATGCGACGCTGCATGAAATTCGTCACCAGGGTGCGCGCCAACGTCGGCTGTTCCTCGCTGGGCGCCTGTTCCAGGCTCAGCGGCGGCGTCACCTGCGTCTCAAAGGGCGCGCCATTGGCGTTCAGCCGGAGCTGATCGCGCAGCGCCGCGGCCCCCGTCAGCGCCACGGTCGGTATGGTCGCGTCGCCGGCCATCACCTGCGCCGCGGTTGCGGCTTCTGCGGCCAGCCGCAGCACGCAGCGGTCCGCTGTCGGTTGGGCTGGGAAGCGGACGCTGGCCAAGCCAAGGGTCGCCAGGAAGGCGCCATACCCGGCGGTGCTGACGCCGTGCAACACACCCTGCTCGTTCACAGCCGCAAAGATCTCACGCACGCCGACTTCAGAGCCCAGCAGTACGGCCAACGCTTGCGCGGCGAGATCGCACACCTCATCGAGATTGGCGAAGGCTTGCCCACGCTCGTCAATGCCATCCAGCACATACACCACATCGAAGGGCGGTTCCAGGTTATCCACCTGGATATTGCCCGGATAGGTCGCCTGAAAGCCTGCGCCCTGCATAGTCGTGTCCAGTTCCAAGAAGAACGCCTGCGTATTGGCCTGCAGGTTCGCGCCGCGCACGCCGGGGAAAGCGCCCGGCAGCAGAACCACCCCGATGAAGCGGCTGCTTTCCTCCAGGTCGCCGACCTTGCGCAGCGCCGTATGCGTGAGTTGCGCCAGATCGTGCAGCGCGCCCGAGCCCTGGCCGCCCGGTCCCGACCCAGCTAGCACGACGTTGATCCCGCTGCGTTCATTGGCGTCCCGTCTCAGGTCATCACTGCGTTCGACGAGGCGCCGGATCGCGTTATCGATGATCCGCATCACCTTGGGCGTGCTCCACAGCAGCGCCGCCAGCCCCTGCGGTCGCTCCTGCGCGGCGCCATCGCCGATGCTAGCGCGCCGAATTTGCTGCAGGCTGGGACCCATACGGTTCACGAACGCCGCATGATAGTGCGGCGCCCGCCTGATGCCTGCCATCGGTACGCGTTCAAGCCGGTGGAATTCGCTCTTGTCTGCCAGCGTCACAATCTGGCCGTGCCGGCCCTCACGCACCGTGATCGCCTCATCCGCGCTGTCGAAGCAGAGGATGATCACGTTTTCGGGAACCTGACCGAAGCGTTCGATGAACGCGGCCTTCAGGCGGGTCGCGATCTGTTTGCCTGAACCGCCGACGGCGATGACCAGCAGCGGCTGCTCCAGCCGCACCCGGCCCGCCGCTTGTCGCTGCGCCTTGGCCGCGCCGACCACCTGGGCCGCTTGGACGACCGCTTGCACTTCATTCACATCGCTGACGTTCAGTAGCATGGCTGCGCCTCCGGGTGCGCTCTGGGGAAATTGACCTGCCCAACCATCCAGCCGTGCGTGGTTGCCATTGTTACGCGTGTTCATTGGGATATCTCCTGTTTGTGGTTGCTCGATCCAGCAAGTTATCGTAGCGGATCCGATATCCGCCGCAGCCGATGATGGCGCCATCCAAGAGGGGTACCGTGTGGCGCGCCGGTTGCTCATCCAGCGTGACCTCGCCCGTCACGGCCGTGAGCGACGTGCCCCCATTCCGGTCGGCGGTCAACCGCACCATGCCCGGCCAGCCCGGCAGACGCCACGCCCCGGCCCCGCGCTGCCCCAGGTACACCTGACGCCGACGCTCGCGGCCCAAGTCACGCGGCGGTGACAGCGGCGCGCCGTCCGGGACGGCTACCAGGACCAATTGCCCGCCCAGATACGGCCCGTGCCGGCGATGACGAGCGACTACCACCCCGCCTGCTCCCAGGACCGTGCTGACGCCCAGGAACCAGGGCCAGACCAGCGGACGAGTCACTGGGCTGGCCTCGGTCGGTGTTACGCCCCCAGCCGGCGGCGCGGCGCTGGCCAAGGCGCTGGACAATGGCGGCGCGGCCGTGAGGCTGGGCTGCGGCGCAGCGCTGGGTGTGTTCGTCAGCGTCGGGGCAGCCGACGTCGTCGCGCTCGCCGTCGCGGTCGGACTGCGGGGGAGCGTCGGCGTCTGAGTGCGTGTCGGCGTCGGCTCAGGGGTCGCTGTGCGGGTTGCCGTGGCAGTCGCCGTGCTTGTAGGCAGAGCGGTCGCCGTCGGTGGGGGCGCAATGCGATCCTGCCAGACGCTCACCCGACCGCGGCCGTGCAGCGCCACCTGCCAGAGACCCACTTCCGGCTGCGCGACCCGCCAGACCTGCTCCCGGTTCCCGGCGTCACCGCCGGTCACCGTCACACCGCTATGCGCTGCGGTCACGGGCCAGCCACTCGGATCGAGCACCTGGACGGTCGTCGCCGCCTCCGCTTTCCAGATGGTGATCACCAGGCCGACGAGCGTGCCGTCCACGGGCACCGGCACCCGCAACGGCTGTCCCTGGGTGAGCGTGGCCGTCGTCGCGGGCGCGGCGCCCGCGGCCGCGCCCGCGAGCTCCCGTACGATGGCGTGGTAGACTGGCAGCAGCTCCTCGGCTTGGTTGGCGGTATAGAGCGCGCCGCCGGGCGTCAGCGCGGCCAGGCGCGCCCAGCGCTCCGTCCATGTCGCCGCCACTGCCCGGCCGCACGAAGTGCTCTGATCGCTCAGCAGTACCACAGCCAGCGTTATGCCTGCTTGCCCTAGCATCGCCGTGCTCTGCTCCAACTGGCGCAAATAGAGCGCCTCACTCAGGCCGGCCGCGGTCACCGGCTTGGGCGCCGGTTCACCGTCGGTCAACAGGACGATGAGCCGGCGACTGCCGGGTGTGCCGGTTTGCACCAGCAGCTCGCGGGCGCTTTCCAACGCCAGCCACTGATCGGTCCAGCGGATGGGCTCGGGCCGGCTGACGGCTGCCAGCAGCCGCTCGCGGCCCGCCGGGTCCGCCAGATCGGTCAGGCCGGCCAGCTCCCGCACATCGCCGCCGAAGTGCAGCAGCGCCAGGCGGTGCGCCGCGCTGCTGTCCGCCCCCAGGTACTGGATGAAGAGTCGGGCGGCGTCTACCCGCAGCAGCTGCGGATCCGTGCCGATGCCGTCGCAATCCCACATAGATGGGCTGTTATCCACCGCCAGCACGATTTCCCGCGCCGGCGGCGCCGGTGTGTCCGCCCGCGCCGTCCGCACCGCCACCACGACCAGCCCCACCACCAGAGCCAGGCCGAGCAGGACGAAAAACAGACAGCAACTGCAGAAGCCTCGCTTGACATTTCTGAGCATCTTCATCTTTGTCCTCCCGTGTAGCGCGTCCCACTCTCCGCTTCAGTCAGAGCGGTTTCTGAAGCGCCGGTGCGCCGCAACCGTGCTGCCCGTTGCCATTGCCCCCAGTCCGTTCTGCGGTGCGCGCGGCCTGCGCCTGGCTGACAATGGCGGTGATCAGCGGAGCGCTGACAGGCTGCACCAAGCCAGGCACCTGACTGGTGTAGACAAAGCAACTCGCGGCGACCGCCAGCTCAATGGCAGTCGCGCTATCGGGACCGATGACGTGCGTCTCGATGCCCCGCGCAAGCAGCCGCTCCACCAGGGGCACAAAGTCAGAATCCCCGCTGGCCAGCACGACCGTGTCTACCAGGCCGGCCACCGCGGCGCCCCAGACGGCCATGGTGATGACCGTATCAATATCCGACTTGTACGTCCCGTCAGGCCGTTGGCGTACCGGTCGCACCTCGATCTGCGTGAAGCCGGACCCTTGTTTCAGACCGATGACATCCCCGCGATCTCGCTCGATCCCGGTGTAGCGCGGGAAGTAGATACCCGCCTCAACGATGGTGCCCAGGCCTGCCGCATAGGTGAGGATCGCTTCGTGATTGATTCGCCAGCTGTGGTCGCGGCGGTCCTGATTCAAATTTGCCGCGTCATCCACCACCAGAACTCGCTTTCGATTGCGCATCGCATCCTCCTTTCAGTGATCTGCGCGTTTGTTGAATCCTATTCAGTTGTTAAGGAGCTTGTGGTCATCTCAAGCCTTTCACTCGGCCGTCTTGCCACAAAGAAAAAGGCCAGACAACACTCAGTTGTCTGGCCTCATTTTCGCAGAAGAAAGCTGATCGCAGGGCCTGGCCGTGAAAATGGTCTCATAGCTCAGGCGCCCACGTGAAAATCACGGCATTTTACAGATCCGCTTGCGCTCCTTTTTTGTTGTGCGACCGCGCGTGCTACAATAGCCCCAGCAAAGCGAACGGGAGAACCCCCGTCCCACCCGGGCGCTCTCCCGCTCTACCGAACAGTCTTGATCGAGAACGCCTTGCGGCGCTCCCCCCGACACAGGGGATGGGCTATGTCGGCTCACCGGGGTCGCTGCTCGCCCAAGCCCGGCTACAGCTACATCATACTCTGATCAGCGCCACTCGTCAATTCAGTGCGGAGCCAGCCCATGTCTGAGCCGCTAGCGTCTACCAGTCGCTATCGCTACCCCTTCATTCCACGCGACTTCTACTACGTGCCGATGCAATGGCTGCGTGAG
>CAYRFV010000199.1:0-10490 GCA_964423545.1 uncultured Anaerolineales bacterium | reverse complement strand
GGCTTGGCCTCCTCGGCCAGCGCGAGCAACCGGCGGAGCTCGGCCTCCGCCGCGCGTTCGGACTCGGAGTCGACCGCCGGCAGCCGCTTGTCGATCTCGACCCGCATCCGCTGGGCCATCAGATCGATCGCGTTGGCGGGCAGCACATCCGCGCCCTGTTGATCGCAATCCGCGAAACGCTGGCGGAAATGGAGGTCACCCTATGAGTCACACCATCAACCTGAGCCACCAGGCGCATCGGCCGACCCGCCCGATCAAGGCTGTGATCCTGGACTGGGCGGGCACGACCGTGGATCACGGCTCCATCGCACCCGTGATGGCGTTCATCGAGACCTTCCGGCTCCACGGTGTTGAGATCAGCACCGAAGAGGCGCGTGCGCCGATGGGGATGCACAAGTGCGACCACATCCGCGCGATCACCCAGATGCCGATGGTGGCTGCACTCTGGAAGGCGGTGCATGATCGCCCACCGAACGAGGCTGACGTGGCCGCGATGTACGAGGAGTTCATTCCGCTCCAACTCAAAGTCCTGGCGGACCATGCCGACCTCGTTCCCGGCACCGCGGAGACAATCGCGGAGTTGCGACAGCGCGGGGTCAAGATCGGCTCGACCACGGGCTACAACCGGCAGATGATGGATGTGCTCGTTCGCGAAGCCGCGCGGCGCGGCTTTCAGCCCGACTCGGTGGTCTGCGTGAGCGACGCGCCCGCCGGCCGGCCCGCGCCGTGGATGGCGTGGCTGAGCGCAATGGAGCTACGCGTCTATCCGCCAGCCCTGATAGTGAAGGTTGGAGATACCGTGCCGGATATCCAGGAAGGGCTGAACGCTGGCATGTGGACCGTGGCCGTGGCGCTGACCGGTAACGAGCTGGGCCTGACAGCAGAGGGGCTGGCCGCGCTGTCGCCAGAAGAGCTGGAGCTGCGGCGCGAGCGAGCGCATCTGCGTCTTGCAGATGCGGGAGCACACTATGTGATTGATGGCATTTGGAGCCTTCCTTGGGTCCTGGAAGACATCGAAGACCGGTTGGATTGCGGCGAGCAGCCGTGAGAGGAGTCTCGAACATCATTGTCATCGGCGGCGGCGTCTTGGGGTGCGCCATCGCCTACTACCTGGCCGGCTTGAGTCACGGCCAGGTGCTTCTGCTCGAGCGGCGCACGGTTGCGAGCGCCAACTCCTCCCGGGCCGCGGGGTTGCTCTCGCGGCCGCGTGCCAAGACTCCCCTCATTCCCTTTGTGCTGGAAACCTATGCAGCCATCGCTGACCTGGAAGACGAACTGAACCAGTCGTTGGGCCTGCGTCAGGTGGGCAGCTTGCATGTGGCGGAGTCACCTTCGGCGCGAACGGCTCTGATCGAACTGGTTCAGGCGACGAGCAGCGCTGGCGTCGCCATCGAGTGGATCAAGCCTGATGACGCGACGCGGCTGGTCCCCTGGCTGACTCTCCGCCGAGAAGCGGCTGTGGCCTACTTCCCGGAGGATGCGTCTGTAGACCCGTACATGCTCACCCAGGCGTATGCCCACGCAGCCCGATTGCGGGGCGCCGTCATCCGCGAAGGCGTGAACGTGACAGCCATCCGCCGCGAGGGCGATCGCGTGATCGGCCTGGAGACCAGCGAAGGGTTCTACGCCAGCCACGTGGTTATCGCGGCTGCCGGCGCGTGGACCGGCGTGTTGACCTGGCAGATCGGCATCGGGCTGCCGATGGCGCCAGTTCGGAGCCAATACTGGATCACTGTGCCGCACCCACTGTTCGCCGGGCGCCAACCGATCGTGCTCCTGCCCGAAGCCAGGGCCTACACGCGTCCTGAAGTCGGCAGCCTGCTGTTCGGCCTGCGTGAGGCGAAGGGCGTCCACATGGATCCGGAGAGCTTACCCGAAGACATCGACAGACTGCGTCTGGCCGGCGATCCGGCAGGCTGGGATTCGTTGGTGGAGGGTATCCCTGCCCTGGCGCGTTTCTTTCCGGCCATTGAACAAGTGGGTGTCGCCCATTACGTGGCGGGGCTATCTACCTACACACCCGACGGTCTGTTCGTCCTGGGTCCAGCGCCGGGTTTGGAGGGCTTGCTCGTTGCCACAGGGTGCTCAGGCGCCGGCATTGCGGCTTCCGGCGGTATCGGGCTGGCGCTGGCGCAACTGGCGCTCGGACAGACGCCAGCCTTTGACTTAGCGCCCCATCGGGTTGACCGTTTCGGTTCGCCGAACCCCGCCGACCCGGTGTTCCGCCAGCGCTGCGCCGATGCGCGTGCCATGAAGGCATCGGGGTAAGCGCCCGGTTGCAGTCAAGCGAGGTGTCATGGAAGGTGTCCTGCTTCTGAATGCGACCTACGAGCCCCTTTCCATCCTATCGCTGCGACGCGCCGCCAAGCTGCTCTTGAAGGAGCGAGCGGAGCCGGTCGCCTCTGAGAGTGTCCCTCTCATCAGCCCGGGACGCATCCTGACCATCCCAACGGTGCTACGCCTCAAGCTTTACGTCAACGTCCCTCGGCGCCTCCCGCCAGCCTGGACGCGCCGAGGCCTGTTGGCGCGTGACAGCTATACATGCGCCTATTGCGGCAAGTCGTGCTCCCCTCGCGAGGCAACGGTGGACCATGTGCTGCCCGTATCGCGCGGGGGTCGCTCATCGTGGGGGAACACGGTCACCGCCTGCTGCCGGTGCAATCAGCGCAAGGCCGACCGTACCCCGCACGAGGCGGGGATGAAGCTGCTGATCGAACCCAAGCTACCGCGTGCCAGCTATCTGGTCGTCGGGGGCCAGGCGCCTGCAGCATGGAAGGTCTGGATAGAACTCTAGGAAAGAGGCGGCATGTTCGACATCCATCTTGTGGGGCTGTGTGCGCGCCTGGCATCGAGCGCCAACCAGCGCGGCATCGGTTGTGACCGGTGCCGCGCGCTGCTGGATGGCTTTCCGGCGCGCCTCGCCGCCGGCGAAGAGGCAGCCGAAACCACGGCCGCCGTTCAGAAGCATCTGGAGGCGTGTCCCACTTGCCGAATTGTGTTCGCTGCTCAGAATCGAAATCCCGAGGAGTGATCTTCAGCAAAGTTTAGAACTCTTGATCCTCACATCACATTCTCTTAATTCAGCCTTAAGCTCAACATAATACTACTCTGTTACCCTGGCTTACGTACGGCAAGTCCGGCAAACGATGGTCGCTCTCAGGCGGCAGCGCTACTCGGCAGGAGCAGCCGCCGAGTGACCTACGCGCTGGCGCCAGCCCGGAGGATCGCTATGCAGCGAACCCGTATCGTCTTCTTTGTCATCGTCGGCCTGGCGATAGCAATCGCCGCATTCGCCACCTTCCGTTTCGGCCCCCAGAGCGTCACCCAGGTCACTGGACTGATTGGCTCCGAAAAGGCGCCCTTCTTTCAGGACGAACGGGTGCAGCGGGCCCTGGCGCGCCAGGGCCTGCAGGTCACGGTGCAGAAGGCCGGCTCTCGGGAGATTGCTGCTCGCCCCGACCTGAGAATGTTCGACTTCGGCTTCCCGGCGGGCGTGCCGGGCGCCGAGAAGATCCGACGTGAGACCGGCGCCAGCAAGGCGAGCAACGTGTTCTTCACGCCCATGGTGATCGCCTCATGGAAACCCATCGCCGAACTGCTCGTGCAACAGGGCGTGGCCGCCAACCAGGGCAGCTACTACAGTCTCGACATGGGGCGCTTCTTCGACCTGATGAAGGCGCAGACCCGGTGGAAGGACATCCCCGGCAACTCGGCCTTCACGGCCAACAAGAGCGTGCTGATCGGCTCGACCGACGTGCGCACATCGAATTCCGCGGCGATGTACCTGGCGCTGATGAGCTACGTGGCAAACGACAACAACATCGTGCAGAGCCTGGAGCAGGCCCGCCCGCTGCTGCCATCCCTCTCTGGCATGTTCCTCCGCCAAGGGTTGCGACCCAGCAGCACCCAGGAACCCTTCGAAGATTACCTGGTGAAGGGCATGGGCCATTCACCGCTCGTCATCATCTACGAGGCTCAGTATGTGGCGCAGGCCGCCCGGGGTGACAGCGCCATCCAGCCTGAGATGGTCTTGATGTATCCCACCCCAAACATCTTCACCAAGCATGTGCTGATCCCGTTCAACGAGAAGGGCGAGAAGCTGGCAACTGCGCTGGAAACCGACTCTGAACTGCAAAAGCTGGCGGTGGAGTACGGCTTCCGCAACGCGGACCGGGCCTATTTCCGCGAATTCACTCGAAAGCACAGTGTCACCCTGCCGGAGAACTTCGTGGATGTCATCGAGCCGCCCAGCTACGAGGTGCTGGAGGGGATGATCCAGGAGATCGAAAAGTCCTATCAGCAGGGCGGAGGTGCACAATGACGATGCGCGTGTGCGTGCTGATCTCCCTGCTATTGGTCACGCTCATTGCTGCTTGCTCACCACAGCCGCAGACGTTGACGGTGCTCGCCGGCTCGGAACTCCAAGACCTGGAACCGCTCCTCGCTGAGATTGAGCGCGAGACCGGCGTCCGGCTGAAGATGGAATACATCGGTAGCCTCGCCGGCGCGGAGAGGCTGCTGGCAGGGGCCGATCATGACCTGGCCTGGTTCTCTCATGGCAAGTACCTCGACCTCCTGAGCCGCCAACGGGGGGTTGTGGTGGCCCAGGAGAAGATCATGCTGTCGCCGGTCGTGTTGGGCCTTAAGGAGAGCAAGGCGCGTGAGTTGGGTTGGCTGAACAAGCCAGACGTCGCCTGGCGTGATATAGCCGACGCAGCCAGTATGGGCAGACTGCGCTTCGCGATGACCGATCCGACCGCCTCCAACTCCGGCTTCACCGCGCTGGTGGGGATCGCCACGGCACTCACTGGCAGTGGCGATGCCCTGAGGATCGAAGACATCCGAAGCGAGGCCCTGAAAGGTTTCCTGCGGGGTCAGACGCTCACGGCGGGTAGCTCCGGCTGGTTGGCGGAAAGCTATGTGACGAGTCAGGATGACCTGGACGGGATGATCAACTACGAATCGGTGCTGCTGGACCTGAAGGAGACCGGCGCACTGCGCGAAAAGCTGATGCTGATCTACCCGGAAGAAGGAGTTATCACCGCGGACTACCCGCTGATGCTGCTGGACAAGGGACAGCGCGCCGCTTACGATCGCGTTGTCAGCGCACTTCGCTCGCCGAAGTTTCAGAAGGCGTTGATGGCCCAGACGCTGCGCCGGCCGGCCATCCCCGGTGTGCCTCTGGATCAGCGTATTCCCAGCCGCCTGCTGGTGGAGCTGCCCTTCCCCAACACGGTCGAGGTGCTCGACGCGCTACTCTACTCGTACCTGGATGAACAACGCGTACCTAGCCATGCCTACTTCGTGCTCGACGTCAGCGGCTCAATGCAGGGGGATGGGCTGGCCGGCTTACAGAAGGCGCTCAACGGCCTGACGGGACAGGACACTTCATTGACGGGGCGCTTCTCGCGCTTTCGCGGCCGTGAGAAAATCACCTTGATCCCTTTCAACCAGGCGGTGCAACCCGCGCAGGATTTCGTGGTCGACGATACTCGGCCGGATGGCACCGACATGCAGCGAATCCGTGCCTTCGTGTCAGAGTTGCGGGCTGGCGGCAACACCGCCATCTATTCTGCGCTGGCCCAGGCGTATCGATTGGCAGCCGACGCGCAGCGAGAGGAGCCGGAGCGCTACTACACGATCGTGCTGATGAGCGATGGCGCCAACAACAGCGGCTTGACTGCCGAGCAGTTCGGCAAGCTCTACGGTCAGCTTGCGCCTGCAGCCAAGAGCATCCGCACCTTCACCGTCATCTTCGGCAAAGCTGACCGCGCGACGATGGAACAGATTGCGGCAATCACCGGCGGTCGGGCGTTCGACGGCACGAAGACGGCTCTGGATTTCATTTTCAAACAGATACGCGGGTATCAATGAGGCATGTCGATGGCAACCTTCTCGCCGCCTCTGCGTAGAATCGTGAGAAGGGAGATCTCATCCATGACCCGACAACCACCTCTCCGGC
This sequence comes from uncultured Anaerolineales bacterium, assembly GCA_964423545.1. Taxonomy (GTDB): domain Bacteria; phylum Chloroflexota; class Anaerolineae; order CG2-30-64-16; family CG2-30-64-16; genus JALOOE01. Next base: position 4,528 of record CAYRFV010000199.1, on the reverse strand, counting down.
AACGCATCCGCAGAGGCGTACTCCTCACCGCCTTCCTGCTTTTCCTCATCCTCATGAACTACTTCTCGCGTCACATTATCATTGACGGGGCGAGCCAGGGCAGCATCAACAGAGGTCATCATGGTCAGGATTAGACAATCCGCCGGACGACAGCGCTGGCGCATGGCGTTGTTGCTGCTTTCGTTTTTGCTGTTTCCCATCACGCTATTCTACTTCTCGCCCTACATCATTGTCGTCAGCGCTTCCGAGGGCATCGTCAATGCCAGCCTGATTGCGTTCGGCCTGATGTTCGTGGCCGCGCTCTTCGTGGGCCGCCTGTGGTGCGGTTGGGCCTGCCCCGGCGCCGGGCTGCAGGAGTTGGCCATCCCGATCCGCAACCGGCTCTTTGGCCCAAAATGGCTGGACTGGATCAAGTGGGCGATCTGGATCCCCTGGATCAGCCTGATCGTGTGGCTGGCGGTCCGGGCCGGCGGCTATCGGCAGGTGAACATATTTCATCACCTTGATGGCGGCTTGACGGTGGAGCAATCCCTTTGGTACCTGGTTTACTATGCCGTCATCGTGGCGTTTTTGGCGCCAGCGCTGCTGTTCGGCCGCCGTGCCGGCTGCCACACCATCTGCTGGATGGCCCCCTTCATGATCCTGGGCCGCAAGCTGCGCAACCTGGCTGCCTGGCCCTCATTGCGGCTGGTCGCACGGTCATCGGCGTGCAAGGAGTGCCTGAAGTGCACCTCCAATTGCCCGATGAGCCTGGACGTCCACGACATGGTGCAGCGGGAGCAGATGGAGCACAGCGAGTGCATCTTGTGCGGCACGTGTGTGGACAGCTGTTCGCAGGATGCGATCAGGTTCTCATTCAGCGCGGGGAAGTAGTAGGATGACCCGCACGAAAGGTATCCCTTGATCAAAGCACTGGTGGTCTACGATTCGTTCTTCGGCAACACAGAAGAGATCGCGCACGCCGTTGGCGCCGCCATCGGCAGCGCGCTGGCAACCCAAGCTGACGTGCGCACCCTGCGCGTCGGCGACGTGAAGCCGGAGCATCTGGCAGACCTGCTCCTGCTGGTCGTCGGCTCGCCGACCCGCGCCTTCAGCGCCAGCCCTGCGACGAAAGCCTGGCTGAAGGCCCTGGCCCCCAACAGCCTGCGCGGGATCAAAGTCGCGGCGTTCGACACCCGCGCCGACATGAACGATGTGAATTCGCGCACTCTGACCGCTTTCGTCAAGCTATTTGGCTACGCCGCCGAACCGATCGCCAACAGTCTCGTAAAACGAGGAGGAACGCTGGTTGTCCCGCCTGAGGGATTCTTCATCAAAGACAAGGAAGGTCCACTGAAGGACGGCGAAATTGAACGCTCGACTGCGTGGGGACGCCAGATCGCAGCGAAGGTGTGAAGGAGCGGGTGCTCATCAGCACGGCCGGCATCGCGCTCAAGACCGACCGGCCCTTTGATCAAGAAGGTGCGCGGCGGAATCCGTGGCGAGGCGGCCCGTCCTACCGCATCCTCCCTGCTGCCGCAATCAGTCAGATGTGCGCGTCTACCGTCAGCACATTCACCCCAGCTATGCCGAGCAGGCTCGCAAAGGATCGCACAACCCGAATGTCAACGGATGCTGCACACAAGCGTTGGTGGCAGATCTTCGAGGTCATCTTTGGCGTGCCTTTCCTTGCCGGCATTGTCCTGCAGTTGGCTGTGCCTGCCTCGCTCCCCCGCGGGTTCCTTGCTCCCTTCATCGCCGCGGGGGGCGCTGCTCTCATCGTCGCGGGCATCACCTTGATCGTCCTTGCGCGTCGGGAGTTGGCGCAGCATGGCCAGCCGACCGACCCTGGACTTCCGACGAGCAAACTCGTCACAACAGGCGTCTTTTCGGTCTCAAGGAATCCCCTGTACCTCGGCGGTATTTGCCTTCTGGCGGGGATCGCGCTGGAATTCAATCTCCCGTGGTCATTCGCTCTCCTCTTTCCAGCCATCGTCGCCTGCCACTACCTGCTCATAACGCCGGAAGAGAGGTACCTCGCCGCCAGGTTCGGTCAGGGGTACTCCCACTACACGGCCTTGGTCCGCCGGTGGTTCGGACGCGTGCGACACGGATAGTGTTATGACAATGGCAGTATCGCTGTCTGGCCGGCCCGATGGTCTGTCCCGCCACAACGGAGCTCGCGATCACCGTGGCATGCGAATCAGGGGACAGGGGATCGAGCATTTGCAGAGCAAGGAGACAAGGAATGACGACCGAACCGCGTAGGCGCCCCCTGGCGTTCTGGCTGCTGATGTGCCTGCTTCTGTTCCAGGGCATCTCCGCCACACCCAGCGGTTTGATGCTGGCGCTCGATCCAACTGGTGGAATGATGCGGATGCCCCTGGAGATGCTGAAGGGCACGCCCTTCCAGAACTTCCTTATTCCTGGCCTGATCCTTGGCATTGTGTTAGGACTGGGCGCGTTCTTTGTGCTGGCTTGTCTGTTCACGCTGCCGGACTGGCGTTGGGCCCAGTGCTTAAGGCCGTTCAAGAGCCAGCATTGGACCTGGGCCGCCTCGGCGGCCTTCGGACTGGCGCTGATGATCTGGATCATTGTGCAGGTGCTCATGGTTGGGCTCGACGCAGTCATTCAGGGGCTCTATTTCGGCGTAGGGCTGGCGATCTTGCTTCTGACAGTCACCCCGCCGGTGCGCGGCTATCTGCGACAGTAAGCCCGCCATGTCCAGCATCCCGCTCGCCATCCGCTACTGGGCGCAAGCCACCGTGCACCCGGCCGCCGCCATCCAATCACTGAAGGCGCATCCGGGCAAGGTCGCGGTCGCGTCCTGGATCAACCTGATCTTCGCCGCGCTGTACACCGTCACGGTGGTGATCTACACGCTGATCGGCCGTATGCCCGCGTTCGCGCCGTGGATCCCCATCGCGGCGGAGCGGTACTACTTCTACCAGGCGTTCTGGACGATCACCTGGGGGCTGGCGACCTGGATCATGATGGCAGGCATCTGTCACCTGCTGGCGATTGCTGGCCACAGGCTGCGCGCCGGCTATCACTTCGAGGACGCGCTGGTGGTCTGCGGGCTGGCCTGGATCGTGCCCAACCTGATCTGTATGTGGATCCCCGAGACGCTGCTCGTCCCGCTGGGCGTCGCGTGGCCGGGCTGGCTGGAGCTCCTGCGCATCATGGTGATCCCACCGCTCTGGCAGACGGCACTGGTGGCCATCGGGCTGCGGATCACGCATGAGATCGGCTGGCTGCGGGCTGCTGCGATCGGCGTGCTGTCGGTGGCTATCTTCTTCATCATGTTCCTGGCGTTCATGCGGTAGACGCGCTGCGTCTCATGCGTCACCCGGGAGGGCAAACTGACAGGCTTCTGGGGGACGACTGTCAACATTGACTTGAGTTGCGGCGGTAGAATAGAAATCGCTGCGCCAATCGGTGGCGGCCACAGGAAGGATCCACTGGATGGACATGGCTTGTTCGTCTGAGGCAAATGCCGCATGAACATCAAAAGGACTCTTCTCGCAGCAGCGGCCATCTGCGCTGCGTTCGCCCTGGCGAGGGCTAACTTGGCCAGGGCGAACGCGGTGACAAGCAGGCCTGCTCAGGAGACGCCTTATAAGGCGCTAGACGCCTACATTCAGGATAAAATAGCTCGCCTGAACCTCCCCGGCGCAGCCCTTGCCATCGTCTGCGGCGGCTTTGCCCTGGTTTGGATCTTCGTGCGTACCGGGCTGATCCTCAGGACCTACCGCACAGCGGCGTCTGAGGCGCTCGCTCAGCCGGGCGTCTCTTCGGGGGAGCGAAGATGAGGGTTGTATCTATCGCACCAGGCGGCATCGGTGGGTTCCCGAGCGGAATGTGCCGGGGTGAGCCTGGCATTAGTTCTGCGGACGAATCAATCCACCCTCTCTCCCTTCCGTCGATGCGTTCCTGGATCGAAGCGCTGTCCAAGGGCGCCGATCGCGCAGTTGGCTTCGAAACGCGCATCGGGTGGTCGCTGTGCAGCGCGGCGAAGACGATCCTGGGCCGGTTAGAGGGCTTGGGTTGCCGGCCGGTCACCAAGGCGCAACGCTGTGTCGTGCAGGGCAAGTGCGGCCCGCCGCGCGACGGGGAGCTGGAGCGGGCGAAGGCCTGGGGTGCTGAGCTTGCGCAGGCAGAAAGCGAAAAACCATGAACCAAGACACTCGCCCTCCGGCAGATGATCTAGCCGGCGCCATGCCGCCCAAGGCATACTCCGAGCGCGCCGCCACCTGGCTGTGGCTGTCCATCGCGGCGGCGCTGTTGGCTGCGGCGGGCAGCATGATCGGCCTGGCCGTCGAGCGCATCTACGCTGACCTGACGCCCGCTTTTCTGCCGCAGGCCATCGCACAGGATATCGCCAATCTGCTGATTGCTGCACCGGCGATGGTCGTGCTGGCGGCGTTGGCGCTGCGCGGCTCATGGCGCGCCTACCTGCTCTGGCTGGGCGTGCTGACCTTCACCGTCTACAACTATGTGATCTACACGTTTTCGATCCCGTTCGGACCCCTTTTCCTGCTGTGGGTGG
>CAYRFV010000198.1:0-10503 GCA_964423545.1 uncultured Anaerolineales bacterium | reverse complement strand
GTCGAACCCTCCATACCAGGCCGTCACTTCGGCAAGCCGGCCCTGAGACTTCTACTCTGCCGCCAGCGGATTGCGTGGTATTCTACCGTCCAACAGTGGCGCATCGGTGTTCCCCCGTTCGATATGGGAGCCGGAAAGGAGGCGAAGAAGTGCTGTCGGTGGCCGCCAGGGCCATCCGGGCCGATTGCTGATCCGCAAAGTTCACCGTTCATCTCGATACCCAATTGGCAGTTCAACTGGTTGTCATTCCTCAAGCCATGGAGGTAGTAAGGTGAAGAAGCTCCTCTCTCGTCGTGATTTCTTGCGCGCCGGCGCTCTTGTCACGGCCGGCGCAGCATTGGCTGCCTGCTCGACGCCAGCAGCCCCCGCGCCGGCGGCGCCCGCTGCGCCGGCGCCTGCCAAGGCCGAGGCAACCCAGGCGCCTGCTCCTGCCAAACAGCCGGTTGCCGCTGAGCCCGCTAACATTCGTCTCTCGGTTTGGGCCGATGTCCAGGATGCCTCCGTCTACGAAAATATGGTGAAGGCCTTCCAGGCCAAGCAAGACAAGATCAAGGTCGCCACCGAGCAGTATGCGGGCGGCTACTACCAGAAGATGCAGGCAAACTTCGCCGGCGGCGACCCAGCCGATGTGCTCTACATGCAGGGTTGGATGTGGCAGGCCTATGCGGACGCCAAGGTTCTCGCTTCGCTCGACGACTTCATCAAGAAGGACGACCAGGGATCGAAGTGGGCCAACACCAGCGGTTACAAGAATATGACAACCTGGCGCGGGGCCACCTACATGAGCCCCGTCGATACCGGCCCGTTGGTGATCTACTACAACAAGGATCTCTTTGACAAGAAGGGCATCGCTTACCCGAAGAAGGGCTGGACGTGGGAAGATTATATGGACATCATCCCCAAGCTCTCCTTCGATGAAGGCGGCAAGCGCTACTATGGCTGGGCTCAGGCCGCCGGGTGGAATGGCTCCTATGGCCGCGTGGTGACCTTCATGCGCCGCAACGGCCATATCGAGTGGGATCAGATCATGGAACCCAAGAAGGCGCAGTGGGATCATCCCGATGTGATCTCGGCCCTTCAGTTCTGTGTCGAGGACACGATCGCGAACAAGTGGTCGCCTAGCCCCGAAATCATCCAGGGCGGCGGCGTGGGCGTGGATAGCGGGCGCTGCGCCATGGTGCTGGAAGGGCCGTGGTTCATGCCGCGGTGTTGGGGCTCACTGGCGACCCTCGCCAAGGAAACGGGCGGCATCAACTTCGACGTGGTGGATCCTCCAGTGGGCAAGAGCGGCAAGAACAACAGCTTCGCCCATGTGCACGGCCATTCGATGGCGGCTGCCCCGAAAAACAAAGCGGCCGCGTGGGAACTGATGAAATTCGTCTTGAGCGACGAGGGCCAGACGATCATCGCCAACGGTGGCCGCATCTGCGGCCACCCGGACAACATCGACAAGATCTGGGCGCCGATCGCTTCGAAGAACTACAACTTCAAGAACACCGCCGCATTCTCCACCGGCATGCGCGAGGGCGATACGCCAATCGTGCTCGGTGAAGGCGGCAAGTTCAACGCGTATGGCGGCGGCCCGCTGAACGTCCTGTGGGACAAGCTCTTGGGGAATCAGCAAAAAGCGGACCAGGCGGTCAAGATCGCCAATCAGGAATTGCAGAAGGCGCTCGATGAGTACTGGGCTGGGCGCAAGGCGTAGCCCGGCGCCGATCCTTTGCGATGGTTTCGAGCCTGCCGGCGCGCTTGTGCGGGTGCGCCTCGAAACCTGACAGAACCACTGTTCGCAGGTCTTCGCGCCGGGCACCCGGCGCGAAGACCTGCCCACGATCCCGACACTCTGAGGAGGGTAGTGAGTTGGCCGCCACTGAGATTTCTCCACATCGCCCCCGGACGTCGAGGCTTCAGCGTCGGGAGTTACTGTATGGCTTGCTATTCGTCAGCCCGTTCCTGATCGGACTCGTGCTGTTCTGGCTTGGGCCGATGCTCTATTCGCTCTTCCTGGTGACCCAAAAGTGGAATATGCTGGCCGCCCCTCGGTTTGTTGGGCTGCGCAACATCGAGTATATCTTTTCCGACCCGTTGTCGAGCAAGGCGCTGCTCAATACCGCCTTCTACACGTTCATCGCTGTGCCCTTGCAGCTCACCACGGCTTTTGCCCTGGCAGTGCTCCTGAATCAGCCGATTCGTGGCCGTGCGATTTATCGTACGATGTACTATCTGCCGGCCATTACGCCCGCGGTCGCGAGCGCGGTGGTTTGGGTGCGTATCCTCAGCTCGCAGTACGGCATCCTGAATGAGTTACTTAAGATCTTTGGTATCGCGCCCGTGGCCTGGCTGTTCAATCCGCCCTATACCAAACCGGCCTTTGTCTTGATGAGCCTCTGGTCGATCGGCCCGGCGATGATTATTTTCCTAGCGGGCTTGCAGAGCGTGCCGAAAGAGCTGATGGAGGCGGCCGAAATAGATGGCGCAAGTACCTGGCGCCGTTTCTGGAAGATCACGTTGCCGATGATGACTCCTGTTTTGTTCTTCAATCTCGTCGTCGGCATCATCGGCAGCTTCCAGGTTTTCACTGCGTCGTTCATCATGACCAATGGGGGGCCGCAAGATGCGACCCTTTTTATGGTGCTATACATCTTCCGTAATGGCTTCGAGTTCTTCGATATGGGCTATGCGGCGACGCTTTCCTGGCTGCTCTTTTGCGTGATCATGGTGTTCACTGCAATTCAGTTCCGCATGTCCAACCGCTGGGTCTATTACGAGGTTGGATAAGGAGGAGATGGATGGAATTGACTCAAGCCACACCAGCGCATAAAATCGGGGTGCAAAGTGTTCTGCAATCCCGTCACCTGCGGACGAAGATCAGCCATGCCTTGCTGCACATCGTGTTGCTTGTGCTCGGCGTGACCTTCATTGTGCCTTTTATCTGGGTTGCCAGCACCTCGCTGAAATTGCCTGGACAGATTTTCATCTCGCCGATCGAATGGATACCCAAGAACCCGCGCTGGGAGAACTATCTCGAGATCTTCACATATCTCCCGTTTCACCGCTTCATTCTCAACTCATTCTTCCTGGCGATTCTGGAATCCTCGGGCGCGGTGATTTCCTCTACGATCGTGGCGTATGGCGTGTCGCGCATCCGCTGGCGAGGACGCGATTTTGTCTTTGGTCTCGTGGTGGCCACCATGATGCTTCCAGGCATTGTCACGCTCATCCCGACCTTCGTCCTCTTCAAGCGGCTTGGTTGGGTGGGCACGTATTTCCCGCTGTGGGTACCCGCCTGGTTCGGGAGCGCCTTCTTCATCTTCTTGATGCGCCAGTACATGATGACGATCCCCATCGAGCTCGACGAAGCGGCGAAAATCGACGGCGCGTCGCACTTCCGCACCCTGTGGCAGGTGATCGTTCCGCTGTGTGGGCCCGCGCTGGCCACTATCGCGATCTTCGCGGTACTCGGCAGCTATAACTCCTTCATGCTTCCCCGCATCTATATCTCGCAGACCTCGATGTATACGATCCAGTTAGGCCTGCAGTTGTTCCAGGGCCGTTTTGGCAATTTCTGGCATCTGGTCATGGCTGCTTCAATGGTCAGCATTTTGCCGCCAATCATCCTGTTCTTTGTGGCCCAGAAATACTTCGTGCAAGGGATCCAGCTCAGCGGCCTGGCAGGGCGCTAGATCTCTCCTGTTCGTGTGGATACTCGCGAACGCCAGCGGGGGGCGTTCGCGAGTATCCATCGCTCTTTCCACGCCGTGTGTTTTCTAAATGTAACTATTTCAGGCCCCTATCCTCCTGGCCGCGTGAAAGGTAGGGTTTTCTGGCGAGCGGCGAAGCCGCACGCCAGAAAACCCTTTTCTTTTCGCCCCTCTCCTCTCTTGACCTTCGGTCAGGAGAGGAGAGGGGCAGGGGGAGAGGTGAGGCTGAATAGATACTTCTAAACTCAAATCAGGAGTCACGACATGCAGATGACCTCTCGCGAGCGGCTGCTGGCCGCGCTGCGCGGCCGGGAAGTCGATCGGCTGCCCTGGAGTCCCTTTTTGGCATACTGGTGGGAGCACCAACCGAAGGAGTTGCGGGATCGGGGACAGATCCGCTTTTTCCGCGAGATCGGCGCGGACGCGTTACTGCGCGGGTTCACCACGCCATTCTCCTGCTCTGATCTGTGGGGGCAGAGCAGTTACAGCACCTTCAGCCAACGCATTCCAGGCTGCGAGGTGCGGCGCAGCGAGCATGGCGACGATGTGCGCGTCTGGTTCGAGACGCCCGTAGGCACTCTGACTCAGCTTGGCCGGCGCAGCGAGCTTGGCAATACCCGCTTCCTCGTAGAGCATCCTGTCAAGCGCCGGGAGGACTACAAGGTCCTCAGCTACATCGTGGAGAGAATGGTCATCCTGCCGGACTTCGGGGCGGTCGAGAATGAGATCGCAGCGGTCGGCGACGACGGACTGTCGGTCCCTTTGATCTCGCCTTTCGGGAAAACCCCCTTTCAGTCCCTGGTCGAGCACTTTGTCGGCACCGAGCAGCTCGTCTTCGACCTCATGGACTATCCCGAAGAGGTCGAGGCGCTGCTTGCCGTGATGTCGGCGCGAACCGAAGAAGCGGTACGCATCTCCGTCGCCTCCCCGGCCGAAGCCTTCATCACCTGGGAGGACAGCTCGACGACCAACGTCTCCCCCGTGCTGTTCCGGCGCAACATCTTTCCCGAGATGAAGCGCTGGGCCGAAATCGTCCACGCCGATGGCAAACTCCTGCTCCATCACGCCTGCGGCCATCTCAAGGCGCTGCTGCCGATCATCGCAGAGGAAGGCGTGGATGCGGTCGAGTCACTCAGCCCACCGCCGACCGGCAACGTCGAGATCTGGGAGGCGCAAGCCGTGCTGGGAAAGAAGATGGGGCTGGTCGGGGGCATCGAGCCGGTTCACCTCCTGAACCTCGATCTGCCCGGCCTGCGGGTCTACGTCGAGGAGTTGCTAGACCGCATGGATCATCGAGGCTGGATCCTGGCGAACAGCGATAGCTGTCCGCCAGGAGTTACCCTGGAGAAGTTCCGGTTGGTCAGGCAGGTCTTGGACGAGCAGGACCAGGCGGGTATAATGCGGGCGTAGTGAATTCGATCCAGATGATGGGAGGGAGGCTAAGATGACACATCCAGCGCTTGAGCAAGGTCAAGGCATCTTGCGACTGGCCCCCACCTGGGTGCCGCGCTCGTTCTGCATCCCCGGCAAGCGCATCAAGCTTCACCCGGCCGACCATTACGCGTTCGGAGCAAACCGCGGCGGCATCGATGAGCGCTGGCTGGCATCGACGACGATGGCCGATAACGGGCCGCTCACCACCCCCGACGAGGGTCTCAGCTATGTGGTATGGGGCCGGCCGGAGCGACGCACCCTGCTGCGCGACTTCGTGGCCGAGGCCGGCGCTGAACTGCTCGGCGAAGCAATGTGGCGCCGCTACGGCAGATGGCCCATCTACTCGAAGTTCTTCGACAATCGCGGCCCACTGCCGCATCACTTGCACCAGCGGCAAGAGCATGCCGCGCTGGTCGGCATGGATGGCAAGCCCGAAGCCTATTACTTCCCCGTGCAGCTCAATAACTACGGCGCCGAGTTTCCCTTCACCTTCTTTGGGTTGGAGCCGGGAACGACGCCCGATCAGGTGCGTCATTGCCTGGAGATCTGGAACCAGGGAGACAACCGGATCACCGATCTCGCCAAGGCCTACCGCCTGGAGCCTGGCACCGGCTGGTTCGTTCCCGCTGGCGTGCTCCATGCGCCGGGCAGCTACTGCACCTATGAGCCGCAGTGGGCCAGCGATGTCTTTGCCATGTTCCAGTCCCTGGTGAGCGAAGTTCCGGTCGGTTGGGAGCTGCTGGTCAAGAACGTGCCGGCAGACAAGCAGCACGATCTGGACTACCTGGTCTCATTGGTCGACTTCGAGGCCAATACGGCGCCCGACTTCAGGGCGCGCTACTTCCGGCCGCCAGCGCCGGTCAGGCCGCTGGCCGAAATGCAGGACGCAGGCTACATTGAGAAGTGGGTCACCTATGGCGCGGAGTACTTCGCCGCCAAGGAGTTGACCGTTCTGCCGGGCCGCACGGTCACGATCCGGGATGCGGGTCCCTATGGCCTGATCATGCTGCAAGGCCACGGCACGCTGGGCCCCTGGCCGATCGAGACGCCGGCGCTCATCCGGTTCGGGCAGCTCACCCACGATGAGTACTTCGTGTCGAGCGCGGCGGCCGCGGCCGGGGTGAAGATCACCAATCCCAGCGATTCTGACCCCATCGTGATGTTGAAGCACTTCGGTCCCGGTGCGGGCGCGCCTCAATGAGCCGGCGCGCGTGCTCTGACGAACCGCAGGAGAGAGCGGAGCAGCGCCCCTGCGGCGATCGAGGAGGCTGCTGATGGCAACCTGGTCGAACCGCCCCAATGTCGTCTTCATCCTGGTGGACGACATGGGCTATGGCGATTTCAGCGCGTTCAACGGCGGGCTGTCCAACACACCGACCCTGGACGCCCTGATGGACGAAAGCGTCTGCCTGACGCAGCACTATTCGGGCTCACCCGTCTGCAATCCCTCGCGCGCGGCGCTGCTGACCGGGCGCTACTCGCACCGCACCGGTTCGCTCGACACGCTGGAGTGGTGGGGACTGGAAAGACTGGCGCTGCGCGAGACGACACTGGCCGATGTGTTCAAGTCCGCCGGGTACGTGACGGGATTGGTCGGCAAATGGCACCTGGGAGCGTTCGACCCGCGTTATCATCCCAACCGTCGCGGTTTCGATGAAGCGGTCTGCTTCCGCGGCGGCATGCATGACTACTACAACTGGCGGCTGGAGTTCAACGAGACGGTGCGCCGCGGCGATGGCCGCTACCTGACCGATGTCTGGACGGAAGAGGCGGTCAAGTTCATCGATCGGCATCGCGCTGAGCCGTTCTTCCTGCATGTCACCTACAACGCGCCGCACACGCCGCTGGAGGCGCCGCTGGACGAAATCAAGCCGTTCACTGACACCGGCAAGTTCACCCTCGGCGTCAGCATGATTTACGCCATGATCCATCGGATGGACTCGGGTGTAGCGGCCATCCTCGACGCGCTCGCGCGCCACGGGCTGGCGGAGAACACGATCGTCGTCTTCTGCAGCGACAACGGCCCGCAGTTCGGCGGTCAGGATGAGCACGTCACGACGCGCTTCAACTGCCACTTCAACGGCGCCAAGGGCACGACCTACGAGGGTGGCATCCGCGTGCCCGCCATCGCCCGCTGGCCGGCAGGGGGACTGGCGGGGGGTCGGCAGGTGACGGAGATGATGCACATGACCGACTGGTTCCCGACCTTGTTGGCAGCCGCGGGGGTGGGCGGGCGAGGAGACCTCGCCCCTACGTTGCCGCTGGATGGGGTGAACGTGCTGCCCGTGCTGCGCGGGGAGGGGGGCCAGGTGGAGACGCGACGATTCTGGCAGTGGAACCGCTATCAGCCAGACATCACCTCCAACGCAGCGATGCGCGACGGCGATTGGAAACTGGTGCGGCCGGCGATCCGCGAGGCGATGGCCGTGCCGGATATTCCGTGGCTCTGGGTTTCGATGTACGGGCCGGAGCACTTCATCCACAACGGCATATTCCGGCCGCCCTATCCCCCGCGCGACGTGCCGCCGCCTCCGCCGCCGGAGCTCTATAACATCGCCGAGGATCCATTGGAACAAAGAAACCTGGCCGCGCAATATCCCGTGCGTGTCCACTCGATGTTAGCCGCGCTGGAGACCTGGTTCGAGGAGGTAGAGGCGGAGCGGGCGACGAATGCAGACGGATGATCGGGGAGCCACGATCACGTGCCAGGCACTTCGAACGACCGCAGGTGGCCAGTGCCTGGCACGTCCGTTTCGCCTTGTGTCGCCTCACTTCGGCAGCACCCAGGCCACCTTCATCTCCCCGATGCAGCCAGCGTCAGGCGCCTTCGACGGTTCGCGCAGGAAGTCGAGGGCCAGCTTGTCGCCGCACGGCGAGAACCAGGCGACCACGTGGCCGGTCGGCAGGCTGAAGAAGTGGCTCTTGCTCAGCCGCTTCGCCGATGCCTGCACCAGCGATGGCTCGGTGAAGAAATCGAAGGTGCTCTCCAGAAACAGCGTTGGGATATCGCTCGTCACGGGCTGAGCGGCGATGCCGGGATCGAGCACCGGCACATTCCACGACTTGCAGGGCGCGTGGATCGCCTCCACCCGCACCGCCCATGATCTGTCCTTGACAGAAGGATTAAGGCTGGCGCCCCCGAAGGCGGCATTCAGGTCGGCGTCGCTGATGGCCCCGCCATCTCCTGTGCACCAGAAGGAGAACCAGTGGCCGTAGGCGTCGGCCATGCTGCCCGGGCCGACCTCCCCAGGTTGCCGCATGCGCGCCGGAGCCAGGCGCGCCTTGGCGATGGCCGTGTAGTCCCCGCCCTTGGCGGCATAGATGCCTGCCGGCATCGGCGCGATGGCCCGGTTGAAGAGGTTCTCCAGCAGGAATTCGACGAAGCTCAGATCATCCACGGCGACCTTGAGGCGGCCGGACGGTTTTTCGGGGAGAGCCAGGCCTCGTTCGAGCGGTTGGGGGTCGTCGGGACTGCCGGCTACGCCGGGGCGCTAATCGGGCTGGGGAATGTGGCGCTGGCCGGTCGTGATCTGCCCCAGGCCAGAGCACGTTTCCGGGCGGTGCTGGCCGCTCGGGCGTGTACGGCCTGGGAGAAGACAGACGCTATCGCCGGGCTGGCTCAGGTCTGCGCGGCCGAGGGCCACCTTTGCTGCGGCGTCGAGCTGCTGGCGTTTGTTGCGGCGCATCCCTTCACGTCGGCCGCGACCCGCGAGCGGACGCGAACGTCGCTGCGAGAGCTGGCGGCGGAGCTGCCGTCAGCCGACTTTTCTGCGGCCACGTCCCATGGGCGGGCTGTCCAGATTGAGGAGGTGGTTGCGCGGTTGGTAAGGGAGAGAGATCAAAAGGTATAATGAAGCCCATGGCGAGCAGGCCGCACCTGATCTGCCGCACTGATCCATCCTTGACGAGGAGCCTGCCATGGCAACGCTCAACTTCACCGCAGAAAACTGGCGGCGCATCGAGCGCGACACGATGGCCTGGTGGGCCGGCGACTTGGACCGGCCGCTGGTCTACCTGGCCTCAACCGATCCCGTGCCCTGCCCCAAGCCGCTCAATTATCAGAGCAACTACCCCTTGTCGCTGTCCGCCGACGCCATGGTCGATCGCTACGAGCCGTTTCTGGCAGCCACCCACTACTACGGCGACGCGTTCCCCGCACGCTGGATCAACTTCGGACCGGGGATCATGGCCGGCTTCGTCGGCGGCGAGGTGCACAGCGTCAGCGATCCATCGGAGACGGTGTGGTTTACGCCGGCGCAGGAAACGCCCATTGCCGATCTCGACTTGGCGCTTGATCCCCACAACGTCTGGTGGCGACGAGTGCAGGCGGTCACCGCCGCGTTCGTGGAACGCTACGGCGGCCTGCTCCAGGTCGGCACGACCGATCTGGGCGGAAACCTCGACATCCTGGCGTCGCTCCGCACGACGAGCGGCCTGCTCTTCGATGTGACAGAACAGCCCGACGAGGTGCTGCGCCTCGTCCGCCGCACCACGGAGCTATGGCTGCGTTACTACGACGAGCTGGACGCGATCATCCGTCCCTCATGCCGGGGCAGCTCGTGCTGGACGCCGATCTGGTCGACCGGCAAGACTTATATGCTCCAATGCGATTTCTCCTACATGATCAGCCCCAAGATGTTCGAGCGGTTCGTCCTGCCCGATCTGGTCGCCTGCTGCGATCACCTGGATCACGGCTTCTATCACCTGGACGGGAAGGGTGAGATTCCGCACCTCGACATGCTGCTGGCGATCCCGCGGCTGCGGGGCATCCAGTGGATCCCGGGAGACGGTCAACCTGCACCTGAGCACTGGCTGCCGCTGCTCAAGCGCATCCGCGAGGGCGGCAAGCTGTGCCAGGTGTTCGTCCGGCCCGAGGGCGCACGGCGCATCGTGGAAAACCTCGGCGGTAAGGGCTTTCTGTTTGTGATCATCCACGATGAGGACGAGTTTCGCGACCCGCAGGTGGCGCGGGCTTTTCTCCAGCAGCTTGTGCAACACGATGCCTCTCTCGGGCGAGGGTAGGAGAGGGGAGGCCAGATGAAAATCGTTCTCATCGGCGCAGGAAGCTGCGTCTTCGCGCCCACGGTATCGAAGGCGGCGATGGTCGCGACTTCCCTCGTCTCCGCAAATGGTTGGATGAGTACGGTGGCATCGGCGTCTCGGGCGGCAGCCACATGGCCGAGTATCTGCCCACTGAACCGGAGGCCCATTACGGCGCGCGACCGCCGTTCCACGGCGACGCGGCCGAGCGAGAGGAGCGCTTGCGGACAGGGCGCGCCATGGCCTCCGGCGCCCTGGACTGGCGCACCCAGTTGGTTGGTGGCAGTCGGGAGCATCCGGCCGAAGTAGCTCTGGCGTGGGCAGCCAG
>CAYRFV010000197.1:0-10524 GCA_964423545.1 uncultured Anaerolineales bacterium | reverse complement strand
GCTGACCTCGATATAGCGGGCGTTGGCGACGTTGTGGGCGTTGGTCAGGATGCGCCGGCCTTTTCGAGAAAGGTGACGGCCTCGCCGACACTGGTGATCTTCTGGGCATCTTCATCGGAGATGGTGCCGCCGAACTCCTCCTCAAAAGCCATGATCAACTCAACCAGGTCGAGGGAATCGGCCTTCAGATCCTCACGGAAGCGCGCCGCAGGCACGACTTGCGCCGGATCGACATTGAGTTTATCGACGATGATTGCCTTGACCTTCTCAAATACTGCCTCGTTCATCTGGGATGCTCCTTATGTGGAAAATAGGTTGGTCGGTAACCGCTAGATCTCCGACGGATGGTCAACCAAGCCGTGCTTTCGGATCAGACGAACATTCTAGCAGTCCGAACCCATGCTGTCAAAGCAGCGCCTAACTTGCTGTGCGAGGAAGACCCTCTTTGACAAGCCCTGAATGGACTGGTAAGATGCCGCAGCAGACTGCCACCAAGCTAAACACAGATGCCTGGTGGAAGTTGCGCGCGATTCACCGCAGGAAAGGGCAGTCATGGCTCACGAACGCCGTAAGGCGGACCACATCCGCATCAACCTCGAAGAAGCAGTGCAGTTCACCCATCTGACCACGGGCTTCGAAAACTATCGTCTGCAGCACCAGGCGTTACCTGAGCTCGATCTGCGGGCCGTCGACACAGGGCTGACCTTGTTCGGGAAGCCGCTGAGTCTGCCTTTGCTGATCTCCTCGATGACTGGCGGCGCTGACGCCGCAGCCACAATTAACCGCAACCTGGCGGCGAGCGCGCAGATGCGAGGCATCGCCATGGGACTGGGTTCACAGCGAGCAGGCCTGGAACAGCCGGAGACCGCCTACACCTTCCGCGTGCGCGATGTTGCGCCCGATATCCTGCTGTTCGCGAACCTCGGCGCGGTGCAACTCAACCGCGGCTACACGGTCGATCACTGCCGCCGGGCGGTGGACATGATCGGCGCCGACGCACTCATCCTGCACTTGAATCCGCTGCAAGAGGCGCTGCAGGCCGACGGTGACTGGGACTGGCGGGGGCTGCTCGGCAAGATCGAGACGGTGTGCCGCACCCTGACGGCGCCGGTCGTCGTGAAGGAGGTCGGCTGGGGCATCAACGAGCAGCTCGCCCGGCGGTTGGCTGATGCTGGCGTGGCAGGGATCGATGTCGCCGGCTCGGGAGGAACATCCTGGAGCGCAGTGGAGAGCCATCGCGCTCCGACCGAAGCGCGGCGCCAGCTCTGCCTGGCCTTTGCGGATTGGGGGATTCCGACCGCGGAGACGTTGTTGATGGCACGACGCGGGGTCTCTGACCTGCCGTTGATTGCCAGCGGCGGTCTGCGGACCGGCATCGATGCGGCGAAGGCGTTGGCCCTCGGCGCGACCGCGGTCGGCATTGCCTCGCCATTCCTCAGGGCTGCGGCAATCTCGGCGGAACAGGTCGTCGCGGCCATCGATGCGTTCGCTGCCGAGCTGCGTATCGCGATGTTCTGCGCTGGCGCAGGCACACCGCAGGCGCTGCGCGAAGCGGGCCGGATTGTGCGCGCCGGCTAGCCGGGAGGAAGGGCCATGAGCCTGGCCGAGTTCGCTGCGACCTACCTGGCCTGGGTGGAAGCCGAGATGCGGCTTCTGCTCACGCCTCCTGCGGCGGCGCCGCAGGAGGCCGCTGGACACTACGCCATCATGCAGTATCACATGGGGTGGCTCAGCACGAACCTGGAACCGGTCCAGGCGTCGTCGGGCAAGCGCGTGCGGCCGCTGTTGTGTCTGTTGTCCTGCGCAGCGGTAGGCGGTTTGCCTGTACAGGCCGTGCCCGCTGCAGCCGGGCTCGAGCTGCTGCACAACTTCTCATTGATCCATGACGACATCGAAGATGCGAGCGCAACGCGCCGCCATCGCCCCACGGCGTGGGCAGTGTTTGGCATGCCGCGCGCGTGCAACGCCGGCGATGGCATGTTCAGCCTGGCGCACGCCGCCTTCCAGCAATTGCCCGGCCGGGGCGTCGCACCGGCGATTGCGCTCGAAGCCTTGCGGCTGTTTGACGAGATGTGCGTGCGCCTCACCGAAGGGCAGTTCCTGGACATGTCATTCGAGGGCCGCCCTGACGTATCTGTGGATAGCTACTTTCAGATGATCGCGGGGAAGACCGGCGCGCTCCTGGCCGCCTCCTCCGAGATCGGCGCGGTGATCGGCGGCGCGGCGCCAGAAACCGCCGACGGGTATCGGCGCTTTGGCGCCGCGCTCGGACGGGCCTTTCAGGTGCGTGATGACATCCTCGGCATCTGGGGCGACGAAACAGTCACGGGCAAGTCGGCAGCAAGCGATATTCTGAGCAAGAAGCAGTCGCTGCCTGTGCTGTACGGGCTGTCGCACCCGGCGGTAGGTGCGGAGCTACGCCGCGTCTATGCAGGTCCGGCATTGCTGGAAGCCGATGTGCCGCATATCCTCGCCCTGCTGGATGTGGCTGGCGCTCGCGCATTCGCCGAAGCACAGGTTCGGCGCGCGTCGGCAGATGCTCGCAGTGCACTGGGCGACGTTGAGATGCACGCCAGCCGTGCGCCCCATGCCGCGCTGGCTGAGCTGCTGGATGCCCTCATCGAGCGAGACCGGTAGCCCTTACCTGAGGGCTTCATTAATCCATCCCTGGATGTGATCCGGCCTACATCCCTCGTCCTTTCCTCGCGCTAGACTACCCCTACGAGTCGCTAGAGTGCCAGAATCGCGAACGTGTGATGGAAAGCATCTCGACTGCGCGTGGTTCTGTGGTGCGTCGGGCCTGCCGTCCTCTCGCCGGATTTGGGGAAAGCCGAGGGATGGCCGCGCCGCAGTGTGCCAGGCGTCTCAGTGGGCAAGCGTGTGGCTGAGATGGTAGGAGGCATGATGGTCAAGCTCAAGTCATCGGAGATTACGCCGGAGCAGGTCTATCTCTCGCGGCGGAAGTTCATGCGGGGAGTGGGCATCTCGGCGGCGAGCGCGCTGCTGCTGGCCGCCTGCGGCCCGCAGCGCGAGGCGCCTGGCGAAATCGCGCCGGCCTCGGCGGCGCGACCGGCAACGCCTGACACGCCCGCCGCAGCGTCCGCCACCGCTGCAACCACTGCGCCCCCTGCGGCTGCTGTACCCGGCGGGGTCGCAACGGCAGTGCCGGCGGCTGCGAGTCCAGCGACCAAGTCGTCGACTGCGGCTGCCCTCGCCAACAAACACGATGTGGCGGCCGAGCCGCTCACGTCGTTGGAGGACATCACCAACTTCAACAACTTCTACGAGTTTTCGATGAACAAAGAGGCTGTGGCGCGGTTGGCCAAGGATTTCCGAACCTCGCCATGGACCGTTGCAGTGGGCGGCATGGTGAACAAGCCCGCAACCTACGGCATAGAGGACTTGCTCAGGAAGTTCGCCCAGGAAGAGCGCATCTATCGGATGCGCTGCGTCGAGGGCTGGTCGATGGTGATTCCGTGGCTCGGGTTTTCGTTGGCTGCCCTGCTGAAGGAGGCGGAGCCGCTGTCGAGCGCCAAATATGTGCGGTTCGAGACGCTCCTGGATCCGCTGCAGATGCCGGGCCAACGCGACAGGCTGTATCCCTGGCCCTATGCTGAAGGGCTGCGCCTTGACGAGGCGATGCACGATCTGACGATCCTGTCGACCGGTCTCTACGGCAAGAACTTGCTGCCGCAGAACGGTGCGCCGCTGCGGCTTGTCGTGCCCTGGAAGTATGGGTTCAAGAGCATCAAATCGATCGTGAAGATCGATCTGGTCGACAAGGAGCCGCGGTCGCTCTGGATGTCGCTGGCGCCCGATGAGTATGGCTTCTATGCCAACGTCAACCCGGAGGTGCCCCATCCGCGCTGGTCGCAGGCCAGTGAGCGCCGCATCGGTGAGACGGGCCGCCGCAGAACCTTGTCCTTCAACGGCTACGCGGACGAGGTGGCTCAGCTCTACGCCGGTATGGATCTGCGCAAGAACTACTGATGAACGTCGCAGGTACAGGCCAGGGCGCCCGATTCAGGTTGCGGACCGGCGGCAACGGCAGAGCCCGCCCGGTCACGTCCCGGCGTGAGCAGATCGCTCAGCTTGTCGTGCATCTGCTCGCGCTGGCGCCTCTCGCCGTGCTGATTGTCGATGGGCTGCGAGACAACCTCACCGCCAATCCGATCCAGGCGATCACGTTTCGCACGGGCAAGTTCGCGCTTGCTCTGTTGGTTCTATCCCTTGCCTGCACGCCGCTGAACACCGTTCTCGGCGTCAGGATGGCGATCAAGTGGCGACGTCCCCTGGGCCTCTATGCCTTCATGTACGCCGCACTTCACTTCTTGACCTTCACAGTGCTGGACTACGGTCTGGATCCGCTGCTTCTGCGTGAAGCTCTGTTCGAGAAGCGCTATGCATTGGTCGGCTTCGTAGCCTTCCTGATCCTCGTGCCACTGGCAATCACCTCGACACGAGGATGGATGAAACGCCTGGGGAAGCGCTGGAAGCGCCTGCATCAACTGGTCTATGTCGCGGGGCTGCTGGTGATCGTGCATTACGTCTGGCTGGTGAAGGCAGACCGCCGGGAGCCGTTGTTGTGGGGGACGGCCATCGCGATCTTGCTGCTCCTTCGGTTGCCGCCGCTGCGGCGCGCCATGGCCGGTCTGCGCGGACGTGCCTCCCGCCGACTCCAGGCGCGCTGAAGCTTCGCAGCCCTGGCGCGGAGAAGTCCCATTGGCGTGGAAGATAGCGGCCCCCCAACGGACCGCGCCCGCCGCACCTCCGCGCGACGGCTCCTCTACCCTTCCCACTTCCGCAGCACCAGGCTGGCGTTCTGGCCACCGAAGCCGAAGCCATTCACCATGACCGTCCGCACGCGTGCTTCCCGTGCGACATTGGGGACGTAGTCGAGGTCGCATTCGGGATCCGGGATCTCGTAGTTGATGGTGGGCGGCAGAACGCCGGCCTCCATCGCCTTGATGCCCGTGATCGCCGAGATGGTGGCTGCCCCGCCAAACAGATGGCCTAGCGCTGACTTGATCGAGCTGGCCGGCACGCTGTAAGCGGCATCGCCCAACGCCATCTTGATAGCCTTGGTTTCAGCGATGTCGTTGAGCTGTGTGCCGGTGCCGTGTGCGGCGATCCAGTCCAGCTGCCCTGGCGCGATGCCGGCATCGCGCAGTGCGAGACTCATGGCCCGAGATGCCTGCTCGGCGCCGGGATCGGGAGCCGCCATGTGGAAGCCGTCGCTGGTCAGGCCGTAGCCCAACACCTCGGCCAGGATGTTCGCGCGGCGCTGCTGGGCGTGCTCCAGCGTCTCCACCACGACCACCGCAGCCCCCTCACCGGCCACGGCGCCGCTGCGGTTGGCTGCGAACGGCGCACAGGCCTTTTCGGGCGCGTCGTTTCGCTGCGACAGCGCGCCCAGCCTCGCGAACCCGGTCACGCACATCACCGACATCACGCTGTCCGACCCGCCGACCACAAAGACGTCGGCGTCGCCCCATGCAAGTCGCTTAGCCGCCTCACCGATGACCGCCGCACCCGTGGCGCATGCCGCAACCGTGGCATACACCGGGCCCTTGATGCCGTATTTGACGGCGACGAGGCAGGCCGGTGTGGTGACCAGTCCGGTCGGAATCGTCAGCGGATTGATCCCGCGCGGCCCGCGCCTTTCGAGGGCCATGCGCTGCTCTTCGATGAGCACCACGGCACCCAATGCAGTGCCGATATCGACCCCGATCCGCGTGGGGTCCTCCGCGGCGAAGTCCAGGCCGGAATCCTCGACCGCCTGAGTGGCGGCCGCCACGGCATAGGTCGCGAACGGCGCATAGCGTCGCGCGTCGCGCGGGTCCATATACTTGCCTGCATCGAAGCCGTGCACGGCAGCCCCGATCTTCGTAGGTGCGTCCGGGACGTCGAGCATCGGCAGAAACACCACCCCGGACCTGCCTGCGATCAGGTTCTGATACGTCGTCGCTGGGTCCAGACCGAGCGGCGTGATCGCGCCCATCCCGGTGATGACGACTCGCTTCCTTCCGTTACGGCTGTGCTGTGTAGTCATGAGCGTCCATTCCTCGATAGGTTTCACTCTTCGCGCAGCAGGGCCGGTCCGAGCTCACCACCACAGATGAATTCGGTGACGCCTGTGAGCCGCGCCGACCAGTCGGTTGCCACTTCGACGAGCATGGCTCCGCCGGGCATCCGCACCGTGATGGGACTCTCGCAGCGACCGGTGCGAATCGCGGCGCCAGCGGCGGCGCAGCTCGATGTGCCGGAAGCCAGGGTGTAGCCTGCGCCGCGCTCCCAGATCTCGATCTGCAGGGTGTGGCGATCGAGCACCTCAACAAACTGCACGTTGGTGCGTTTGGGGTAGAGCGGCAGATGCTCCAGCATTGGGCCGAGTCGCTGCGCCAGCTCGGGCGATAGGCCGTCGAAGTCCCCCTGGAAGCCGGCAGCCTGTCCGTCCATGAAAACCACACAGTGCGGATTGCCGATGCCGGCGGCAGTGATACGAACCTGGCGGCCCTCCAGCTCAACCGCTTCCTCGATGACGCTGCGCTCCCGGTCAAGCAGTCCTATCTCTCGCGGGGCAAACGACAGTCGCCCCATCTCCATGGCAATCTGGATGCCTTCGGCATCCAATACGTGGGCCATCACGCGGCCGCCTGGCGCGTCGATCGCGTAGTCGGGGCCGGCCGGCAGCCGTCGATCCCACAAATAGCGGGCGAAGATCCGCAGACCGTTGCCGCTCTTCTCGAACTCCCCCCCATCAGGATTGAACAGCCGGACGCCGTAAGGCTCACCGGGGCCGATAGGGCCCCACAAGATGCCATCCGCGCCGGCCCCAAGATGGCGGTCACAGATGCGCCGGATCTGCCCTGGGGTCGGCAGATCCGGCCAGTCGAGCGGATCGATCACGATGTAGTCGTTGCCCAGCGCATGATACTTGCGGAACCTGGCCCGTCCGCCCGGTGCGCCGCGCCGCAACGGTGCGTCGCGCACCAGCAGATCGTCGAGTGACTCGCGGCGCTGCATCAGCCGCACTTCTCCCTGATTAACCATCACGACCGCGGGACGACGCGCCAGATTGTAGTTGCTTGACATGGCAAGCGCGTACGCACCCGCCATCGGCACCGCGAGCAGGTCGCCGGGAGCCATCAAGGGTAGATCGATGTCGCGGATGAGGATGTCGCCTGATTCGCAGTACTTGCCTGCGATGGTGATGATCTCGCGCTGCGCGTTGCGCGGCCCCAGAGCTCCATCGCGTTCGGCGTTCCGTCGCCGGGCGTCCGCGAGGTGCAAGGCTGCATATTGCGCACCGTACAGCGCTGGACGGATGTTGTCGGCCATGCCCCCGTCCACCGAGACGTAGGTGCGCACACCGGGGATCTCCTTGCGTCCGCCCACGGTGTACAAGGCGACGGCGGCCGGCGCGACCAGGGAGCGTCCAGGTTCGAGCACCAGGTGCGGCAGCGCGAGTCCGGCCTGCCGGCACGAGGCGACGACCGCCGCGCAGAGTACGGCGATAAAAGGCTCGATCTCTGCATCAGGGTCTGAACCGATCATCGGCACTCCCCAGCCGCCCCCGGGGCTCAACTCCCGGAGCACGAAACCGTGCCGATCGCGCATCTGCGCCGCAAACTCGACGAGGCGACCGGCCGCGGAAGCCAGGTCCTCAGCCTCATAGATCTGTGAGCCGATATGCGCATGCAGCCCCACAATCGCCAGGCCCGGCGCCGCCATCGCTGCCGCCAGCGCGCGCTCGGCATCGCCCGAGCGGATGTCAAACCCGAACTTCGTGTCCACCTGGCCCGTCTGAATGTGCGCATGCGTGTGCGGTTGCACGCCCGGCGACAGGCGCAGCCAGATCGGCACAGGGCGATCGGCGCGGCCGGCGGCCATCCCAACGAGAGTTTCCAGCTCGTGAAAGTTGTCCACCACGATCCGTCCGATGCCGGCCGCAAGCGCCTGAGCAAGTTCCTCTCGCGACTTGTTGTTGCCGTGGAAGTGGATGCGTTCAGGAGGGAAGCCGGCCTGCAGCGCCACATAGAGCTCGCCGCCGGAGACCACGTCAAGATCGAGCGCCTCCTCGGCAAACAGCTGTGCTACTGCCAGCGACAGGTAGGCCTTGGCGGCGTAAGCAGTTTGGGCCGACGCCGGATAGCGCCGTTTCAGCGCGTCCCGGTAGGCGCGAGCACGCATGCGGAGCGTGGCTGCATCGAAAACGTACAGCGGCGTGCCGAACGCATGCGCCAGTGGGGTGGCGGCGCACCCACCGATCCACAGCTCGCCCCGCTCATCGGTGCGCGCGCCGGCGGGCCACAGTTTGTCAAGCATAAGCTCTCCTGTCATCACATTCCGCCCTCAAAGTATAGGGTTGCCGGGGCGTGGCGTCAAACCCCGTATCGGACTTGTGCCGCGCCGGCTGTTTTGACACCGTCTCGCGCGTCGGCTATACTGCTTCGCCATGCGAGTGCTGCGACCGTCTCCCGGCCGGCTGGCGTGGGCCTGGGTGCTGCTTTCGGTGATCTTTTCGGGCGTCGCCGATGCCTCCGGCCCCCATGGGTGCGATGCTAACGATTTGATCCCCAACTGCGATTTCAACAGCTTCGCGGGCAACATGCCTGCGGGCTTTTCCCCAATCGTGCTGTCGGGACAGGTGAATTTCGTTCCGGCTCGCGGCGGCGAGTCGCATTCGGCTTCAGGCGATTCGCTGCGGTTGGATTCGAGCGGCCCCTATGTCGCAGCGATCTATACACAGGTCGGTGGCTTGCAGCCAGGGACGGCGTACAAGGCGTCGCTGGGTTTCGCCTCCGGGAGCGTCATCGCAAGCTCGTATGGGCGGCGGCTGGGCATTGACCCGACGGGGGGAGTCGATCCGAACTCTCCGAAGGTCGTCTGGGGCATGGACTATTGGGGCGACGGGAAGTATCTGAACTATCCCCCTCCTGATGTCAACCTGGACGTCAGCGCCGTGGCCCAGGCGCCTACCGTCACGGTCTTTGTCAAGATCGATCACAACCAGTCGATCCCCGGCAGCGTCCTCTACATCGATATGGTCAGCCTGATCCGCGATCCTGTGCAGCCACCTCCGACGGCCGTGCCGCCCACCGCGGCGCCGACAGCGATCCCGCCGACGCGAGTCCCGCCGACCGTCGCACCTCCGACGGCCACGGCGACGCACACGTCGACCCCTACCGCCACCGCCACGGCCACTCAGACCGCAACGCCGACCGCAACGCACACCCCCACCGTCACGTCCACGCCGACCGCCACGGAGACGCCTGCGGCGACGCCGACGTCGACCCTGCCGCCCCGACCTCCCGCGACGCCGGGGCCGTCTTCACGGACTCCCGCTGCGGATAGGGCGCACGGCGGCTTCCTGTTCGGCGGATTGGGCGCTTTGGTTGGGGCCGGCGTGTTGGCCTCGGCGATTGTGCTCGTCCGGCGCCGGAGCTGAGCGGGTTCCAGTCCCCGAGGCCTCGGACCTCAAGCCGCCGCGCCTCGCGCTGTCCAGGCATCAGGTTTCGTTCCCCGCCTCATGCTGCGAGGCGCGCTGCGCCATCGCAAGCTTGCCGAGATAGGCCCGGCGCTTCTTCTCGGGCATCCAGGCCAGCGAGGCATCATGGGCCGCGATCTTGCGCGCAAAGATCAGGAACGCACTGTGAGCAACCATGCGGTCTTCCGGCCGAAGTCGGGCCGGCACCGGTTTGTAGGGTCGCACCAGCACCTCCTCGACGTTGATATCGCCGAATGGCCTGCGTTCCAACCCCTCCAGCAGCATGCTGACCTGGTTGGTCGTCGGCAGCAGGGAGCCGAAGAAACCGCTTCCCTTCAGGGCCTCCCAGGCATGGTCCAGAAACACCCACGGCTCACGCACATCCAGGAAGAGCGCGTCAACATTGCGCTCGTGAAACCCCCCCGTGATGTCCTCGTTGTATAGCGTGACATAAGGCAAGAGCGCGAGATCATCGAGGTTGCGTCGGGCCGTATCAAAGGAATCGGGTCGCGTCTCATACGAGTACACGCGTCCGCTCGGCATCACGGCACGCGCCATCACGAAGGTGAGGCCGCCGCTGCCCGTGCCCGCCTCGATGACCGTGCGGCCCGGAAACAGGCTCAAGCGCAACACGATCTGAGCGGCATCCTTGCTGTAGATGATCTGGGAGGCGCGCGGCACCTCCTGAAGCAGGTCATGCGTGGAAGGTTCGAGCGCCAGGTAGGCATAGCCGTGCTGGGTCAGCAGTGTTCGACCCAACGGCTGGCCGATCAGGTCGTCATGGGCGATGCTGCCCCGGTGCGAAAACCACTGATCGCCGTGCTTCAGCCGGATCAGGTAGTGTTTGCGATCTTCGCTGACCAGCAGCACCAGATCGCCCTCTTGGGGAACCGACATGCGATGCACCTCAGTCACAGACTTGCGCGCTGTGGCACCGATTATACGCGACCGCGGGTCACTCTCCCAATTGCGGGCGAGCCGACTCGGTTCTACCTTGTGTTGGTGAGAACTTTGCGGTGTTGGTGCGAAGTTGC
>CAYRFV010000196.1:0-10540 GCA_964423545.1 uncultured Anaerolineales bacterium | reverse complement strand
CTGAACCGCTCCAGTGCCGCGTAGTTCTCTTGCATCTTGTCGATGAGGTACGGGAGGCACATCTCCAGCTCGGCCATGCCGCAGAAGACCGCGATTGCTTTCTCGCGGCAGGTCTCATAGCCGCAAGCGCCGCAGTTCAGCTCGTCTGCCGCCTCGAGCTTGTTGATCTGGCGCAGGATGCCGCGGATCTCGTCCTCACTGGGCATGGCGATCGGCACGCTGCGCGTCGAGAACGCACGGCCCAGGGGCACGTCGGCGTACTCTTCCAGCGTGCGGCGCACCACGGCGACTTCACCGACCAGCGCCTCAGCTCCGGTCGTCGGCCGGCGACGTTGGGCAAGAAGCGCCTTCGCCACCACAAAAGCGAAGAATGCGCCGGTCGCCGCGCCCAACACCGCAATGGTGGCCCACGGCGCCTCCATCTCCGGCGTGTCGAAGAGCAGGTATAGACCAAAGATGAAGCTGGCAACCCCGGCGAGGGTCAAGAGACCATGGGTTGGCGCCTTGATGTCAAGCACGAACAGGACGAAGGCCAGGAGGACAAAGCCCAATCCGGTCCAGTTGGCCTGCAACGTCCCCAATGCATAGAGCGCCAGCAACAAGCACACGGCGCCGATGGCGCCGGCAATCCAACCGCCTGGGTTGGACAGCTCGAACAGGATGGCGTTCAACCCGATCGTGAGCAGGATGGCGGCGATGGCGGGGTTCGTGATGGCATTCAGCAGGCCCTCCAGCGGGTTGAGCGGCGCCTCCTCGACCGGCTGGTCTGCCAACTGAAGCGTCACCGCCTCCCCCCCGACCGTGACGGTCTTGCCGTTCAGTTTCTGCAGGAGGTCGGGCACATCCCGGGCAATGACGTCGACCACGCCGAGGTCGAGCGCCTCGTCGGCGGTGGCAGCCGCAGCCTCGGAGACGGCCTTCGCGGCCCAAGCCTCCGCCTGCTCCCCGCGCCGCGCCGCCAGGTTCTTGATATCGGCCACGAGGATGTTCGTCGCCTTCGCCTTCATGGTCTCAGGCAGATCGACCCCTTCGCTGCCCACCGGACTGGCCGCGCCGATGCTGCTGCCCGGCGCCATGGCCGCGGCATGGCCCGCCAGGGTGATGAAGGTGCCAGCAGACCCGGCATGCGCGCCGCCCGGCGCAACGTACACGATCACCGGCACGGTGGAGCGTTGGATGCGCTGAGTGATCTCCTTGGTGATATCCACCGAGCCGCCGGGCGTATCCAACTGCAGGATCACCGCCGTCGCGCCGGAGGCCTCCGCGTCTGCGATGGTGCGGTCGAGGTAGGACGCCAGCACGGGCGTCACGGGGCCCTTGAAGGTTGCCAGCTTGACGCCGCCCGCATCCTGGGCGCCGGCCTGCACGGCGATCAGGGCGGACAGCAGCAGAGCCAGCAACCCGGTATGGAACCGCACATATGTTGTCTGGCGCATCATGTCTTACCCTTGCTCCTACGCGCTATACTTCGCCGCCAGCGGCATCCGCCGGCCCATGCCGAAAGCCTTCGAGGTAACCTTTAGCCCCGGCGCGGCTTGCCAGCGCTTGTACTCGTTGCGATCGACGGTGCGCAGCACCCACGTCACCGTCGCAGGCGCGAATCCGGCCGCCACGATTTCGTCCAGCGACCGGCCCTCGTCCACGTAGAGCTTCAGGATCGCGTCGAGGATATCATAGGGCGGCAGCGTGTCCTGATCGGTCTGGTTCGGCCTGAGCTCGGCCGAGGGCGGCTTGGTCAGACTGGCCTCAGGAATGATCTCCCGCGCGCGGTTGATATAGTGCGCCAGCTCGTAAACCATCGTCTTCGGCACGTCGGCAATGACCGCCAGGCCGCCGCTCATGTCACCGTAGAGGGTGCAATAGCCCACGGCCAGCTCGCTCTTGTTGCCGGTCGTCAGCACGAGATAGCCGAACTTATTCGACAGCGCCATCAACGTATTGCCCCGGATGCGCGCCTGGAAGTTCTCCTCGGTGATATCCGGCGCGCGCCCGTCGAAGAACGGCGTCAGGTTGGCGACGTAGGACTGGTAGATCTCACCGATGGGGATTATTTTGAAACGAATCCCCAGGTTCTCGGCCAGCCGACGCGAGTCCTCGACGCTGCCGCCGGAGGAATAGGGGCCGGGCATCGTCACCCCGAGCACGTTCTCTCGTCCTAATGCAGCCACGCCCAGACAGCAGGTGACCGCCGAGTCGATCCCGCCGGAGAGACCCAGCACGACCTGGCGGAAACCGGTCTTGCGCGCGTAGTCTCGGATGCCCAGGAGCAGCGCCTGGTGCACCGCCTCGATCAGCGGCTGCTGGGGATAGCTGTCCGATGACGCGTTTGCACGCATGTCCACGGTCTGCACGTGCTCGGCGAACGCAGGAAGAATGGCGGCCGGTCGGCCAGCCTGATCCAGGAAAAGGCTGCGACCGTCGAAGATCAGCTCATCATTCGCGCCGACCTGGTTCACAAAGACCATCGGCGCCTTGTGTTTGCGAGCGTGGTGGCTCAGCAAGCGGTAACGGATCGGCTCCTTACCGGCCCAAAAAGGAGACGCCGAAATGTTGATCATCAACGTCGCGCCGGCCGCAGCCAACACAGCAAGCGGATCGCCGTCATACAGCCGCCGCGGCCATAGCTCCGGATCGTTCCATGCGTCCTCGCAGATGCTGAGGCCCAGGAGTTCGCCGCGGAACGGAAAGACGCAAATCTCGGTCGCCGGATCGAAGTAACGCGCCTCATCGAACACATCATAGGTGGGTAGCAGCGATTTGTTCTGCCGGAAGAGGATGCGGCCGTTCTCGATCAGCAGCGCGGCGTTGTTGAGGCCCTTGCCGACAGGGCGATCACCCGGCAGGGGCGCGCCCACGACGATGCCGGCGCTGGGAAAGCGCCGCGAGATCACCAGCAGCTTTGCCAGCGCTTCCTCCGCCTGGGCGATGAACCAGGCGCGTTCGAGCAGATCGCGCGGCGGATAGCCCGTCAGGAAGAGCTCGGGGAAAACGACCAGGTCCGGCCGGTCGGCTGCCACGGCGACCAGCGTTTCCTCGATGCGTGCCAGGTTGCCCGCGTAGTCCCCGATCACGGGATTCAGTTGGGCCAGAGTGACTTTCATGCGCAACGTCGCCCCTTGCAGCACCGCGCGCTACGCCCACGCGAAGGCGTGTCCGCAGCGCGCCATGATTGACTTCAGCGCCATGATAGCATACACTAGGGACACGCGTCAACGCGTTTGCCGGCGCAACCCCCGCCTCAACGAGACTGCATGGCTCTGGTGATCGACGGCCACAATCTGATCGGCGCGCTGCCGGATATCCAGTTGGGCGAACCCGACGATGAGGTTCGGCTTCTCGCGCGGCTGCGCAACTACCGTTCGCACAGCGGCCAGAACATGATCGTCTTCTTTGACAGCAGCGACCTGCCCGGGAGCACGCCCGATCTATCGAGTCCCGGCGTGGCCGTGCGTTTCTCCGGCCCGGGACAGAGCGCCGACGATGCGATTGTGGCGTACGTGCGCTCTCGGGCTCAGCCCGGCCAGTATGCCGTCGTGACTAACGACGCCGACCTTGCCTGGCGGGTGCGCGCGGCGGGCGCCAGCACGCTGCGCGTCAGCGACTTCATCGCCAAGCTGGAGCGCCCGCCTGCGCGGCGCACCGTCACGCCCGGTGAGACCAGCCCCGATCCGCGCGACCCAGCCTTCGCAGACATCTATGCCAGCTTCCTCACTGCCGAACGCAGGCACGCGCAGGCGCGCAAAGGCGCGGTGGCATCGGCTCAGGTCTGGATCGAACGCCTGTACGGCGATGATGTGGATGCGGCGCAGCAGGCGGCGGCGTGGCTGGGGGTGCACGGCGGCAGGCAGGCGCTGGCGCCGCTGCGCGACGCACTGACCCACAGCGATGTGCGCGTGCGCGCGGCCGCATTGCTGGCCTTGGGAGAATTGGGAGACGCGTCAGCCGTGCCCGATCTATGCGATCGGCTGGCTCACGATACGGGGAGCCTGGCACGCGAGGCGGCGGCTCAGAGCCTGGGACGCATCGGCGACCGCCGCGGCGAAGCCGCGCTCATGACGGCGGCGCAATCGGATGCAAAGAATAAGGTGCGGAAGGCCGCGCAGGCGGCCCTGATGCAGATCAGGGCGGGCAAGAGACCGGACGGAGCGCCGAGACGAGACGCCGGCCGCTGAGACAGCGGAAGCCTGCCGCTGCCCTCCTGCCTGCGCGCTTACACGGACGGCAAGCTGCGGCGCATGATATGGAAGTTCTCCAGCGCCCGACCCGCGCCGATCGCCACACAGGCCATCGGGTGCTCGGAGACGAAGCACGGCACGTTGGTTTCCTTCGTCAGCAGCTTATCCAGGTTGCGCAGGAGCGCGCCGCCGCCGCTGAGCACCATGCCGCGATCGATGATATCGGCGGCCAGCTCCGGCGGAGTTTTTTCCAGGGTCTGCTTGACGACGCTGATAATCGATCCCAGCGGCTCGGCAATGGCTTCGGTGATCTCGCCGGAGGTGAGTGTGATCGTCTTGGGCAGCCCAGCAACCTGGTCGCGGCCGCGCACCTCGAGGGTCAGTTCCTCGGCCAGCGGCAACGCGCTGCCGATCTGAACCTTGATCTCCTCAGCGGTCTGTTCGCCGATGATCAGGTTATACTTCCTGCGGACGTAGCTGATGATCGCCTCGTCGGTGCGGATGCCGCCCACGCGCACGCTGCTCCATACGACGATATCGTTCATGGAAACGACGGCAGCCTCGGTGGTGCCGCCGCCAACATCCACCACCATGTTGCCCGTCGGGGTCCCGATCGGTAGGCCTGCGCCGTAGGCGGCGGCTAGCGGTTCGGGGATCAGATAGGCTTCTTTGGCGCCGGCCTGCATGGCCGCATCGTGCACTGCACGGCTCTCGACGCTGGTGACGCCGCGCGGCACGCTGATCATGACGCGCGGCTTGAGGAGTGGATTGCGGCCGATCACTTTGCGGATAAAGTAGCGCAGCATGGCTTCGGTGACGACATAGTCGGCGATGACCCCCTCGCGCATCGGTCGGGCAACCTCAATGCTTTCCGGCGAACGGCCGATCATCTCGCGCGCTTCCTGTCCCACCGAGACGATCTTGTTGTCTCGGATGGAGATCGCCACCACCGACGGCTCGCGCAGCACGATGCCCCGGCCGCTGACGTAGACCAGCACGTTGACGGTGCCCAGGTCGATGCCGATCTGTCGTTCGAACATCCACGCTCCTCATGCAGTAAAGCGCGACGTGCGGAATCGCACGTCGCACCCGGAATGGAGAGATTATACGCCAAACGTAAGCAGACGCAAAAACAACACGCGAGACGGCGCACAAGTCGGAAAAAAAACGAGCGTGCGATGGCGCGGGTCGCACATCGCACGCTCGTTCCTGTCCGATAGAGGCTCAAACGCCTATCCGTTGTTACCCATGGGGGTTTGTGTGTCGCTGCCCGTGCTGGGGCCGGCGGGCCGGCGGGTCTGCTTGCGCGCCACCTTGAGGCGGATCTGCGAGCGACGCAGCGCCATCTCCAGGCCGGGGCGCTCTTCCTGCGGCAAGCCTTCGGCGAGAAGCTGCTCGGCGCGCACCCGGGCGGCCTCGGCGCGCTGCAGGTCGATCTCGTCCGAACGCTCAGCCGTGCGCGCCAGGATGGTCACCTTGTCCGGACGGACTTCCATCCACCCCCCGCTGACTGCGAAGTACTGGTCTTCCCGACCGGGCTGTCTCACCACGACCTCGCCGGGCGCCAGCACAGTCATCAGCGGCGCATGGTGCGGCAGGATGCCCATTTGACCCTCGCCGCCCGGCGCCAGCACCTCACTGACGTCACCACTGAACACCATGTGATCCTGTGATACGAAATCCAGGCGGATAGTTGCCATGTTATGCGCTCACGTCCTGCTCTGAACCCTGACGCCTAGACAGGATGCCGGACCGGCGCCTGCCTGAGTGACATCGTCTCAAGGCGCAACCGCGCTAGAGCGTCTGCGCCTTGGCCACCGCATCCTCGATGGCGCCGATCATATAGAACGCCTGCTCCGGCAGGTCATCGTAGGCGCCGTTCAGGATCGCCTGGAAGCCCTTGATGTTGTCTTCCAGCTTCACGTAGACCCCCGAGCGGCCCGTGAAGGCTTCGGCCACGAACATCGGCTGCGTCAGGAAGCGCTGAATCTTGCGCGCACGAGCAACGGTCAGCCGGTCCTCCTCGCTCAGCTCCTCAACGCCGAGGATTGCGATGATATCCTGGAGGTCTTTGTAGCGCTGGAGGGTGCGCTGTACGGCACGCGCCACCGCGTAGTGCTCCTCACCCACGATCAACGGATCGAGGATGCGGCTGGTGGAGGCCAGCGGATCGACTGCCGGGAAGAGCGCCTGCTCGGCCAGGCTGCGCTCGAGACTGATGCTGGCATCGAGGTGCGCGAAAGTCGTGGCAGGCGCCGGGTCCGTGTAGTCATCGGCGGGCACGTAGACGGCTTGCATGGATGTGATGGAGCCGGTCTTGGTTGAGCAGATGCGCTCCTGGAGCTCCCCCATGTCGGTGCCGAGAGTCGGCTGATAGCCCACGGCGCTCGGCAGGCGTCCCAGCAGCGACGACACCTCGGAGCCGGCCTGCACGAAACGAAAGATGTTATCGATGAAGAGGAGGACATCGCGGCCCTGATCGCGGAAGTACTCAGCCAGAGTGACCGCGGTGAGGCCGACGCGCAGACGCGCGCCCGGCGGCTCGTTCATCTGGCCGAAGACCATCGCCGTGCTGCTGATGACCCCCGAATCGCGCATCTCATGCCACAGGTCGTTGCCCTCGCGGCTGCGTTCGCCCACGCCGGCAAAAACGGAGTAGCCGGAATGGAACTTGGCAATATTGTGAATCAGCTCCTGGATGACGACCGTCTTGCCGACGCCCGCGCCGCCGAAGATCGCCGTCTTGCCGCCTTTGGTGAAAGGAGCAATCAGGTCGATGACCTTGATGCCGGTCTCAAACACCTCAGCCTTGGTGGATTGCTCGACCAGGGCGGGAGCACGCCGGTGAATGGGGTAATGGTCCGCGGCTTCCACCGGATCGGTCGTGTCGATGGCGTGCCCCAACACATCGAAGATGCGGCCCAACGTGCCCGGCCCCACCGGAACCTTGATCGGGCCGCCGGTGGCAACCACGGGTAGGCCCCGGCGCAGGCCGTCGGTGCTCGACATAGCCACCGAGCGCACCCAACCGCCGCTAAGCTGGCCCTGCACCTCGCAGACCAGGGTCCCGCCGTCATCCAGCGGAATCTCCAGAGCGTCGTAGATATCGGGCAGCGTGTCTTCGGGGAAGGCGACATCCACCACAGGTCCGATGATCTGCATGATCTTGCCGGTCGCGCCGTTAGTTGCCATGAGTCAATACTCCGTTCGTTGCACCATCACGAGTCACAAGCGCCTTGCGCCGTCTGCTCGTCTCTCGCCAACCATGCGCTTCACGCGTCAGCCGGCCGCCTGCGTCAGTGCGCTGGCGCCGCCCACAATATCGAGCAGCTCTTTCGTGATCGATTCCTGGCGAGCTTTGTTGTAGGAAAGGGTCAGGGAGCCGATCAGGTCATTCGCCGCGTCAGTGGCATTGCGCATGGCGACCATGCGAGCCGATTGCTCGCTGGCGATCGACTCATAGATTGCCTGCAGAATCTGCAACTCGGTGAGGCCGACCAACAACTCATCCAGGATCGCCTGCGGGCTCGGCTCAAAAATGTAGTCGGGCGCCATCGGCGTCTCGGGATGCGCCGGGATGATCGGCAGAAGTTGCCGGATGACGGGGTCCTGCCGGATGGTATTCACGAAGTTGGTGGTGCCGAGATAGACCGCATCATAGTGACCGGCGATGAAGTCCTCAATGACCACGCTCGCGATCGGCCCGACATCGTTTGCCGAGGGTCGATCACCCAGTCCCGTGAATTCCGCACGCAGCGGCGGGCCGTGACGCAGCATCCAATCGCGCCCCTTGCGCCCGATCGTCACCAGGTTCACCTGTATGCCATCGCGCTGCCACTCGTCGATCTGGAGGGCTGCCTTGCGAATGATGTTGCTATTGTAAGCGCCGGCCAGGCCGCGATCAGCCGTAATCAGCAGCAACCCGATCCTGTGGACGGGACGCTCGCGGAGCAGCGAGTGCTCCGCGGCCTCACTGCGCAGCCGGGCCAGGTAGGTCAACACCTCCCACGATTTCTCAGCGTAGGGCCGCGTCGCCAGCACCTGCTGCTGCGCTTTGCGCATCTTGGCCGCGGCCACGGTCTCCATCGCCTTGGTGACCTTGGCGATGTTTTTCACACTGCGGATGCGGCGGCGTATTTCGCGTGTGCTGGACATGAATCTTCCCTATCCGCGCCGGAGAAGCTCCCCGGTCAGCCCGGCAGGCGCATACCCGGCAGACGTCCGGGCGGGCGCACAGTTCGCCGTGCTAACTGCCAAACGTCGCGTTGAAGTCGGTGATTGCCAGCTTCAGCCCTTCGATCGTCGTGTCATCCAGCTTCTTGGCTGCGGCGATGGCCCGACCGATGTTAGGATGCGTGGCGTCCATATAACGCAGGAATTCATCTTCCCACGCCCGGATCTTCTCCAGCGGCACCTTGTCCAGATAGCTGTTTGTCACCGCGTAGAAGAGGATCACCTGCTTTTCCAGCGACACCGGCCGGTACTGCGGCTGCTTCAAGATCTCGGTGATGCGCTGGCCGCGGTCAAGCTGGCGCTGAGTGGCCGGATCGAGATCGGAGCCGAACTGCGCAAAGGCCGCCAGCTCGCGGAACTGGGCCAGCTCCAGCTTCATGCGGCCAGCGACCTGCTTCATTGCTCGCGTTTGGGCGGCGCCGCCGACGCGGCTCACCGAAAGGCCCGGGTTCACTGCAGGACGGATGCCGGCATAGAACAAATCGCTTTCCAGAAAGATCTGGCCGTCCGTGATGGAGATGACGTTCGTTGGAATGTACGCCGAGATGTCGCCCGCCTGCGTCTCGATGATCGGCAGCGCGGTCAGTGAGCCGCCGCCAAACTCCGGGTCCATCCGTGCGGCGCGCTCCAGCAGGCGGCTGTGCAGGTAGAAGACATCGCCCGGATAGGCTTCGCGGCCAGGCGGCCGGCGCAGCAGCAGCGAGACCTGGCGATAGGCCTGGGCATGCTTGGACAAGTCGTCATAGATGATCAGCGCGTCCCTGCCCTGCTCCATGAACTCTTCACCGATGGCGCAACCGGCATAAGGCGCGATGTACTGCAACGCAGCCGGTTCCGAGGCAGTCGCCGCCACGATCACCGTATGATCCATCGCCCCATACCGCTCCAGCGTCGCGATCACCTGCGCCACCTGCGACTGCCGCTGACCGATGGCGACATAGATACAGATCAGGTCTTGCCCTTTCTGATTGATGATCGTATCGATCGCCAGCGCGGTCTTGCCGGTCTGCCGGTCACCGATGATCAGCTCCCGCTGACCCCGGCCGATCGGGATCATGGCATCGATGGCCTTGATGCCGGTCTGGACAGGCGTATCGACGCTCTTGCGACTGACCACGTTGGGGGCAATGCGCTCGATGGGACGAAACTTGTCGGATTCGATCGGACCTTTGCCGTCGACCGGCTGGGCCACGGCATTGACGGCGCGGCCGATCATGGCGTTGCCGACGGGCACCGAAACGATGCGGCCCGTGCTGCGCACCACCTGCCCTTCGGAGATGCCTGCAGTCTCGCCCATGATGATGACGCCCACGTTATCGGCTTCGAGGTTGAAAACGATTCCCAAGACGCCGTTCTCAAACTCCACCAACTCAGCGGCGCGCGCATTGGTCAACCCACTCAGCCGCGCAATGCCGTCGCCAACCTGGAGCACCGTACCCACGTCCACCGTGCGCGTGGGCGCCTGGAAGCCCAGGATTTGCTGCTTGAGCTGCGCGACGAGATCTTCGGTTCGTACAGCCATATCAGTTCCCCCTCGTGCTGCATGCTGCGTGATACGTCAAGACAAGCAACTTCACGCAAAGATGATCACGCATCACGGATCACGTTTGCCCGGCGAGCAGTGCTCACTCCGCAGTAGTGACACCCAGCGCCTGTTTCATCGCCGCCAGCTTGCTCGCCACGCTGCCGTCGATCAACCTGTCACCGACGCGAACGACCAGGCCGCCGATAATGGCGGGATCGACGCGGTAATGGAATTCCAGCCCGCTGCCGTAGTCCGCGGCCAGTTTTTCGGTCAGAATGGCGCGTTCGGCTTCGGTCAGCGGCACGGCGCTGACAACTTCAACGCGTGCCACCGCTTCGGCGGTCTGTGCCATGCGAGCGCGCAAGGCGAGGGCAATGTCGGGGAGCAGAGCCAAATCGCCACGCTGCGCCAGGGCGTAAAGCAGGTTGCGCACCGGCGGATCAGCGTCGCCGGGAACCATGCCATCCAGCAGCGCGCGCCGGGAGGCAAACTCCGCCTGACCCACCTGTGCACGATCGAGCAGGCTGCGATCCTTCGCCAATGCAGCAGACGCAGCGTCCAGCGCCGCCAACCATCGCTCCAGTGCTGCGGCATAGAAGGCTTCGGC
>CAYRFV010000195.1:3876-10747 GCA_964423545.1 uncultured Anaerolineales bacterium | reverse complement strand
CGGAGCTCATCGGCCGTGCGCGCCTTGCCGGGGTAGTTGCCGGTCGCGGCGATGCCGCCCGTTAGCTCGCCGCCAGGCGATTCGAAGCCGCCGACATCATCGCCCTGCCAGCAGTGCAGGCTGATCGCGATACTGGATAGGGTCGCAAGCGCGGCTTCGGTGTTCACTCCGAGCTGCGCATATCGCTCGCGAGCGATGTTGTAGGCCTCGTTGATCTGCTTCTCGGTGGGGTGGTGTGCCATGCCCAAATCTCCGTGTGTTCAGAAGGTGCGCCGAACTCGGGGCGCGGTGAATCTCCAGCGGATTGTACGCCGAAATGTACGCGCGTCAAAATAGCAGTCTGGATCGACCGCCGCGGCTGAGGGTCTCTACTGGGCCGGCGCTTGGAGGAACTGGGAGATATATTGGACGCCCTCGATGAAGGCTGGCCGCCACACGTCCCAGCAGTGGGCGCCCTGCATGATGCGCAGCTCCGCTTTCACGTTTTCAGTGCGGACGAGCCGGCTGTACAGGTGATGCGCCTCCAGGTCCATATCGTGCTCGATATCTTCAGGTCGTACATAGTGGTGCTCGTCATCGCCCGCCGCGACGAACATGGCGAGCGGCAGGCCCGACGGGCGGACAACACGCGGCAGCAGTTCCAGGTAGTTCTTCGCCTGGTAGGTCGCCTCATCGAACAGGACTGGTCCCTTGCCGAATGCGCCCAGCGCTCTCATCCCTGATTCAGCCGGCGGCGCAGGAATGTAGACGGCCGGACTGAGGACGATCGAGGCGCGATAGAGGTCAGGGTGGGCCAGGGCATAACGCATCGCGCCCCATCCCCCCATCGAATAGCCACCCACGGCGCGGCCCTCGCGCGTGGGCAGCGTCCGATAGGTCGTGTCGACGTGAGCCACCAGGTCGCGCGTGAAGGCTGTCTCGACCTTCTGACCCGCCGGCACGGTCTCGCTGCCGGCATAATCGGAGTCGACATAATAACTCGCCCCCTTGCTGTAGGGGGCGTCCGGAAGCACGGCGATCAGCGGCGGAATCTTGCCGGCAGCGATCAGTTGGTCCAAATCGGACTTGACGTGCAGCCAGTCGCTCATGCGGCCGTTCTTCCCGTGCAGCAGGTAGAGCACCGGGTAACGCAGGCCGCTGGTGGCGTAGCCGGGAGGCAGATAGATGATGTAGTGAAGATCCGAGTTCAGCGTGGCGGAGCGAAAATAGCCTTGCTGCACGCTGCCTGCGGGCACGGAAAGGCCCGAAGTGGTCGTCGCGATGGCCGTGAGCGCTGCCGGACGGACCGCCGGAGGGGTCTGCGCGTGGGGGAGCGTCGCTGCTCCGACCGGGGCAGTCGGACGCGGGGTCTCCGTGCCGGTGTCGGCCAGGCGTCCCCGATCGAGCGCACAGCCGCTCAACAGCATCAGCGCGACCCCAAGCAGAGCCGTTGGCAGCAGCGATCGCACGCAGACGGTTCGTCTATCTGTTACGGTGCGTTTCATGCAGTTCGGTCCATCTGTCACAGACTCTGGCCGCGCTACTGTACCAGATGTCACGTAATTCCGCAAATCATGCCGCCGCGCATGAAGTCGGGTTGACGCGGCTCGACGGGTCTGCTATAGTCGGGACGTGAGAAGCAAGCCCTCGGCGGCAGCGCGCAGCATCATCCACATCGACCTGGACGCCTTCTTCGTTGCGGTGGAGCGTCTGGACAACCCTGCGTTGATCGGGGCGCCGGTCATCGTCGCCGGACGACCCGAAGCGCGCGGGGTCGTGTCGTCCGCCTCATACGAGGCGCGCCGGTTCGGCGTCCATTCGGCCATGCCGACGGCGCAAGCGCTGCGGCGATGTCCGCAAGCGATCGTGGTGAGCGGCAATCGCCGGCGCTACGTCGAGATGTCGGGCAGAGTGATGGCGTTGCTGGGCGAGTACACGCCGCTGCTGGAGCCAATCTCGATCGATGAGGCTTTCCTGGATGTCTCGGGCGCCGAGGCGCACTATGGGCCACCCGGCGCCTTGGCGATGCGCCTGCAGGACCGGATCGAGGCGGAGCTGGGACTGTCGGCGTCGTTCGGTGTGGCGGCCAACAAGCTCGTGGCGAAGATTGCGAGCGATTTTCGCAAGCCGCACGGTGTCACGGTGGTGGCGCCGGGCGCCGAAGAGGCGTTTCTAGCGCCGCTGCCGATCCGACGCCTGTGGGGGGTCGGCGAAGTCACCGGGCGAGAGCTGGCGCGCCTCGGCATTGCGACCATTGGCGACCTGGCGCGTCTCCCGGTGGAGGAGCTGCGCTGGCGGTTCGGGTCACACGGCGAAGGACTGTGGCGCGCGGCGCGCGGCATCGATGAAAGCCCGGTGACCCCGGAGCACGAGGCCAAGTCACTCAGTCGGGAGGAAACGTTCGCCCAAGACGTGCGCGATCCGGCCACGCTGCGCCGCGAACTGCTGCGGCTCGCCGACGCGGTGGCGCTGCGGCTGCGCCGCCACAACCTGCAAGCGCGCACCGTCGGGCTGAAGCTTCGCTACGAGGATTTCACCACCTTCACCCGGCAGGCGACCCTGGCCGATCCGACGGACGCCGGCGCGGTCATCTACGGACAGACGCTGGCGCTGTTCGAGGCTGCCTGGACCGGGCGCGCCGTCCGGCTCATCGGCCTCTCCGCAGAGAACCTGAGCCAGCCGGGCCGGCAGCTTCGGCTCTTCGAGCAGGAAGATCAGCGCCAGGTGCAGCTCGAAGCCGCGCTGGATCGCATCAGAGCGCGCTTCGGCGAGGAAGCCATTCAACGCGCGTCGCTGCTGGAGGAGCCGGAGGCGCTTTGGGTGTCGAAGGGGGTGCCAGACGAACGGCGACCTGGCCGTAAAGGGTAGCTGCCCAAGCCGGCGCCCTACTCCAACGCGGCATCGAGGTCGGCCGCCGTTCGGAAGCTGCTGACCGTCCGTACGAATTCCAGCAGACTGCCGCTCTGCTGGCGCAGCAAGCGGAGTTTGCCGCCGATCGGATCAGTGGCGCTAGGGCCGACGGCATAGGAGCCGTGAAACGCAAAATAGGCCTGATTGAGCCTGCGGAGCAGATAGCCGTGAGTCGCCAGCTCTTGTCGCCGCGCTTCCATGTAGGCTTCGGCTTCTTGCACCCGACCTTCCGCCAGCATCTTATCAACCGCCAGCCGCGTCTCGCGCATGAAACTGCCGAAGTTGAACTCCGGCGTCTGCGTCTCTTCCGGTTGCATCGAGCGCGGCTTGGGCCATTCCACGGGCGGCGCCTTTTCAGGGTAGTATCGCTCCAAGACCCGGCGGCCAATCTCCTCGCCGACGATGGAAGCCACCGTTTCGTTGATGGTGCGCATGTCGCCGGTGCTGAAGTACTGCCAGCCCAGCGGGCGAAACGCCAGATACGTATGCGCCCACTCATGCGCGATGGTGTTGAGCACCCACTCCATCCACGGCGCTTCAATCACCATGGTGGGGTAAGAGGAAAAGCCGCCTGTGCCCTCCACCAGCGCGCTGACATCCAATGCGCCCTCGATCTGCTGCTCGATCTGCTCCATCTTGGCCACGGTCAGCGCGGGATCGAGATAGATTCCATCGTCGACCGCGATGCGGCTGCGCGGGGAGACGATGAGGTAGTTCGGGCTTTCGGCGAACTGGAAGCTGACAGGGGGCAGCACCGCATTGGCCGTCACCAGGCCCTCCTCGCGCAGCACGGCGGCGACCTGGCTCTGGAGGATCCATTCGACCGCGGGCCGGCGGCGCGCCTGCTCGGCCCGCAGATCGTCGAGCTGCGCCTGCAGCGGCGCAGCAGCGGACCCGGGCTCGAGCTGCTGCGGGTCGGCGTAGATGCGCTCGATCTCGTGCTGCAGACGGTTGACGTCGCGAATGGCGTCGAAATAGGCAAGCACGAGGTCGCGTTGGGCCTGCGGTGTGAGCGCCGCGCCGGGGCGCAGCACCAGATCGCGCGCTTTTTCCGCCAGAGCCTCGCGCTCCCACGAAACCAACTGAAAGCCGTGAGACCCGATGGCCTGGCGCAACACCTGCATATCCTTGGCGCGACCAAGGAAGCCGTCGCTCGGAATCGCGATAGCGATCCAGAGCAGCACGCCGAGTAGAGGCAGGGAACGCCCGGCGCGCCCCAACAACGCCTGCTTGCGCATCGCAAGCGGGTGTAGTAGTTCTGCGGGGGCCGTGACCGTACTCACGCCATCATTATAGCCCGCGCTGGACACCTTCGACAAGAGAGGGAGCTTACGTTCGGCCGGGCGGCTGCCGGACTCCCGGCCGGTTGATTGACCTTTGCGAGCCGCTGTGTTATGCTGACCGCCATTGTGGGAATGCCTGCGCGGCGAAGCCACTTGCTCACGGGAGGGCAGGCTTGCGCGATCTGACGTTGCTCCCGGCACGCGCAGTATCGCCGGCCGAGCGAGCGCAACTGCTCAACCGGGCCTACGCCGACTACTTCGTGCCGATGCACGTGTCGGCCGACCAGATGGCGGCGATGGATCGGTTCTACGACATCGATCTTGGCCGCTCCGTGGTGGCGCGCGCAGGTGGTGAGCTGGTCGGCATGGCGCTCTTGGGAGTGCGGGGCCGGCGCGGCTGGATCAGCGGCGTGGGCGTGCTGCCACAGCATCGACGGCTCGGCATCGCCGGTGCGATGGTTGCCAGCCTGGTGGAGGCTGCGCGTCAGCTCGGATTGCGCGACCTTAGCCTGGAAGTGATCTCGCAGAATATCCCCGCCTGGCGGCTCTATGCTGCGGCTGGGTTTGCGGTCACTCGTGAGCTGCTGATCTGGCGCCGATCGCCCGACGCCGATCCGTTGCCGATTCCTGAAGAGCGGCTGGTCGAGGCGAAACCCGCCACGCTGCTCGCTCGCTTCGACCACTGGCACAGCGAGCCGGCGACGTGGCAGCGCGAGGCGGCGACTCTCGCAATGATGGCGGAAACGGGACGGCTGAAGGGCTACCAACTCGAATGGCTGGGCGCGCCGGCAGCCTACTGTCTCGTCAGCGGGCACGGCGAGGCCTTGTGGTTGATGGACCTGGGGATCGATCCGGCAACCGGCATCGTCACCCCTGGGCGCGTGCTTTTGCAGGCGCTGGCCCACCTGCATTGGGGAAGAGCGATGACGATCAGCAACGTGCCTGCGGATGACCCGGTCAATCGGGTGCTGGCGGCGCTCCGGTTCCTGGTGACCGTGCGGCAGGTGGAGATGAGGCTGGCGCCATAGCGGACGGCATCCCGAATCATTTCTTCACCCCGCGGCGCGGCGATCTGCGTCGATGGGCTGCAAGGGGCGGTGATTGGTGTCATCCTTTGAGTTTGAAGACAGCCGGCTTGGCCTGGGTCATCGGCTGTTCGACATGGCATATCCCCTGATTCGGTTCAGCTACGAAACCCTCCTGGGGCATGTCTGGTTCTCTCAGATCACTCCGCAGCTCTGGCTGGGCGGCGCGCCAACGTATCGGCGCGACTACGAACGCCTCAAGCAGCTTGGCATCGGGGCTGTCGTCAACATTCGCGCGGAACGCGCCGATGAGACGGCATTCTATGACAGGCATGGCATCGTGCACGTGCGCTATCGCGTGCCGGATGTGTTGGTGCCCGATGAAACGACCATCACGCAGGCGGTGGACTGGATCAAAGCCCAGGTCGATGACCGGCGCGTGGTGTTGGTCCACTGCGCCAAAGGGCGCGGACGCTCCGCCACGCTGCTTGCCGGCTACCTGATGCGCGAACAGGGTCTGACCTATGATGAGGCGAACGCGCTCATGAAATCCAAGCGGCCGCTGACCAAGCTGGAGGACCGGCACCGCCGCGTGTTGGAGAAGTGGATGGCGGGGCAAAGCACGTCCTGAATCGCCGGCCGGGATAGGCGGAGGACGCGCTCACGGCTCCAGTGTGGCATCCGCCGGCATGCCAGGCCGCAGCGCCTGGTCAGGGTTATCGAGCGCAATCTCCACGGCAAACACCGTCTTGGCGCGTTCCTCCTGCGTCTCTACGTTCTTCGGTGTGAACTCCGCCCGGTCCGCGATACTGGAGACCACGCCCCAGAAGATACGTCCCGGATATGCATCCGCGCGGACTGCTGCGTGTTGTCCCACCTTCACCCCTCCGATCTGGCTCGTGGGAACATAGATCACCAGTCTGGCGCGTGCCAGGTCGGTGACGGTGAGAAGCGGCATTCCTGGCTGGATGATCTCACCGGCGTGGATTGCCTGGGAGGTGATCGTGCCCGATGCCGGGCTGCGTACGGTGAGTTTCGAGAGCACGGCATCGACGCTGCCGACGCCGGCCTCAGCCTGCGCCACCTTCGCCTGCGCAAGGGATTGGGCCTCGACCTGGACCGGCGCTGTCACCTGGGCGAGCGCGGCCTCGGCCATCCGCAGCGCGGCCTCGGCCTGAGCCACGGTCCCCTCCGCCCGGTGGACGGCCATATCGAGCGCCACCGGCTCCTTGCGGATGGCAAGCAGTTTCGCGAGGGCCGCCTGCGCGCCCTGTGCTGACGCTTCCGCGGCGTGTAGCATCGCCTCGGCCGAGGCGACGTTCTGGTCATACATTGCGCGCCGCGTGCGATCCTGGTCACTCCCCGTGTCCGGGTGGACGCTCTCCTGGAGCACGCGCACCGCCTTGAGCTGTGCCCGCGCGACATCGATCTGTGCTGCGGCCGCAGCGGCCTGGGTGCGTGCTGCGTTGATCTGGGCGTCGAGTTCCTGGGGCTTCTCGCGCAGGGTGCGAGCGTTCGTGAGCCCGCTCTGGGCCGCGGCCAGCGCGGCTTGAGCTTGCCGGACCTGGGCTTCCGCCTGACCGATGTGCGACGGCCGTGGGGCGGGCCGGCCACCCACCACAAACGCGCCGGGCGCGGCAACCGCCCCCGCCCCCCCCCCCCCCCCGGGCAAAC
>CAYRFV010000195.1:0-3866 GCA_964423545.1 uncultured Anaerolineales bacterium | reverse complement strand
TGTGCGACGGCCGTGCGGCTGCCGGCCCACGCACATGTTCGGCGCGTGCGACGGCCGCCGCCGCCTGCGCCTCCGCTCGCCTGGCCATCCATTCGCGGTCATCCAACTGGACGACCACTTGCCCTGCCACCACGGAGTCACCTTCAGCTGCGGCAACCGCCACGGCGCGTCCGCCCATCTCCGCGACAATGGCCGTCTCGGTTGCCTCGATAGCGCCGGAGAAGCGAGAGTTGGCGAGCGGAACGGCTGAGGACCCGAGATCGGGCTCGTCAGGCCCAGTTCCGCCGCTCTCCATCTTCCCGAAGTGAGCGTCGGCGGGCATCCCAGGCTTGAGAAGCTCCTCGTGATTTCCGAGACTGACCTTGACTGGGAACACCGTGCCCCCGCGCTCTTCTCGGGTTTGTATGTTTCTGGGTGTGAATTCAGCGCGGCCGCCGATGTTGGTCACGGTGCCTGTGAACACCCGACCGGGGAACGAATCCACCCTGACCCCAACTTCCTGGCGGAGCTC
Source organism: uncultured Anaerolineales bacterium (assembly GCA_964423545.1). Taxonomy (GTDB): domain Bacteria; phylum Chloroflexota; class Anaerolineae; order CG2-30-64-16; family CG2-30-64-16; genus JALOOE01. The sequence goes on along the minus strand of CAYRFV010000195.1, from coordinate 3,355 downwards.
CACCCGGCCCAGGTCGGTCGCAGGCACGTAGACCGTGAGTGTGACTTCCTCGGGGCGATACACCTCAGCGATGGCAGCGCCCGGCGCCGCCACCTCGCCCGCGCGCACGTGGGTGGCGGAGATGCGGCCGTCTTGGGGCGCGAGCACCCTGGCCTGATCGCGCCGCGTTTCCAGGGCATAGACCCAGGCATCGGCCCGACTCACCTGCGCTCGCGCCGCCGCGATCTGTTCGACCGATGCGCCGGACTCGAGCACGGTCAGGTTGGCCTGCGCCGTGGCGACTGCCGACGCAGCCAAATCATACGCTGACTTCGCTGCGTCCGCCTGCGCATTCAGCGCCAACGGGGTTGACTTCTGACTGCGCAGATCGGCCAGCATCTGTTGCACGGCGTTCCGGCCGGCGAGAGTCGCGCCAGCCTTGGCGTGCGCCTCCCAGGCCCGCTGGCTGGCAAGATTCCACTGCAGGCGGGCGTCACCGAGCCTGTTCGGCGCCGTATCGACGTGGCGGGTTCCACCCCCGGCGATCGGTGGCAGCGTGACGTCGAAGCCCTCCTCCAGCGACTTGACCGTGCGAGCCCAGAGCTGCATCTCCAGATCGGCAGCCGCAGCAGCAGACTGACTGGCCCGGACTTGTTCCTCAGCGGCGCGCAGGTTGGCTTCAGTCGCGGCGATCCTGACATCAAGCTCGGAAGGCGCATCGACGAGCGCCCGCGCGTCCAGCCACGCGATGTAGGCGGCATCCCGGGCTGCCTCGGCCTGCGTCACGGCTGCGCGCGCCACATCGAGATCGGCCCTTCGGGCGCCGGCTTCCAGCAGTGCAACCTGCGCCTGCGCGACATCTCTGGCCGCCACGGCCTGCCCGATCTCGGCATCCAGCAGCGTCGTGTCCAGCATTGCGATAAGGTCGCCTGCGCGCACGCTCTGTCCCCTGTCGACGACCAGGCGGATGACACGTCCTCCCAGAAGACTGCCGACGTTAAGAGCGGGCGCCTCGATCGTGCCCGAAGCCGAAAAACCGTCGCCGCCGCCGGACTGTGGGAGGCGTATCGCCGTGATGCGATCGTTGGCCCGAGAGCGTTGCTCGGCGACAACGGTGCTCACTCGCGAAAGCACGTCAGGCGATGGCGCCGAGCATCCGCCCAGACTCACGGTCACCAGGAGCAAGATTCGAATCAGTAGATCGGTGCGTTTCATGGCTGCCCTGCGTCCTTCACCGCCTGGCGAGAGTTGGCTCTCAGCGAATCTTCGAGATGAAGACGTCCTCCAGCGATGGCGGAATCACCGTTATTCCCTCAATGACCACGCCCGCTGCCGCCAGCGCGTCCGCGGCGCCGGGGATAAGCGTCGCGGCCTGCTCGGCGACTGCATGGATGCGCGCGCCATAGAGCGCCACTTCCTCGAACACACCCAACTTCTTGAGCGCCGGCAGAGCAAGCGCAGTGGGCCGGCACTCGATCTCCAGCACCTGACCGCGCATTTGTTGCGCCTTGATCTCCGCCGGACTGCCCCGCGCAACAATCACGCCGCGGTGGATAAATGCCAGCGCCTGGCACTGCTCGGCCTCGTCCATGTAGTGCGTGGTGACGAAGACGGTCGTGCCGCTCGTCGCCTCCGTGTAGAGAAGCTCCCATAACTGGCGCCGGGACACGGGGTCGACCCCGGCCGTGGGCTCATCCAGGAACAGGATGTCGGGCTCATGCAGGATCGCAGCGCCCAACGCCAGCCGCTGCCTCCACCCGCCCGAGAGGTTGCGCGTCAGCTCACGCTCGCGGCCCTCGAGGCCGGCCATCTGCAGGACGAACTGCTTGCGTGCGGTCAACCGTCTGCCGGTGACGCCGTAAGCGCGGCCGTAGAAGTCCAGGTTCTCATTCACCGTCAGATCGTTATACAGGCTGAAGCGCTGCGGCATGTAGCCGACGCGCTGGCGGATGGCCTCGATCTGCCTGGCACAGTCGAAGCCGAAGATGGATGCCCGCCCCTCACTCGGCGCCAGCAGCCCCAGGAGCATGCGCATTGTGGTCGTCTTGCCGGATCCGTTTGGCCCGAGGAAACCGAATACGGTCCCGCGTGCCACGGTCAGGCTGATATGGTCCACGGCGACGAAATGGTCGAAGCGCTTGGTCAGGTTTTCGGCATGGACGGCCGTGGCCGGCGCGCGCTCTCGAGGCGCAGTCACGCGCACAACGTCCGCCGCCATACTGAGCTCCCGCGTGCGAGACCCACTGCCGTCACAGCCTCCGCGATCATCTGCGTGCTGCGATCCGCCACCCGCCGCCGGGAGTCTCCTGCCTGCTCTGGATCAGCGAGACGAAGATCTCCTCGATGCGCGGGGTGGTGCGCTTGATCTCCGTGACCGGAACGCCGGCTGCGCGCAGCGCGGCCGCCAGCCGCGGTGCAGCCTCGACCGCATCGACGACAAACACGTGCAGCAGGTCGCCGTAGGTCTGCACTTCCAGCACGCCAGGGAGGCTCCGCACGAGTCGCCGCGCCGCGATGATCTGAGGCGTCCAAATCGCAAGCAGTTCACCTGGCGCAAGCCGGCGCAGCGCATCGGGAGCATCACACTCGATCAACCCGCCTGCATACATCAGTCCCACCTGGCTGCACCGCTCAGCTTCATCCATATAGGGCGTGCTGACGAAGACCGTCACGCCCGCCGCATGGAGGCTGCCCAGGATATCCCAGAACTCGCGCCGGCTGATCGGATCGACGCCCGTGGTTGGCTCATCGAGAAAAATGACCTGCGGGCTATGGATCAGGGTGCAGGCCAGGGCGAGCTTCTTCTGCATGCCGCCTGAGAGCGCGGCCGCGCGGCGCTGCGTGAATTCGGCCAGCCGGGCGAAGCCGAGCAGCTCCTCGATGCGGCGCCGCGCGGCTGCGCCGCGCACGCCGAATAAGTCGGCGAAAAACACGAGATTCTCCTGCACGGTCAAATCGCCGTAGAGGCTGAATCGTTGCGGCATGTAACCGACCGAAAGGCGCAGGTGTTCGGCCTGGCGCCGCGTGTCGTAGCCCAGCACCGAAGCTCTGCCATCGCTGGGCAGCATGACCGCCGCCAGCAGACGAATCGCTGTCGTCTTTCCTGCGCCGTCGGGCCCGATCAGCCCGAAGATGGCCCCGCGTTCGATGGCAAGGGTCAGCTCGGACACCGCTCGGATCTGCCCGAAGCAGCGGGTGAGCCTTTCGGCGACGATGACCGGATCCTCCCTCTGACCCAGCGCCATGCCTTGCCCGGTGTCCTTTTCGCTCTGTCGGTCTGACCGCCTGCTCGCCGTCACTGTGTCCCGCCTCGATTCACTCCAGACGCTTCCTGAAGCGCACGATCGCGAGGGACAGGATCGCCACCCCGATGATC
>CAYRFV010000194.1:0-10841 GCA_964423545.1 uncultured Anaerolineales bacterium | reverse complement strand
TTCGTCTAGGACGTGATCGCGGGAGCAGTGTGGGCTGGAAGGCGCTGGTCACAACCAGGGTGGCGGGCGCCGAATCGTCCTGGCCGTCAGGGCAGCTCTCGCCATGCGCCGCATATCGGCCCCTCCAACCCGTATCTGTTGGCCAGTTGCGGAGTTGATCTATTCAGAGGCAATCAGAGCCCACAGCCCATGGGTTCGGACCCCATCCTGACCAGGCAAGGAGACATTCCCGATGAAGAAGACGCTCGCCACCCTGTTGGTCGTCACGCTGCTGCTGCTCGTCACGACCCTGTCCGCGTTTGCCAGCGGTGGCCAAGTGCGCGGCGATAATGCGCAGGGGGCCGCGCACCAGGTGCAGGTGCAGAATCCGCCGCCGTTCCAACCCTAGTCGCCGCCAGCTGCGCGACCCGCCGCCATGCACCGAGCCATGGCGTGCAGGCCAGATCGACCCAGCGCGCCCGACCGGCGATTGGTCGGGCGCGCCCTCCAGAAGCTCCCTCGATTCCCCCCAATTCCTTGACACATCGATGCCCACCTGATACGATTCCGGTACCGGGACGGAACCCGGAGCCAAGGAGGCCGCGGATGGAGTTCGCTGAACTGATCCGTTGTCGCTACAGCGTGCGGGCCTATCGGCCAGATGCAGTGCCCGATGGCGCGCTTGCCCAGGTGCTGGAAGCCGGCCGGCTGGCGCCGACCGCTGCCAATCGCCAGCCGTTTCGACTGATCGTGATCCACACTGCGGGTCGCCAGGAAGCGTTGCGGCGGCTCTATCACCGTGAGTGGTTCGGACTGGCGCCGTTGGTGATCGGCATCTGCGTCGTGCCAGGGGAGGCGTGGGTGCGCCGCGATGGCGTGAACTACGCGTTTGTGGATGCAGCCATCGCCATGGATCACATGGTGCTTGCCGCCACCGATCTCGGGCTGGGCGCCTGCTGGGTTGCTGCGTTCGATCCGGCCGCTGCCCGCGAGCTCCTGGGGCTGCCGGAGGGGGTCGAGCCCGTGGCGTTCACTCCGCTTGGCTATCCCGGCGATGCGCCAGGGGTCAAGGAACGCAAGCCGCTGGCCGACCTGGTCCGCTACGAGCATTGGTGACCGGCGGAGCTACGCCCATCGACATGCCGGATCGCCTTTCACCCAAGGCGGATGCAGGTCAGATCAGCGTGAGAGAGATGGATATTGCCCTGGTCATCGATGAAGCGTCGTGCGCTGTCGGTGGGAAACGTCAGGAGGTCAAACGGCGCTGACCGACCGAGACCCAGCAAAGCGCGGCGCACAATGGCCACGTGTGGCTCAAGCCGCGCATCCCACTTGGCCAACGCAAAGTGCACAGTGCGATAGCGGCGGGCGAGAGAGCGAAGTTTGTCCGGGGTCACTTCGCCTGCCTCGCCCCAGAAGCACGGCCTGCCCTGCGCATCCAGTGCCTCGACGTCCGGCTTGTAGCGGTCGCTGATCGCGATCTCGACGGCCAGTCCGGGGTATTCAGGCAGATACAGCGCCCACAACAGCGCCTTCATCAGCACATGCGCTTCGGATTCATAGGGCTTCTTGACGAAAACTACCTGGCGGCCATGCGCCCGCAACGTCCATTTGCGGCGGAGCAGCAGTTCTTCGGTCACCTGGCATCACCTGTCGGAGCGCTCTGTGCGCCGGCCTTTGGGCGAGACAGCCTCGCCCGCAACCGTTCGCCCAAGGATCACCGCCATCATGCCATCTGCTGACGCATTGCGCAAATACATGGAGTTCGCCGCCGGGACCGCCTACCTGGCCGGCCAGCTCACGCTAGGCTACTTCGGCACGGGAGTGCGGCCCGATTTCAAGGCGGACGACTCGCCTGTGACGGTCGCCGACCGCCTGGCGGAGCAGCTCATCCGCAGCCGCATCGAACAGACCTTCCCCGACCATGCCATCGTCGGCGAAGAATTCGGCGTCAGCGAGGGCGGCGGCGTCGGGCGCAGTCACCGGTGGCTGATCGATCCAATCGACGGCACGAAGTCGTTCATGCGCGGGGTGCCACTCTACGGCGTGCTGCTCGGCCTGGAGGTCGACGGCCGCGTGGAGGCCGGGGCGGCCTACTTCCCCGGCACGGACGAGATGCTCACCGCCGCCACGGGCGAAGGCTGCTGGTGGAACGGCCGCCGCACACGCGTCTCGCAGACCGTCGATCTGAGCCGGGCCTACGTCTCGACGACCGACCTCGGCGGTTTCACGGCCCACGGCCGTGCGGCCGCGTGGGAGCGCATCGCGCGCCGCGCCTACGTACGCGTGGGTTGGAGCGATGCGTACGGCTACCTGCTGGTGGCAACGGGGCGCATCGAGATCATGCTCGATCCGGCCATGCACCCATGGGACGCCGGACCCTTTCCGGCCATCTTCCGCGAGGCGGGCGGGTATTATGGTGATTGGCAGGGAAATGAGACCATCTACGGCAACGAGGGGCTGGCGACGACGCAGACGCTGCTGCAGGAGGTGCTGGCGCTGATACGTGGGGCGTGATCGGAGCAGGGAGAGCGGATGGAAAGCGGCTGCGGCTGGCCATCATCGGATGCGGCTGGGCGGGAATCCGCCATGCTCGCAGCCGCCGACCGCGCAGGCGTGACCCTGATGACCGCCGAGAACGAGCGATTCCTGCCGCTGTCGCACAAGATCGGGGAGCTGATCCGCAACGGCGTCATCGGCAAACCTGCGCTGCCGCAGAGGACGCGCGAGTGCTATGCTTCGTGATGAAGAGCCTGGTGACGGCGTCCGGGCCGGAGATTCACACCCTCCGCATCGACGGCGAGCTGGGCAGCATCGAGACGCGCGACGGCCGGACGGTTCGCGTCTTCGGCGAGCGGGACGACTGGCGCGGCGGCGAGCGGCTGATCCAGCACGAGCTCTCTCCAGAAGGAAGGATGGGAGATGGACATTCAAGAACTCATAGGCTATAACCCGATTCTTGCGGCATTCTTGGCCACGTGCTTCACCTGGGGGATGACTGCACTCGGGGCCGCAGGCGTGTTCTTCTTCAAGAGCGTCAACATGCGCGTCATGAATGCCATGCTCGGCTTTGCGGCTGGCGTCATGATTGCGGCCAGCTTCTGGTCGCTGCTGGCTCCGGCTATCGAGATGGCCGAAGAGGGACCACTGCCGGCGTGGCTCCCAGCAGTCGTGGGCTTTCTGGTGGGCGGCCTGTTTCTGTGGGTGGTCGACAAGATCCTGCCGCACCTGCACATCGGGCAGCCCACTGAGGCGGCCGAGGGGCTCAAGACGCAGTGGCGGCGCAGCATCCTGCTGGTGCTGGCGATCACACTGCACAACTTCCCTGAAGGACTGGCCGTGGGCGTGGCATTCGGCGCGGTGGCGGCGGGGCTGCCGGTAGCTTCGTTGGCCGGCGCCATGGCGCTCGCCATCGGCATCGGGCTGCAGAACCTGCCGGAGGGCATGGCGGTGTCGGTTCCGCTCCGGCGCGAAGGCATGGGGCGTTTCCGGGCCTTTCTGTACGGCCAGGCTTCGGGCATGGTCGAACCAATCGCCGGTGTATTGGGCGCGGTCGCCGTGCTGCTGATCCGGCCGCTGCTGCCTTACGCCCTGGCGTTCGCGGCCGGGGCCATGATCTATGTCGTCATCGAGGAACTCATCCCCGAAGCGCAGCAAGCAGAGGACACGCACGCGGCCACGACCGGCGGGATGCTCGGCTTTGCGCTGATGATGATGTTGGACGTGGCGTTGGGATAACACGGAAAGGACTTATCATGCTTCCGACCATCGAGCCCGGCATCAAAGTCGCCATCCAGGCCTCGCCTGAACCGAGCGATGAAGAGCTGGCGCTCATCCGTCAGATGGGCGTCGAATGGGTGGTTCTTTGGACGAACGCGGCCAAGGCCAGCGCGGATTACTTCGCCAGCCGCCGCGAGCTGTTCGAGAGCCACGGCATCCGGGTGTATGGCTTCGGCAACAGGGATGTGCACAACCAGGATGCCATCGTGCTGGGGCTGGAGGGTCGCCGGGCCAAGATCGAGCAGTACAAGCGCCACCTGCGCGATCTGAGCCGAGCCGGCATTCCGTACACCACCTATGCGCACATGGCGAATGGCATTTGGAGCACCGAGCGGGAGCTCACGCGCGGCGGAGCGAGCGCACGCGCCTTCGATGCAGCCAAGGCCGAGGAAGGTCGTTGGATCGATCTGCACTACCGCACCCCGCTTTCGCATGGCCGCGTCTACAGCCAGGAGGAGATCTGGGACAACTTCACCACTTTCATCCGAGAGGTCGCGCCGGTGGCTGAGGATGCGGGTGTGCGGATCGGCATCCACCCGGACGATCCGCCCTGGCCGGAGCTTGCGGGCGTGCCGCGCTGCATCTTCAGCAGCTTCGACGGCTACCAGCGTGGCCTCGACGTCGCCGCCAGCCCGAACGTGGGGGTGTGTCTGTGCGTGGGCTGCTGGCTGGAAGGGGGCCCGTTGATGGGGAAGGACGTGGTCGACACGATCCACGAGTTCGGCAGGCAGCGTAAGCTGTTCAAGGTGCACTTCCGCAACGTGGATCGGCCGCTGCCGCATTTCGTGGAGACCTTCATCGACGCGGGTTACATGGACATGTCGAAGGTGATGCGTGCGCTGCGGGCCATCGACTTCGACGGCGTGGTGATCGCCGACCACATTCCGCTGATGGGCAATGACCCCCGCATCGGGACGGCGTATTCGATCGCCTATATGAAGGCGCTGGTGAAGTGGGCGAACGAGGGGTAGAGCCGATAGGAGCGTTTCAACCATTCGCAGGGATCACTCAGCAAGTCTAGGACAACCATCATGGACATTCCGGGCAAGGTCACCCTTATCACGGGCGCATCGGCGGGTATCGGTCTGGCGACGGCGCGGCGGTTCGGCGCGGCAGGCGCCAGGCTCGTGCTGGTTGCGCGCGCCGCGGATAGGCTGGCCGCATTGACTGATGAACTGGCCGGACAAGGGGTCGCTGCGCTGGCGGTGCCTGCCGATATGCGCGATCCCGTCGCGGTCGGCCAGGCGGTCGAGCGGGCGTTCGACCACTACGGCCGCATCGACATCCTTATCAACAATGCCGGGCAGGCCGCTGTGGGGACAGTGGCGCAGGTCAGTCCCGACGACTACCGCCAGATCATCGAGCTGAACCTGTTCGGCGTGCTGTACGCCATCCAGGCCGCGGTCCCAATGATGCGCCAGGGCGGCGGCGGCCTGATCATCAACATCAGCTCGATGGTCACGAAACGCGTCATCCCCGGCCTGGCGGCCTATGCATCCACCAAGTCGGCGCTGAACATGCTCTCCGACACGGCGCGCGTTGAACTGGCGCCCGACAACATCCGCGTGATCACCGTCTATCCGGGACTCACAGCCACCGATTTCGGCAGGAATTCGCTGGGAAGCCAGGCGATGCGGCAGAGACAGCGCAGTCACGACGGGCCGGCGGCCGACAGCGCAGAGCACGTTGCTGAGCGGATTCTCGACGCAGCGCAGCAGGAGCCGGCCGAGCAGTTCATGGACGCATAGGAGATGGCGATGAAGCCGCAACCGCGTTTTGCTTATGACATCTATCCTCTGATCCAGCAGCGCTGGAGCCCGCGCGCGTTTTCGACACAGCCGGTCGCGGAAGAGCAGATCATGATGTTGTTCGAGGCGGCGCGCTGGGCCGCTTCGAGCGGCAACGAACAGCCGTGGCGCTTCATCTACGCCACGCAGGCGCAGGCCGAACGCTACGGCCAACTGGCTGCCTGCCTGAGCGAGAGCAACCGGGTATGGGCGACAGCCGCGCCGGCCCTGATCCTGACACTGGCGAGGACGACCAGCAGCCGCAGCGGCCAGCCCAACCGCTACGCCCTGCACGATGTCGGCCTGGCGACCGGCAACCTGAGCCTCCAAGCCGCAGCGCTCGATCTTTTCGTCCATCCGATGGGCGGCTTCTCCGGCGAGAAGGCGCGGCAGCTGTTCGATCTCCCGCCGGAGCTGGAACCGGTGGCGATGATCGCCGTGGGCTACCTCGGCGATCCGGAGCAACTGCCGGAGAACCTGAAGGAACGCGAGCTGGCCCCCCGCCAGCGCAGGCCGCTCGAAGAGCTGATCCTGAAATAACGGTGTGAGGGAGGCAGTCGATGGCAACTGAGAGCCACAGGCGGATCATCGTGGAGGCGGACGGCCCATACCAGGTGCAGGGCGATATTCCCCTGGTGAGGAAGAGGCAGATTGTCTCGGAGTATGGCGAGCCGCTGACCTGGCAAAAAGAAGGGATCGTCGAAACATCCGGCGATTACGAACTGTGCCGGTGCGGAGCGTCGGCCGAGATGCCGTTCTGCGACCGCTCGCACCGCTATGCGGACTGGGACGGCGCCGAAGCGGCCGACACCGGCCTCACGGTCGAGCGGCAGGAGATCTACGCGGGCGGCACGAAGATCGTCGTCAAGCGCGATCACTCCCTGTGCATGGAGGCAGGCTTCTGCGGCACTCGGCTGACCGACATCGAGCGGATGGTCGCGCAGACCGACGACACGCAGGTGCGGTCGTTGGTGATGGCCATGATCGAGCGCTGTCCGTCCGGCTCGTACACCTATGCCGTCGAGGAAGAGGGGCCGGATATCGAGCCTGATCTGCCGCAGGAGATCGCGGTGATCACCGAGATCACCGCGGAAGGACCCATCACCGGTCCTTACTGGGTGACGGGCAACATCCCGATCGAGCGCGCCGACGGGAAGCCGTTCGAGACACGGAACCGGGTGATGTTGTGCGGCTGCGGGCGTTCGAAGATCAAGCCGCTCTGCGACGGCACGCATCGCCGGGAACGGGTGGGGAGGTAGAGGGGAAGGGTGGCGATAGAGGACGGAGATAGACGGGGGAGGTGCAGTGCGGAGATGGGGTCGGGAGGCGGCGTGGGGATTGGGATGGAGGTAGGGTGAAGAGGGAGGCGTTCTCGGGATGCCTGTTCTCGCGTCTCCCTCTGCCAGCTCTCGTCACGGTCTCTCATCTCGCGTCTCCATCTCCGTCTCGTCTCTCTAGCTCTTCTCTCTATCTCGCATCCCTGTCTCCCATCTCCCGCCTCTATCTCGTCTCAATGAGGAGGCGCCATGGACTTCGGCATTCCCAAACAGAAGCGGCCCTTTGACTATCGCGTCGGCATGACCCCGATGGGGGTCGAGGTGCTGACGCGGCAGGGTCATCGCGTCTACGTCGAGCGCGATGCCGGCCAGGGCAGCGGCTTCGATGATGAGCGCTACCGGCAGGCCGGCGCGCAGATCGTGTACTCTCCCGAGGAGCTCTACGGCCGCGGCCAGATGATCCTGACCGTTTCGCGGCCGGTGGAGCAGGAGTTCGACCTGCTCCGGGAGGGGCACATCCTGTGCGGCTTCCTGCACCTGGCGGTGGCGCACCCGGCGCGGCTGGCGACGCTGCTCCAGCGCAAGGTCACTGCGGTCGCCTATGAGACCATCCAGACGGCGGACGGACGGCTACCCGTGCTGGCTGCGGCCAGCCAGATCGCGGGGCGGATGATCGCACCCATCGCCAGCCAGCTCCTGCAGAACAACGAGGGGGGGCACGGCATCCTGTTGGGCGGGGCGCCGGGCGTGCCGCCCGCCAAGGTGGTCATCCTCGGCGCGGGGATCGTCGGCGCGAACGCGGCGCGCATGTTCTCGGCCATGGGCGCCGACGTGACGTTGATGGACAGCGATCTGAACAAGCTGCAACTGGCGGAGGAGCGCGGCTGCCGGGTGCGCACGATGGTGTCGTACGACTTCAACGTGCGCAAGGTGATCCCGCGCGCCGACGTGGTGGTAGGTGCAGTCCTGATTCCCGGCGCCCGCACCCCGATCGTGGTCACGCGCGAGACAGTGCGCACGATGAAACCCCGTTCGGTCATCATGGATGTGTCGATCGACCAGGGGGGTTGCGTCGAGACCAGCCGGCCCACGACCTATCAGGCGCCCACTTACATCGAAGAAGGGGTCATCCACTATTGCGTGCCGAACATCACCGGGGTGGTGGCGCGCACCACGACCCACGCGCTCAACAACGCGTTCTGGCCCTTCATCCGAGAGATCGCCGAGCGGGGACTGGCCGAAGCGATCGTTTCCGATTCGGCGCTGCGCCTGGGCATCAATACGCACAACGGCGAGATCGTCCACCCGGTGCTGCGCGAGTCGGTGGAGGGCAGCGTCTCCGCAGGAGACGGCCTCTCCTGCAGAGACGGCCTCTCCCGCGGAGGTGGGCGATGATGAGGTTGAGCGAGGTCGGAGGCGAGCGATGAACCGGGCATCTTACCACGCCAAGCTCTGCTCCGCCGACGCCGCAGTGGAGGCGATCAAGTCGCACGACCGCGTCTTCATGACCGGCAACTGCTCGGTGCCGAAGGAGCTGCTCGGCGCGCTGGTGCGCCGGGCGCCGCAGCTCGAAGAGGTCGAGATCATCCAGGTGCTCACCATCGGCCCGGCGGACTACGTGGCGCCGGAGATGGCGGGACACATCCGCGTCAACTCGCTTTTCATCAGCACCAACGTCCGGAAGGCGGTCAACGAGGGCCGCGCCGATTTCACGCCGATCCTGTTGAGCCAGATCCCGCGCGCGCTGCGCGATCCGGATCTGCTCCAGCTTGACGTGGCGATGATCCACTGCTCGCCCCCCGACGAGCACGGCTTCTGCACATTCGGGGTGGAGGTGGGCCTGACCAAGCCCGCCGCAGAGGCCGCCAGGATCGTTATCGCGGAAGTCAACGACCGGATGCCGCGCTCGCTGGGCGACAGCTTCATCCATGTCTCGAAGCTGACGCACATCGTTCCAGTCTCCTACCCGATCGTCGAAGTGCCGATGGGCCAGCCGGGCGAAATCCAGAAGCGCATCGCCAGCCACATCGCCGGCCTGATTCCCGACGGCGCGACGATGCAGATGGGGATCGGCGAGATCCCGGACGCGGTGCTGCTTTACCTGAGCGACAAGAAGGACCTGGGCGTGCACACGGAGCTCTTCTCGGACGGCGTGATCGAGCTGATCGATTCGGGAGTGCTGACGAACGCAGCCAAGACGATCCATCGCGGCAAGATCATCTCCGGCTTCGCGCTCGGCTCGCAGCGGCTCTACGACTACATGGACAACAATCCGCTGTTCGAGTTCCACCCGCAGGACTACATCAACGATCCGTTCGTGATCGCGCAGAACGCCAAGCAGATCTCGATCAACTCGGCTTTGGAGATCGATCTGACGGGCCAGGTGTGTGCGGACTCGATGGGGACGATCTTCTACAGCGGCGTGGGCGGGCAGCTCGATTTCGTCTACGGTGCGCTGCGCTCGCCGGGCGGACTGCCGATCATCGCGCTGCCTGCGACGGCGAAGGAGGGCGCGGTCAGCCGCATCGTGCCGATGCTGAAACCCGGCGCCGGCGTCGTGACCACGCGCAACCACGTGCATACCGTCGTCACCGAGTACGGCGTGGCGCGGCTCTTCGGCCGGACGATTCGCCAGCGCGTGCACGAGCTGATCAACGTCGCGGCGCCGCAGTTCCGCGACGAGCTGAAGGCATTTGCGCGCCAACAGCATTGGGTGTGAGACCAAGAGGAAGCGCTTCACGATTGTCCAGGGGCGGCCCCAGCTCAATCAGGCGCCAGGCCGGGCCGGCGCCCGGTGAGCCGGCATCAGCCCAGGTATGCGAAGCTCTCTGATGATTCCATCGCAGCATCGCAGACGAGTATTGACTTCGATCTGCACGAATGATATAGTATCATCGGCTGTGTGAAATCCTTCCTTACCGTCCGATCCGCCTCAACTGGAGCGAGATGCCATTGCAGGCAGCCACCCGTCCTTCGAGATAGACACGTCACGGTTAGGCGGCCGCGCTGTCTTTTGGGCCAGATATCGATGGGCGGACGGGAACTTCAGACCCGCTGCGCTGAAGCGCAGCGAAAGGAGACCTCAATGAAGACGAGGGAGCCGATCGTTGTCGACCTGAACCTTGACCTGCGCACACTCACCGTGCTCGGCCTGGTTGTCGGCTTAATGTGCCTGCTCTATGCGGTGTCGGGTGCACAGGACGATACATCCCGCACCACGAACACCGGCCAGCCTGAGCCGCCCGCCGTCAGGCAAGCGTCGCCACCCGTCTCCATGCCTGCCCCGCCTGCCGGAATGAACGATGTCACCCTGACCACCAATGGGGACTGGATCCCCGTGGGATCGGTCGGAGTGGCGCCGGCTGCAAGCGCGGCGCCTGCGGCGCCTACGGCCGCAGGCGCAGGTCGTCACTACTATCTGACCAATGCGAACTACGCCACCAACCTTGCCAAGACGGCGTGTGCGGCGGGTTACCACATGGCGTCGTTCTGGGAGATCCTCGACGTCTCGAACCTGATCTACGACTATGACCACCCGGCCGCGCATACCAAGGCCGACAGCGGCTACGGCCCGCCCTCCTTCTGGAACGGCTGGGTGCGCACCGGCTGGGATAGCAGCGGCAGCACCACCACCGGCAGCGGCAACTGCCTCAACTGGACCAGCAACAGCAGCGCCGACTCCGGCGTCACTGTGCGACTTTCCAGAACCTGGGAGACGGCCCCAGGTGACATCTTCACCTGGGACGCAACCTCCTGGCCCTGCAACATCGTCGGGCCTGTCTGGTGCGTCAGGGACTAGCCGTGATACGCCTGACGCTACGCATCAAAGGGGATTGGCGAGCAGCCGCCTTGCTCGCCTGTCTCCTGATGAGCATTCCCCTGGCCAGCTCGGTGGCCGCTCGCGAACCGGCAGTCAGCACGCCGATGCCGAATGCCGCGGCCGCCTATTTTCCGCAGCATCCGGGTCGTCACTACTATCTGACCAATGCGAACTACGCCACCAACCTTGCCAAGACGG
>CAYRFV010000193.1:0-10911 GCA_964423545.1 uncultured Anaerolineales bacterium | reverse complement strand
AGCGCTACCTCCGCACACGCGGCTGGGAAGCGATGCCTGGCTATGACACCGCCGGTTCGGCGCGCGAGCTGGCCGCCCACCCTGAGCCAGGCGCAGCGGTCATCGCCAGTGCGCTCGCCGGCCAGACCTACGGGCTGGAGGTGCTGGCGATTGGGATTGAGGATTCGCCCGAGAACGCCACGCGCTTCTTCGTGCTCGGTCGCGAGGATCTGCCACCCGCCGCGCGCAACAAGACATCGATCGTGTTCGCCACAACGCACACGCCGGGCGCGCTCTATCACGCCCTCGGAGAGTTCGCCAACCGCGGCATCAACCTGACCAAGATCGAGAGCCGCCCGCGGCGCAACCGGCCCTGGCACTATGTCTTCTATGTGGACATGGAAGGCCACTACAACGACATGGGCGTCGGCCGCGCGCTAAGCAGCCTGCTCACCCGCGCGGCGTTCGTCAAGCTGCTGGGCAGTTACCCGGCCGCGCCGGAGGCGTCACGTGAAGCGTGACACATGCAGCGCGACAAGTGATCCGTGAGACGTGCAGCCAACTGACGCACCCTGAGGCGTCCCGTCTCATGCCCAATCCTGACCCGGAGGCATCCTGCCATGATCATCGTCATGAAGCGCGGCGCAAGCGCCGCCGACCTCAGTTTCGTCGTCAGCCAGGTCGAAGCGTTCGGCTACCGGGCGCATCTCTCACAGGGCACCGAGCGCACCATCGTCGGCGTCGTGGGCGACGACCGGCCGCTTGACAACCACAATTTCGAGCTGCTGCCCGGCGTCGAGCAGGTCGTGCGCATCCTCCAGCCGTTCAAGCTGGCCAGTCGCGATTTCCACCCTGAGAACACCATCGTGGACGTCCGCGGCGTGCACGCCGGCGGCGAGAAGATCGTGATCGTTGCCGGTCCCTGCTCGGTGGAGACGCGCAGCCAACTCCTTGAGACCGCGTGGGCGGTCAAGGAAGCTGGCGCCACAATCCTGCGCGCAGGGGCCTTCAAGCCGCGCAGCTCACCTTACTCGTTCCAGGGGCTGGGGGAAGAGGCGCTCGAGCTGCTGGCAGAAGCGCGCGACGAAGTGGGCATGCCCATCATCACTGAGGTGATGTCCACCGAACAGGTGCCGCTCGTAAGCAAGTATGCCGATGTGCTCCAGGTCGGCGCCCGCAACATGCAGAACTTCCCGTTGCTTCAGGCCGTAGGCCGCACGCGCATCCCGGTAATGCTCAAGCGCGGGCTGATGAATACGGTTCAGGAGTGGCTCCTGTCCTCCGACTACATCCTGAGCGGCGGCAATCGTCAGGTCATGCTATGCGAGCGCGGCATCCGCACTTTCGAGACGGCCACGCGCAACACGTTCGATATCAATGCCATTCCACTGCTGAAAGGCCTGACCCATCTGCCCATCTTCGGCGATCCGAGCCATGGAACCGGCAAGTGGGACCTCGTGTCGGCGGTCGGCCGGGCATGTATCGCGGCAGGCGCCGACGGCCTGATGATCGAGGTGCATCCCGACCCGGCTAAGGCGCTCTCCGACGGCGCGCAGTCGCTCAAGCCGGAGCGCTTCGCCGATCTCGTCGCTTCCATCCGTCAGATCGCGCCGGCAGTGGGACGGACGGTCTAGTGGGGGTGGGCGCTGCTCTCCCATCTTCCGGCACGCGCGCTTGTCACCGGAGAAACGATGCCCGACGACGCTTTTGATATCTGCATCATCGGCCTGGGCCTGATGGGGGGGTCGCTGGCGTTGGCCTTGCGTGCGGCCGCCGAGGATCCCGGTGCGCCGGAGCTGCGTGTGGGCCGCATCGTGGGCGTGACGCGCAGCGCAGAGACCTTGCGGGCCGTGGCCGCGGCCGGGGCCGTCGACGTCGCCACCAGAGACGTGGCCGAAGGCGCTGCATCCGCCGACGTCGTCGTGCTCGCCACGCCGGTGCGCACCATCATGCGCCTGCTGCCGGAGGTCGGGCGCGCAGCCCGCCCCGGTGCACTGATCATGGATATGGGCAGCAGCAAGGCTCAGATCTGTGCAGCCATGGCTGCGCTGCCAGCGGGCTTGCAGCCGGTCGGCGCGCATCCGATGTGCGGCAAGGAGAGCGCCGGATTCGCCGCCGCGGAGGCCAGCCTCTACCGGAGCCGACCGTTCGTCCTCTGCCCGCTGGAGCGCACCGCTCCCGAGGCGCTGGCCGCGGCGCACCGGCTGGCGCGTGCGGTCGGCGCGCGACCGCTGGTGGTCGACCCGCGGGCCCATGACTGTGCGGTAGCCGCCATCAGTCACCTGCCTTATGCGGTGGCGACGGCTCTGGTGCGTACTGTGGATGCAGCCGGCGCCGAGCTGCCGTGGAGCCTGGCAGCTTCAGGTTTTCGTGACACTACACGCGTGGCGGCCAGTGATGTCGATATGATGCTCGACACCTTGCTCACCAATCGCGAGGCGGTGCTCGACTGGCTGGACGCGTTCGCCGACGAACTGGCCGGTCTGCGCAGCGCGCTGGCCGGCGGTGACGAAGCGGGCCTGCGCGGGCAGTTGTGCGCTGCACAGGCCCGGCGGGCCGCGATGCAGTTTTGATGACCGACGGACGACGAGGTGTGGACCGTGGCTGACGCGCTGCCTGCTTCGTCTCAGGCCGTTGGCGCCTGACCTCTCGTCGCTCACCCATGCGAGGTGCTATGGCACGACTCATCGTTCACCCCTCCGGCCCGCTGCGCGGCGCGGTGGCAGCGCCGGGCGACAAATCGATCAGTCACCGTGCACTGCTGTTGAGCGCACTGGCCGAGGGGGAGACAAAGATTCACGGCTGGGTGGACGCCGATGTCTGCCAGGCCACGTTGCGCTGCGTTCGGGCTCTGGGCGTGCAGGTCGATCAGCACGACGCAACCACCCTCACGGTCCGCGGCGCAGGGCGGGCAGGCCTGCGCGAACCGGCGGACGTGCTGGACTGCGCGGGTTCGGGCACGACCATGCGACTGCTGGCGGGCATCCTGGCAGGCCAACCATTCACCAGCGTGGTCACCGGCAGCGAGGCGCTGCGCCGCCGGCCGATGGGCCGCGTGGCCGAGCCGTTGCGGCTGATGGGCGCGACGGTGTTGGGGCGGCAGGACGGCCGCCTGCCGCCCCTGGCGATCCGCGGCGGCCGCCTGGCCGGCATCGATTACACCATGCCGGTCGCCAGCGCCCAGGTCAAATCGGCCATCCTGTTGGCAGGTCTTTTCGCCTCGGGGGAGACTGTGGTGCGCGAGCCGGGCCCGGCTCGCGACCACACCGAGCGCATGTTGGAGCAGTTCCAGGTCGATGTCAGGGTCGCCGCGGAGGGGACGGGCGCCGCGATCCGACTGCTCGGCGGCCAGCAACTGATCGGTGGCGGCGTGCTGCATGTGCCCGCCGATTTCTCGTCCGCAGCGTTTCCGCTCGTGGCCGGAGCGTTGGTTCCGGGCTCCGATCTACGACTGCTCGGCGTGGGCGTGAACCCCACGCGCATCGGGCTGGCCGATCTGCTGACAGAGATGGGGGGCGATTTGCAGATCTACGACAGGAGACAGACGATCGAACCCGATGAGCGGCCGATGCCCGGGCGGCCTGCGAGCCGGGGCGAGCCATTGGCCGACCTGGCGGTGCGCAGCAGCGCCTTGCACGGTGTGACGGTCGGAGGCGAGGTTGTGGTTCGCACCATCGACGAGTTCCCCATTTTTGCCGTCGCCGCGACGCGAGCCGAGGGTGTGACGGTCATCCGCGAGGCCGCCGAGCTACGCGTCAAGGAGTCGGACCGGATCGGCGCGGTCTGCCGGGAGCTGCGCAAGATGGGCGCCGAGGTCGCCGAGCAGCCCGATGGCATGATCATACGGGGCCCAGCGCAGCTGAAAGGGGCCGTCGTGGACAGCCATCACGACCATCGGCTGGCGATGTCGCTCGCCGTCGCGGCGCTCGTGGCCGACGGCCCGACCGAGGTGCTGGATGCAGCCGTGATCCGCGATTCGTTCCCGAACTTCGTGGAGACGATGTGCACGTTGGGAGCCGATCTCGAGTGGGCGGAAGACGGCGAATAGCCGATGGGGTAGGCGTATGCACGAGAGCAGAGCAGTTGCGGCTCATCCACCGGCCTCCGGCCATCGACGTCCGGCCATCACCGGGACGACGCGGCTTGCCGGCGTGATGGGCTGGCCCATCACGCACAGCTTGAGCCCGCGCATGCATAATGCAGCGTTCATTGCACTGGGTCTGGACTGGGTGTATGTGCCGTTCCCGGTGCCGCCGGAGCGGCTGGCCGGTGCGGTTCGGGGTCTGGTCGCGCTGGGCTTCTCCGGTTGCAATGCCACGATCCCGCACAAACCGGGGCTGGCGCGGTTGATGGATGCGCTGACGCCCATTGCGGCGGCGGTCGACTCGGTCAACACCATCATCATTCGACCCGACGGTTCGCTGCTGGGCGATAGCACGGACGGCCACGGGTTCATGATGGACCTGTGGGCGCACGGGGTGCGCGTGGGCGATGCCCGGCAGCGGAATGCAGAGAACGGGCAGAGCCCGACCTGGAAACGCGAGGGAGGCGACGAGGAGCGGGAGCCAGCCTCGGGACGTTCGGCCCGCAGTTCGTCGATCCGGCGCGCCGTCGTGATCGGTGCGGGCGGCGCCGCGCGGGCCGTGGTCTTTGCGCTGGCCGAGGCGGGGGTGAGCGTTGCGATCGCGAACCGGACGCCGGACGGCGCCGAGGAGCTGAGTCGCCTCATAGAACGGGTGCTGCCGGCGGCGCAGGTGTCGGCGCATCCGTTTCCGGGCGATCTGCCGGCGCTGGCGGCCAGCGCCGACCTGATCGTGAATACGACCAGCCTCGGCCTGCACGGTGATGCCGATGCGCTGCCATGGGATGCGGCCGTGCCGTTCCGGCCCGACCAGGTGGTCTATGACCTGATCTACAACGTCCGCACGCCGTTCTTGAGGCTGGCGGAGGCCGCCGGCGCCTACGCCATCGATGGCCTGGGGATGCTGGTGCACCAGGGTGCGCGCTCGGCGGCGCTCTGGACCGGCGCGGATGAGCGCGCACTCGCCCATTGGATGCAGAAGGAGCTATACGCATGAAGAGCCTGTTCGAGGAGCTGCAATGGCGCGGTCTGGTCTACGACTTCACGGACGGACTGCCTGAGATGCTGGCAAAGGGGCCGATCACGGCTTACATCGGCTTCGATCCGTCGTCAGACAGCCTCCAGGTGGGCAACCTGCTGGCATTGATCGTGCTGGCGCGCATGCAGCGCTGCGGCCACACGCCCATCGCCCTGGCCGGCGGTGGCACCGGCTTGATCGGCGACCCGGGTGGCAAGACTCATGAGCGCCCGCTGCAGAGCAAGGAGCGGATCGCGGCGAATGTCGAGAACATCAAGAAGCAGTTGGCGCACTTTCTCGACTTCGATGTGCGCGGCAACCCGGCCCGGATCGTCAACAATGCGGATTGGCTGACCACGATTCCGATGATGGACTTCCTGCGCGATGTGGGAAAGCACTTCACCGTCAACTACATGATCGCGAAGGAGTCGGTGCAGTCGCGCCTGGAACGGCAGGACGGCATCTCCTATACCGAGTTCAGCTACATGCTGCTGCAGGCCTACGACTTCTTGCAGCTCCATGACAGGTACGGCTGCACGCTCCAGGCGGGCGGCAGCGATCAGTGGGGCAACATTGTGGCGGGCGTCGACCTGATCCGCCGCGTCAGGGGGGTGCACGCCCATGCCCTCGTCTATCCGCTGGTGACCAACAGCGAAGGGGTGAAGCTCGGCAAAACGGAACAGGGCGCTATCTGGCTGGATGCCAAACGCACATCGCCCTACCGCTTCTACCAGTTCTGGCTCAACCTGCAGGATGCTGACGTCATCCGATACCTCGGTTACTTCACCTGGTTGGATCAGGAGGAGATTGCGGCGCTGCAACAGGTGCTGGCCGAGCGACCGGAGCAGCGCGAGGCGCAGCGAAAGCTGGCGCGCGACATGACGCGCCTGGTGCACGGCGACCAGGCGCTCGCCGACGCCGAGCGCGCCTCCCAGGCGCTCTTCGGCGGCGCGCTCGATGGACTGAGCCCTGAAGACATCGAGGACGTCTTCAGCGAGGCGCCAGCCAGCGAGATACCGCATTCGGCGTTCGAAGGGAACGGCACGCCGATCCTCGATCTCCTCACCGAGACAGGCCTGGCGAAGTCGAAGGGAGAGGCGCGCAGGCTGATCGCGGCCGGCGGCGCCTACGTCAACAACGTTCGCGTCGAAGACGCTGCGCAGAGTATCACGACGGCGCAGCTCATCGCCGGCCGGTTCGTGGTGCTGCGGACCGGCAAGAAGCAGCATCACCTGCTGCGGCTGCGTGCGTGATGGCTCTGCGCATCGCCTGGCTGTTCGAAGGACGAGAATACAGTGGTCACACTGGTGGCGCAGATCGCGCCGCAGCGGAGCACCCAGTACGCCGACGTGGCAGGCGCCCTGGCCCCGCATGAGCTGGCCCTGAGCCCGGTGGGCCGGCTCATGACCGAGGTGTGCGCTATCCGGCTAGGAGGCCGGCCGTACCTGCGCTTCGACCTGTCCGCAGCACCCGATGAGGCGCAGCGCGGCGAGTTGGGCGCTCTGGCGCTCTCCAGCGGCTTTTTCACGTACCACGAACGGATCGGTGAACTTCAGGGGCCCTTTCTGCGTCCCCTGGAAACCTGCTTTGCCGCGGCGCTGCCGCAGGACCTGCTGATGGCGCGCCGGTACCGGGGCAAGACAAACGAGCAGTTCACGCACTTTCTGTGCAACATCGCCCGGTTCAGCAGCGGATATGCCGACCGGCCGTGGGACGCGCTGAGCGTGTTCGACCCGCTCGCCGGGGGCGGCACGACGCTCTTCGCCGCGCTGACACTGGGGGCGAATGCTGCGGGGGTCGAGCGCGAACTGGGCGACGTGGAGTCAACGGCGGCCTTCTTGGGTGAGTATCTGCGCGAGCATGGCGTGCCTTTCGACCTGAAGCAGGAGCGGCTGAGAAAGTTGGGGCATCGATGGTCGTTTGCCATCGGCAAGGCCACCCCCAGAGTGGTCCGGCAGCGCTGTCTGCTGGCGCACGGCGAGACAGCGAGGTCCCCGGAGCTGATCGCTGGCTTCAGACCGCATCTGATTGTGACGGATCTGCCATACGGAATCCAGCATCATGGCCCACTGGTCGCGCTCCTCTCCGCGGCGCTGCCCGCCTGGACCTCCCTCCTGGCCGAAGAGGGCGCGCTGGTGTTCTCGTGGGATGCAACGCGTTTTCCGCGGCCCGACATGATCGCACTGGTGGAATCGGCCGCCGCGCTGCGAGTGTTCAACCAGCCGCCCTATGATCGGCTGGGACACCGCGTGGACCGGGTGATCAAGCAGCGCGAGGTGCTCGTGGCGCGCCGCGCCCGGTCGGACCAGATAGGAGTCGATGCTTGAGTCCTCTTCGTTTCCTCACCGCCGGCGAGAGCCACGGTCCCAGGCTCACGGCCATCCTCGAAGGGATGGTCGCGGGCCTGCCGATCGGGGCCGACGCGATCAACCGGGAGCTTGCGCGTCGGCAGCAGGGCTATGGCTCCGGCGGTCGCATGAAGATCGAACGCGATGCGGTGCAGCTCACGGCGGGCGTGATGGGCGGCCTCACCACCGGCGCGCCCCTTGCGCTCGAAATCGCCAACCTGGACTACAGGGCGTGGGCGACCAAGGAGATCCCGCCGATGACTGTCCCGCGGCCCGGCCACGCAGACCTCACCGGCGCCATCAAGTACGGCTATCGCGATCTGCGGCTCGCGCTGGAACGCGCCAGCGCGCGGGAGACCACCGCCCGCGTAGCGGTCGGCGCGGTGTGCAAAGCCTACCTGGCGCAGTTCGCTGTCACGGTCGGCGGCTACGTCACCTCCATCGGCGCCGTGGAAGCCTCGCTGCCGGATGCTATGTCTTATGTCGAGCGTTGTGAGGTCGCCGAAACCAGCGACGTCCGCTGTCCCGATCCCGCGGCCGCCGAGGCGATGCGCGGGCACATCCGGGATGTGATGCAAGCCAAGGATACGCTCGGCGGCGTGTTCGAAGTGGTCGTATTGGGCGCGCCGCCTGGACTGGGCAGCCACGTCCACTTCGACCGGAAACTGGACGGTAGGCTGTTGGCTGCAGTTGCCACGATTCAGGCGATCAAAGGAGTCGAGATCGGTCCGGCCTTCGCGAATGCTCGCCTGCGCGGCACCCAAGTGCATGACGAGATCGTACGCGACGCGTCGGGCAACCTGCGTCGCGCCAGCAACCGTGCGGGCGGGCTGGAGGGCGGCGTCACCACCGGCGAACCGATCGTGTTGCGAGCGGCCATGAAGCCGATCAGCACCACCCTGTCGCCGCTGCGCTCGGTCGACCTGGCGAGTGGGAAGCCGGCGCCCACGAACTATGAGCGCTCCGACTTCTGCGCCGTGCCGCGCGCGGTGGTGATCGGTGAGGCGATGGTGGCCTGGGTGATGGCGGACGCGCTGATGGAGAAGCTGGGCGGCGACTCGCTGGCCGAACAACGGCCGCGCGCCGCTGCACTGCGTCGAAGCCGGCTGGAGGATCTGCCGATGGACGATGCACCATGGCGATTCGCCTACGAAGCGGGCTGAACGGGAGACCATCGATGAGCAACTTGCATTCAGCCTCCGGCGTCCAGGCCTCGGAGCCCAACATCATCCTGACGGGCTTCATGGGCGCCGGCAAGACGGCCGTCGGCCGCGAGGTTGCGGCGCGCCTGGGCCGCCCGTTCGTGGACCTCGACGACATCATCGCCGAACGCGCCGGCAAGCCGATCCCGGCCATCTTCGCCCAAGACGGCGAATCCGTCTTCCGAGATCGGGAGGCCGCGATCTGCCAGGAGCTGAGTGCACCGGCCGGCCTGGTGATCGCCGCAGGCGGCGGAGCCGCTGTCAGCGCGTCGAACCGCGAGGCCCTGTCGCGCGGCGGCACGCTCATCTGCCTCGACGCGTCTCCCGAGACGCTCTTGCATCGCATCGGCGACGACGCCAACCGGCCGATGCTCGCCGGCTACGATCGGCTCGCGCGCATTCGCGAGCTGTTGGCGCAACGCTCGGCAGCCTACGGAGCGATCGCTGACCACGTTGACACCACCGAGCTCTCGGTTGCCGCCGCAGCCGAGAGCGTGATGGGGATCGCGGCGGGTCTGCCCGAAGGCGGGCGCCGGCTTGTGGTGCGCCTGATGGAGCAGGCGACCGACGGCATGGGAGACCGAAGGGAAACGTCCCGACTGATCGCGCAACCGGCGGGCACCCACGGCTCCTCATCCGGCCAACCGACCAGCTACGAGGTGCTGATCGCTGCAGGGCTGCTGCGCCAGGCAGGCCCTCGCATCGCGGCGGCAGGCCTCACGCCCGGCCGCTGCGCAGTTGTCACCAATCCCCAGGTCGGCGCGTGCCACGCCGGCCTGCTGGCAGCCTCGCTGGCTGAGGCCGGCTTCGAGCCGTTGCTCTTCGAGATCCCGGATGGCGAGACGCACAAGACGCTTGCCACGGCTGCAGACCTCTTCGACCGGTTCGCCGCCGCGAAGCTGGCCCGCAACGAGCCGGTGATCGCGCTCGGGGGCGGGGTTGTCGGCGACCTGGCGGGTTTCGCCGCCGCCACCTGGCTGCGTGGCGTGCCGTTCATCCAAATTCCTGCGAGCTTGCTGGCGATGGTGGACGCCAGCGTCGGGGGCAAAGTAGCAGTCGACCTGCCGGCAGGCAAGAACCTGGTCGGCGCTTTCAAACAGCCAGAGCTGGTGCTGATCGATCCCGATCTGCTCAGCACCTTGCCCGCCGCGGAATGGCGGTCCGGCCTGGCCGAGATCCTCAAGGCCGGCATCATCGGCGATGCAGGGCTGTTCGAGCGGCTGGCTGCCCACGGCCCGGCGTCACCGGTCGCCCTGATTGCGGATGCGGTGCGGGTAAAGGCCCGCATCGTCGAGCGTGATCCGTTCGAGATGGGCGACCGGGCCTGGCTGAACCTCGGCCACACCTTCGGCCATGCGCTGGAGCAGATTTCCGGCTATGCCCTGCGCCACGGCGAAGCCGTCGCCCTCGGCACGATCGCAGCGGCCGAGATGAGCGCGGCTCTCGGCCGCTGCGACGCCGGGCTGCCGGCTCGCATCCGAGACGCGGTGGCGCGCTTGGGCCTGCCCACCCGGTACGCGTTCGACCCGGTGGCAGCCACAGCCGCCATGGGCGCTGACAAGAAGCGCCGCGGCCGCTCGCTGCGGTTTGTGATCATTCTTCGCGTCGGCAGAGTGACGGTGGCCGAGGGCATCGCGGCGCCCGCGGTGCTGGACGCACTGGAGACGATCCGTGCGGCGTGATCGGGCCGGCTTGCCTCCGCTCCCGCGCGTCAACGCGTCCCAGGCGCGGCGCACCGCCAGCGCCCTCCCAGGAGCGATCTCACCATGACCCACATCCTCATCCTGCACGGACCGAACCTCAACCTGCTCGGCACGCGCGAACCGGGTGTCTACGGCACGGTCACCCTGGCTCAGATCAACGCGCGGCTGGAGCAAGCGGCGGCGGAGCGCGGCGCGACGCTGCGCATCCTGCAGTCGAACCACGAAGGCGCGCTGGTGGATGCGATCCACGCAGCGCGCGGCTGGGCGGACGGCATCGTGATCAACGCCGGCGCGTTCACCCACTACTCCTATGCAGTGCGTGACGCCATTGCGGCGGTGGGCATTCCGACCGTCGAGGTGCACTTGAGCAACATCCACGCCCGCGAGGCGTTCCGGCACACCTCGGTCATTGCGCCGGTGTGCCAGGGGCAGATCGCCGGCTTCGGCGCGCAGAGCTACCTGCTCGGACTGGCCGCGCTGCTCGAACAAGACTGACAGACAACAGGCTGCTGGATTGGATTTGACGATCCAGATGCGCGTTAAGGAACTGCGCGATGGCGGCCCCCTGGGGATGACGGCG
>CAYRFV010000192.1:0-11092 GCA_964423545.1 uncultured Anaerolineales bacterium | reverse complement strand
CTTGTTGGCCGCGTTCACCGCCGGGTCGGGGGTGCACTGGCTGTCCTCGACGATCGGCACGATCTTCTTGCCGTTCACGCCGCCCTTGGCGTTCCACTCCTCGATGGCCAGCAGGGCGCCATCGCGAGTCATCACGCCGAAGGTGGGCACCGAGCCGGACAGGGGCGCGAGGATGGCGACCTTCATGTCGCCGCCCGCGGGCGCCGCAGCCGCCGGGGCCTTGGTCGGCTCCGCAGCCGCCGGGGCCTTGGTCGGTTCAGCCTTGGCAGCCGGCGCGGCCGGTGCTGGGGCTGCGGTGGGCTGGGCGCAGGCCGTGACGACCAGCGCGACCAGCACGATCAGTGAGACCAACTTGAACAGACGCATAGCTACAGCTCCTCCTGTGAGAGTAGGGTGATGAGACCAGGGTATCGATCGATCAGACCGCCGTCAGCAACGGCACACCTCGCGCCGACGCCGCTGTCGTGGAGACGCATCTTGCCTGAGGGCCGGGCCGAGGATCGACTCCGCCGCTTCGCGAGGGCGAGTCGATTATAGTGAATCATACAGCAAATGTCAAGCGCTTGACAGTAACGGGACGCCCGCCTATAATCGGTGCCGACTGCCGTCCATGCCGCAGTGCATGCCGCAGTGCAAGAAGGAGCCCCTTTCGATGCAAAAGAGTGCACTCACCGGCCGCGGAGCCATCGTTGCCATCTTGCTCCTCCAGTTTATTCCGCTCTTAATGTTCCCGGCCGCATCGTTCTCGCCGCAGACCCAGGAATGGTGGCTGCCCTTGCTCCTGACGATCATGGTGTTCGTCGCCGACTTTCAGTTGATCGTGCGCCGCAGCAGCGCCTCCTGGCCCTGGCACCTGATCGGCTTTGCCCAGGGCTTCAACATCATCAGCCGGCTCATGATGCTTTGGGCGCACGCGGCCTCGCAGGTCGGCAGGGTCTGGACCCCCAACTGGGCCTATATCATCCTCACGCTGACCTCGATGGCGCTGTCGCTCTTCGTGCTCTGGTACACGGAACTGCCGGAAGTGCGCAACGGGCTGCTGCGCTGACGTGCTACGCGATGTGCAGACAGCGAGGCGTGCGGCGCGCCTCGCTGCTCCCGCAGCGCGCCTCTCCTCCCTCGTCTCCCGTCAACCGCTCTCCGTTCCACCTTCCTCCGTGCTGCTCATCGCTCCTATCTCCACCGGAATCTGCTCGCCCTCCGGCGGCCGCGGTGCCAGCAGCGGCTCGGAGGACTCAGCATCCTGCATCGTCAGCTGGCCCTGGAAATGGGCGCCCTCATCCAACAGGAAGGTGCGGACGTTGATGGCGCCCCAGAGTCTGCCCCCCTCCAGCAGCTCCACCCGGTCGGCCGTGATCGTGCCCTTGTACGCGCCGGCCACCGACACCGTGCGGGCTTTGATGTCCACCGCCACCCGCGCCCCTTCGGAGATCAGCACGTTCGCCGGCGTCTCGATCAGGCCACCTTCCACGGTGCCGTCGAGCCGGATGCTGCCATCGCAGCGGAGCTGCCCACTGAAAGTGGCGCGCGGCCCGATGATCACCTCGATCTGATCGGGATTGGGGCGTGAATCGCGTCGAAATGGCATTATGCTTCTCCTCTGGCCCGCTGAATCGCCTGCCGTTCTTCCTCGGTGAGCTGATAGCCCGTCTCCCACGCAGTGAGCGGCTTGGCATAGACGCGAGTCACCTCGCGGCTGTGAAGACTGCTGATGACGACGCCGTTCCCCGCCTCATCGGTCAGCGCCAGCGCGAAGCTCTGATCGCCCCCGGTATCGCGAAAGGGATTGAAGCGCAGGAAACCGACGCGCTGCAGATGGCTGCGGCTCGCCTGTTCGACCTGCGACATCGCGGCGTCCAACTCCTGGACGCGCTCGACGGCAGCGCGCACCTGGCGGACATGCTCGTGCAGCACCGCCTCCAGGCTGCCGCCGTCCGCGCCGCTCGTGAGCGCGCGATACTGCCGCTCCAGCCGCCGCACCCGGCCGAACAGCCAGATCGAGGCCCCGACGGCCGCCAGCGCCGTTGCGGACAGGAACAGCGTCACCCAGGTCAGATCAATCGCGGCGGCCATCGGTCACTGCTTGCTCAAGAGCGAACTGATCGATTCGCCCGTGTGAATGCGGCCGATCACGCGCGCCAGCAGCTCAGCCACCGAGACGATGGTGATCTTGGGATGGTTGCACACTGCATCCGGCTGGCAGATCGTGTCCGCGATGACCAGCTGCTTGATGCGCGGGTCGCTGTCGAGCCGCTGAATCGCCGAAGGCAACAGCACGCCGTGCGTGATTGCCAGGTAGACCTCGGGCCGGGCGCCCGCCTTCACCAGCCCATCGACCTCATCCAGCACGCTGCCGCCGGCGATCACGTCATCGATGATGATCGGGATCTTCCCCTCGATGTCCCCCACCACATGGGTCGCCACCGTCTTGTCGAACGCTTCGCGGCGCTTGTGCATTACCACCAGCGGCAGGTTGAGGCGTTCCGCGTAGGAGCCGGCAAACTTCGCCCGGCCCACATCCGGTGAGACGACCGCCGCGTTGCAGAACTCATCCGTGGCGAAATAGGATGCCAGCACCGGCAGCGCAGAGAGAGGATCGACCGGCGCCTGGAAAAAGCCCTGCGTCGCCGGCGCGTGCACGTCGAAATAGATCACCCGGCTGACCCCCATCGCCTCCAGCATGACGGCGACGACCTTGGCGCTGATCGCCTCGCGGCCTTTCGCCATCCGCTCCTGCCGGCCATAGGGATAATACGGGATCACCGCCGTGATCTCGTGCGCCGAAGCGCGGCGGAATGCGTCGATGTAGAGCAACAGCTCCATCAGGTGATCGTTGACCGGCGCCGAGCACGGCTGGATGATGAACACATCCTGATCGCGCACCGCCTCGTCGATGGAGACGTGGATCTCGCTGTCCTTCAGATGAGTCGTCGTGCACTTACCCAGCTCCGTGTCGAGGATGCGCACGACCGCCTCGGCCAGCGGGCGATTGGCCGAGCCGGTGAAGACGCGCAGCGGGTGATGGGTGCTCATCTGCTCCTCCATTTGCTCCCGGTAGGAGCCGTATGATAGCATTGAGCGAACAGACTGGCAAAACACCGGTGGAAGAGACTGGAGCGACCGCTCGGAGATGGCACGCAAACTGCTTGTCGCCACGCATAATCCCGGCAAGGTGCGGGAGTATCGAGAGCTGTTGGCCGGACTGCCGATCGAGGTGACCTACCTGGACGCCGAGGCGATCGCGCTGGAGGTGGAGGAGACCGGCCAGACCTTTGCCGAGAATGCAATCCTGAAGGCCACCGCCTACGCCCGCGCCTCCGGCCTGTGGACCTGGGCCGACGATTCAGGCCTGGAGGTCGATGCACTGGGCGGCGCGCCGGGAGTCTACTCGGCGCGCTACGGCGGCCCCGGCCTCAGCGACGCCGAACGCTACCGCAAGCTGCTCGACGCGTTGAGCGGCGTGCCGTGGGCGCAGCGCACGGCGCGCTTCCGCTGCGTGGTCGCCCTGGCGACGGCCGGTGGCGAGGTGCAAACCGCCGCCGGTGCGTGCGAGGGGATCATCGCCTTCGGGCCGATCGGCGGCAACGGCTTCGGCTACGACCCGGTCTTCTATCTGCCCGCGATCGGGCAGACCCTGGCGCAGCTTCCGCCGGAGACCAAGCACGAGCTCAGCCATCGCGGCCGGGCCGCATCCGCCGCCGTGCCGCTGCTGGAAGCGATGGTGCGCGGTGCGGCGCCTCACAGGTAGTGCGCCATCACTGCGAGCGCCCCGCCGGTCAAGCGAAACTCCAGCCCCTCGTACAGGAACCGCGCCGCCGTGTTGCTGGCCTGGGTGTTGAGCGACACGCCGGCTGCGCCGGCATCCCACGCATAGCGAATCGCATCCACCACCAGCTGCCGCCCGATGCCCTGTCGCTGTGCGGCGGGATGCGTTGCCACGCGGATCAGCTGCGCATGGCCGCTGACCGAACTGAGCGTGGTCAGGGCGAAACCGACGGGCCGGTCCGCGTCCTCCGCCAGCACGGCGTGATCCGCGGTCAGCAGCCAGCTCAACATCGTGCGCTCGTCGTAGCGCCAGAGCGGCTCGAACGCCGCGGCGTTCAGGTCCAGGATCGCTTGCGCCTCGGCCGCGCCCGCCCGGCGCAGCGTGCACCCCGCGGCCGCCTCGGGCAGCGGCGCGCGGCTCGAGCGCGCGTAGCTGAGCACCCGGTCCAGCTCGCGGAAGTGCGCGTGCGCCAACCCCTCCACGAGCCACGCCTCGTGCGCCAGGCAGACCAGGCCGGTCGCGCGTCGCGCCAGCAGGCCCGCGGCCGCCCCCTCGCACAGCCGCTGCAGGACGCCGGCCGCCGGCCGGTCGCTGGCGACGGCGATCAGCGGCATGTCGACCCACGCTTCAGGCGGCTGGCCCGCCGATCCGCGCAGTGACAACCCCAGGAAGCCGACCGCCTCATCCTCGGCGAAGGCAAACATGCTCAGGCCGTTGCTGAGGAGCGCCACCTGCTCCTCCACTGCAAGAATGCCGTGCCGGCGCCAGGTGTGCGCCAGCAGCAGCGCCAGCGCAGGCCGGTCACCCGGCGCCCCAGCGCGCACCGTCAGCTTCTCGCCCTTGCCTCGCCACAGCCGGCTCATGGGGCCAAGTATGCCACAGGGCGGGCCGAATCGAGGAATGGGCCCGGCCGCCAGTCTCTCCCCGCGACCTCATTCGCGCTCGTCACCGCCCACCGTCAGGCTGCGCACCCGCCCCCCCTCCATCAACCACAGCGTCGTCGCCAGCCGGTCGATGAAGTAGCGGTCGTGCACCACCGCCAGCACCGTGCCCTCGAAGCGCGCCATGGCGCGCTCGAAGCGCTCGCGCGAGGGAATATCCAGGTGGTTGATCGGCTCGTCGAGCAGCAGGAAGTTGCAGCCCTGCACCGCCAGCAGCGCCAGCGCCAGCCGGCTGCGCTCGCCGAAGCTCAGCCGGCCGGTGGGGACGAACACCTCGTCCCCTGCGAAGAGGAAATAGTGCAGAAAGCTGCGCGCCTCCGTCTCATCCAGCGGCGCAGCCCGGCGAATCAGCTCCAGCGGCGTGGCTGCGCGGTCGAGCGTCTCCTGCTCCTGGGCCATATAGCCGGGCCGCACCCCCCGGCCCAGCCGAA
This sequence comes from uncultured Anaerolineales bacterium, assembly GCA_964423545.1. Lineage (GTDB taxonomy): Bacteria > Chloroflexota > Anaerolineae > CG2-30-64-16 > CG2-30-64-16 > JALOOE01. The sequence continues at coordinate 5,954 of CAYRFV010000192.1, read as the reverse complement.
TCTCGCCCGCCCACGGCCGCAGCTGGCCCGTGATGCAGCGCAGCAGCGTGGTCTTGCCGGTCCCGTTCGGGCCGACCAGCACCGCGCGCTCGCCGTAGCCCAGGTGCAGGTTCACCTCGTCGAACAGCAGCCGCGTCCCGAAGCCCATGCGCAGATCGCGGATGAAGAGCACATCCTGGCCGCTGCGCGGCGCGTCGGCGAATTCAAGCTTCATCTTCCAGGCGAGACCGGGCTTGTCGACCCGCTCCTCGCTGGCCAGCATCCGCTCCAGCCGCGCCTTCTGCACCACCGCATGGCGCGCCAGATCCTTGGCGATGCGGCGCCAGTGGAAGTGGATCGTCTCCTGCTCGATCCCCTTCGCCTGGTTGCTGAGCTTGCGAATCGACGCTTCGAGCTTCTGGGCCCGCTCTTGCTGCTCCTTGTAGGTGGCCCACTGCCTCTCCAGCGCCCGATCGAGCGTGACGGCATAGTCGGTGTAGCTGCCGGCATATTCGGCCAGTGCGTGCGTCGCGTCGTCCAACGCCAGGATGCGGTTCACCGTGCGGTCGAGGAATGCGCGATCGTGCGAGACGATCAGCACCGCGCCGGGATAGCGTGCCAGGTATTCCTCCAGCCATTCCAGCGCCGCGATGTCGAGATGGTTGGTCGGCTCGTCGAGCAGCAGCAGATGGGGCTGGATCAGCAGCAGCCGCGCCAGCCCCAGCCGCGTCTTCTGCCCGCCGCTGAGGGACGCCACCGGACGCGCCCGATCGACGTCCGCGAGGCCCAGCCCCGCCAGCACCGCATCCGCGTCTGCGGCCAGGCTCTCGCCGCCTGCGGCCTGGAACTCGGCCAGCCCGCGATCGTACTCGGCCAGCGCCGCATCGAGCTGATCGCCCGGCGCCGCGGCGATCGCCTCAGCCAGCCGCGCCAGCCGCGTCTCGGCCGCCTCGCGCGCGTCGCCGGCCGCCAGCAGCACATCCCCCACCGTCGCGCCGGCCGCGAACTCCAGCGCCTGCGGCAGATAGCCCACGCGCAGCGTCGCGGGCGCGAGCTGGACGCTCCCGCGGTCGGCCGCCATCTCACCCGCGAGGATCCGCAGCAGCGTCGTCTTGCCGCAGCCGTTCGGCCCGATCAGGCCCGCGCGGTCGCCGCGATTCAGGTTGAAGCTGACCCGGTCCAGCACCTTGACGTCGCCGAACCACTTGGTGATCTCTCGGACCTGCAACATACCCCTCTCCAAACAAAAACGCCGCGAGCGGAACGCCCACGGCGATGACAAAGACAGCGGTCGGACCCCAACGCAGCGATCTCAGCGGGCGCGCAGCCCCGCCCTGAACCTGCCGCCCGGCGTCAACGCGTGGCGCGGGCCGCAGGTGGTTTCCCGCCGAAGCGGGAAGCGGGAGCAGACCTTCAGGCTGAGATCAGGATTATCATCAGGACAAACGATTGGCGAAAAGTGATCGACGATTGACCTACGGCATTATGCCACAGCCGCGGCGAAAACGCCAAACGCCGACCGCAGGCGGCGGCCCGCCGCCCCGCAGCCCCGCAGGGCCGCCGCTGCCCCTCACTTGCAGACGCACACGCGCGGCGACCCTTCCACCACGCCGATCTTGCCCTGCTCGCCGCACGCCGCCCGGCAGGAGGTCTCATGAATACGCGTCCACTCCTTCTGCCAGAGCACGTCCACGTGATCATAGATGCACTTGCCCTGCGCCCCCACTCGGACATCCAGGTTGCCCTTGCCCTTGCTGTCGATGAACTCCTGGAAGCACTTCCTCAGGGCCACCAACAGCTGATCCTCCAGGCTCTGCGCGAAGGTCAGGTACGAGGGGTGCAGGTTCACCGAGTAATAGGTGTAGAGCGAGTTGCGCGCCGGGGTCGGCATCCCCTTGATATCCACGGCGCAGCCGGAGTAGCTCGGCGTGCAGTTCTTCTGGATGAACTCGTTGCGCAGATCCTCAATGCGTTTCCACCAAGCGTCGCGGTAACGCACATAGTCGACCGGAGTTCGCGTCGGTGGGGGGGACTGCACCGCCTTGCGGGCAGTGGGCGTGACCGTTGCGGCTGCAGGTCTTGTGCGGGTCGGCGTCCATGTCGCGGTCGGCGTGACACCCGCGCCCGCTCTCGAAACGGTGACGGTGGGCGTCCGGGTATTGGGCGCACTACCGATCTGTTGCGCGGTGGGCGTGCGCGTGGCCGCGCGCGTGGGGACGGGAGAGCCGGCCGCGCCACTTGTGACCGGCGGCGCGTTCGGGCAAGGGCCATCGAAGCGCCTGGCTTCCCGGCCCGGGGTGATGATCACCCCGTAGGCCCCTTCGCGATCGCTGGGCGCGCTGTTCGCCAGGCCGGTGAGCGCGGTGATGGCATGATACATCGCGCCGTCCTGCCAATCGTAGCAGAAGGTGTACGCGCCCACCGGCAGCAGCAGATAGCGGCTGGGCGAAGGGCCGGCCGGCGGCGCAAAGGCGACCGCCACCCCGCCGGGGAACGCGGCCGCCGCATAGTTCGGATCCGGCTTGTAAGTGTCGACGACGATGCGCGCGTTGAACCACCCCTGGTTGATGAACTCCATCGGACGCTGGGGCGGGGGCATCCTGCCAGTCGGCCCGCCGCAGCCTGCGGCGGACAGAGGAGCCATCAGAAAGATCAGCAGCATGAGGAGGCGCGGCCCGACGACCGGCCGCTTACAGCGAAGTGTGTGGCGTTGCATAGCTCGACCCTCCTTGTGCGACACTGCCGGAGAGACAGATACAATCCAACCACTTGGGGCGCCTTATGCGTGCAGGAAGGTGCAAACAACGCCATTATAGGGGCAACGCGCTCGCAGGTCAAGCGGCTTGCGAGAGCTCGGCGCCCAGCGGGTCGCGCGTGCCGATCATCCACGCCCGCGGCTGGGGCGCAAAGCCGAGGCGCGGGTAGTAATCCGCAACCGCGGGCGCGGCCAGCAGCAGGATGCGCGCCGCGGGGCCGAGCGCCGCCTGCGTCCGCCGGATCAGCGCCGTCCCAGCGTCGAGGCCACATCCAGCTCGATCACCGCGTCCAGGTCGAGGTCGTTGCCCGTGCGCCAGATCGGATCGCGCGTGATGTCCGACTTGATCCGGGCCGCGGCCTTCGGATAGCTGATCCACAGCAGCGCCTGCGCCACGCTCTTCCCGGCCACGTCAGAGGCTGCTTTCATCATCCGTCCCCCTGCTACTGCCCCATGCGCCAGCCCCCGCCGGCCTAGACCAACTGCCCCGTCAGCCCGTGCGCCTGCTGGAATTCGCTCATATGAGCCGTGACCCCGGGCCAGTGTCGATCAAGACGCCCACGGGTCACTCGCTGCCGCCAAATCCGCGGCGAAGTGCGCGGCCTCCTCCAGCTCTCCCAGGCGACGCCCGGCAGGCAGCGGCCGCAACTCGGCCACCGGCTTGCGTCCCTTGAGCAGCGGGAAGGTTTCTTCGATGAGACGACGTTGGGTCATGAGTTGCTCGTTGTGAGACCCGTTTTCTCCGAGAGAACGGGGCCCTAATCACTGGCTGGCCAGACTGGCCAGCAGATCGCGCACGCGAAGAATCAGATCGCCGGGACGCAGGACCGTCACCTGCGGATGGCCGGGCCGGTGATGGCGTCCGTTGAAAGTCACCAGCCAGGGGCATCCTTCGCGCAGCGCGGCCACCAGGAGCGACAGGTCGGCCGGATCGGCCAACCCGGCGTGAGGGATCAGATCGGCAGGCGCCGGATCGGCCGTCACCTTCAAGCATCGGCTGACGATGAGACGAAAGGCGGGCAAGGCCACTGGCAGTTTGGCCTCAAGGTTGCGCTCGGCTTCGACCACGGCCTGGTGCGACGTGATGGCCTCGATCAACGTGATCTCGGCCATGCGCAGAATGGTCAGGCTGGCGCCATGTTCCGATGCCGCGGCCGCACCCGCGAAGAGCACATCCGCGTCGACGAAGACCCGCGGCTTACGCGGCTGAGGCGTCGGCATAGTTCTCTCGATAGTAACGCTCGCGCTGCTCGCGCAGCGCGCCGAGCAGTTCCTCCACGCTCAGGCCGGCAGCCAGGCGCGCCCGCTCGATTTCGCGCGCCAGCTCCGTCACCATCGGCGTCATCGGCGTCAAGACTATGATGCCATCGAGATCAACGATCCGGACAGTATCGCCGACCCCGATCCGGTATTTTTCGCGCAGCTCGGCCGGCAGCGTCAGTGTGCCGCGCTGCCGGACCTGGATGGTCACATCCATAACTACCTCCCACGGAGATTCTGCCAGTGCAGATTTACTGCACAGAAACATCATACATCCAGGCGTGTCGGAATGCAAGGGGGCGAACCCGTTTTCTCCGAGAAAACGGGTTTCTGGTCGACTTCGGTTGCTCTTCAGACCGTTTGGGTGCGGTTCGAGCCAGATCCGCCGCAGGAGGGTTGGACCAGTCAAATGACTGGTTACGTTTTGGCGTAACCAGTGCGTAACCAGCGACGACAACGCCGCGAGAGATCGTAACCAGTGTCCTGACTGGTTACGGTTGAGCGTAATCAGTCCGCGGACAGTTGATTGTGCCTGTCAGTCCGCTCTTGTTGTGCGAAAATGGACGTGTCGCATCCGTTTTCAGTGCTCAGGAGAGAAGACCATGACAGGCATCTCGATTCTACCGCGTTTTGCAGCGTTCCCCAACCCGCTACGCCGCCTCGGCCGGCCCCCCCTGCCGCCCGAACGTCCGGATCTGCACACCCTGTGGAGGCAAGCCAGCCGCTTGCCGGCGCTGATCACGCAATCTGCGCCAACGATGCGTTACCTGGAGCTGCTGGGGCCGCTCGCCTGGGCGCAGTTCCCCGAACGCGACTTGCAGCGCAACTGGGGGCAGACCACCGTGCCGTATGCCGCCTTTGCGGCCGCCTGCCTCGTCAAGCTGGAAGACACCCGGCAGTCGATGGGGGACCTGCGTGCCTGCTTGGTGGACCAGCCGCTGCTGATCTGGCTTTTGGGCTTTCCCCTGGCGTCAGCCCCGCACCAGCCCTACGGTTTTGATGCCCAGGCCAGCTTGCCCACCGAGCGCCATTTCACCCGCTTGCTGCGCACGATGCCGAATGCCGCACTCCAGTTCTTGCTCGCCGCCAGTGTGCGCCTGATCTTGACTGACCTAACCGCCCGCGCAGCCGCCGACACCCAAGACTAATCCTGTCCCCGCCGCACAGACCAAGGTGGGCGAGTTCTACTGGGGCTACGGCTCCGGGGTCGTCGTGATCAAAGTGCCTGAATTGGGTGAATTCGTGCTGGCTGAGCTGACCCAACCCTTCGATCAAGCCGACGTCAGCTACTTCTTCCCGCTCATGGCCCAGGCCGAACAGCGCCTGGGCTATCGGCCGCGCCAGGCGACCTTCGACGCCGCCTTCGATGCCTGGTATGTCTACGCCCATTTTCATCGGCGGGATGATCCTGATGCGTTTGCCGCGATCCCGTTCAGCGAGAAAGGCGGTTACAAAGCCGGTCAGCGCCACTTCGACGCCCAGGGTCTGCCGTTGTGCGCCGCGGGCTTGGCGATGCCGCTCAAGTTCACCTTCACCGATCGCACCACCTGCAGCGTCGAGCATGAACGCGGTAAGTACGTGTGTCCGTTACGGTTCCCGGCCAAGACCGCTGACGTGTGTCTAGCGAACCACAAAACCTGGCCCAAAGGCGGCTGTACCGCACAGATGCCCACCAGCATCGGCGCGCGTCTGCGCTACACCCTCGATCGTGCGAGCGAAACTTACAAGCAAGTCTACAACCAGCGCACCGCCGTCGAACGCATCAACAGTCAGGCCGTGGCACTCGGCATCGAACGCCCCCATATCCGCAACGGCGCAGCCATCGCGAACCTCAACACCTTGATCTACATCCTCATCAACCTACGCTTCCTGCAGCGCATCCGCCAGAAAGCACCCAGCAACGCCTAACCTTAACATCCTGCATCCTCACCAACAAGCGTAACCAGTCAAATCACTGGTT
>CAYRFV010000191.1:0-11116 GCA_964423545.1 uncultured Anaerolineales bacterium | reverse complement strand
CGCTTCCTTGAGGCTGATCGTTATGAGGGGGAATGAGCGGAGCGGCACGCACGGCCGCTCCGCTCTGACACTAGCTCGCTTCTGACATGACTCGCCGTCCCCGGCTGCGCCTGGTGTCGCTCCAGGTTACTCCTTTCGACCGTCAGGCACGGCGATGTTGCCGCCGCCGAGCGGCGCCTTGTTGGCGGACGCCGGTGCAGGCATCGCCAGGTCGCCGTCGCCACCGATCCAGAATGAATCGACTCCGCTGCCGGGCTTGCCGCAATCCTCAGCATAGATGGTGAATGCGTGGTCACTGGAGCTCACGAACCTGCCGCGGCCGGCATCCCAGGTCCGGTAAGTCCCCTGGCCGGTGAAGGCGGCAATGCGGCAACCGTTGACGTTCTGCAGTTTCAGGTCGCCTAGCTTCGCGCTCTTGAGGCGCGAGATCGTGCCGTCCCCGTGGTGACGGATCACAAGCAGGCTGCCTTTGAGCTTGCCTCCGCCCGTGCTGGACTTCGCGGTGAAAGCGAAGTTTGTCTTGTAGCCAAGGCCGGGCCAGGTGAACCATCCTCCGCCGATGGCGAAGCCGGCGATCGGATCATCGACCGTGAAGATGCCGGTCCCTTCGCCGGCGTAGAAGTCGCCGGTCACTGCAGCTGCCACTTCGTACACGCCGGCCGGGATTGCATCGGTGTTTGTGCACGTGAAGGTCTGCGCGGCATACGGGGAGTTCACAGCTGGCGCGCTGCAGTCGAGCGCGAGTGCGGCGCCGCCTGTCGACGGCATGAGTGTCACAGCCAATCCGGCCCGATCGATCTCCCCGGCTGCAGCCGTCCCGTCGGGCAGATCGGGCTGCTCCTGTACACGCACCCGCAGGGTCAACGCGCCCGCGTTCAGCGCCCCGCCCGGCGAGGAAGCCTCGAGCACAGCGGGATTGGCCGGATCGAAGCTGACGTGTGCCTCCTCTTTGATGATTTTCACGACCCCCGTGTTGTAGGTCACATGGTAGTTGCCCAGGCCGGGTGTGCCGGGCGGCCCGAGATGGGCCTGAATGGGGTAGTCGCCGGGCGCCGATACCGGATCCGCTGGCGTGCTGTAGCTGGCCGTCACCCCATCTCTCGCCAGGAAGCCGCTCAGCGCACCGGTGAGCGGTGGATTCGGATCGCTGTACTGGCGCGTGACGCCAGCGGGCGTGACCGAGGCTTCTGCTGGCGCTATGGTGAAGATCTGGTAGTCGTAGAAAAAGTAAGGCCCTGCGAAGTATGCAGTGGACGCCGAATAGCGACCCGCATTGGTAGGCGCCGTGGAAGATCGGAATTGCGTTGGGTAGACACCATCATAGGCTATCGGCGGGGTCTGGGTGCGCCCACACGAGTCCACCCCGACCGCGGTGGCGCCGTGTGGATTGCCGTCGTACACAGCATCGTTTACGGTCAGAGTCAGTCCCGGCGTGTTAAAGGCAATATCTTGACTGGCCCCGACCGCGTACTGGCCCAGATCGTGTTGTGCCCAGATCCGTACTGCTCCTTCCTCAGGCACAATCATCTCTGCTCTCGCCACACCATCAGGATCGGTCTCGGCTTCAGCGATCCAGGTGACAGACTGCGAGTCGGGGATGCGCAAGCCGAATCTGACCTTCTGCCCCACGGCTGGCCCCCAGGAGGCGCCACCTGTGCCCGAGTCGGTCAACAGCGTCGCGTGCGCCTCGATTATCGAACCACAGAGGCCCGTGCTCGGGCCAAGGCTGTCCTCTACGAACTTGTAGGCTGCCGAACTGGCCATCTGCTGACCGGTTCCGGCGGCAAGGGCCGCATTGAGCGCGGCCAGGAGCAGGGCCAGGGTGAGTGCCAACGCGACGATCATTCTCCTTGCTGGTTTCATGGCTGCATTCCTCCGGTGAATACCTTGCATGGGTGCGCAGCGATCGGGGCTCAAAGGGACACTGCGCGGTCAAGCGACGCCCTGTACGTTGCACTGCGGGCGCCGCCGGGGGACCAAACTATGGAGGAGAAGCATGAAAAGTGTAGCACTGGAGTCGCCAGGATGCAAATTCGACCGCCGGGTCAGAGTCTCGGCGGGGGTGCGGAGATAGGCCAGCTTGCTCGCACGGACTTGGAGGTGTTCTTGGCTTTGGAACTACTCTATTCCCAGGGCGCCTCTTCTTGCAACCAGCACCCACTACATCCGTTTCTTATCTGAAAGCCAGTCAGGCTTCAGCCACTCAGTGACGATGATTGGCGCCTGATCGGCAGTCCGGCGGCTGATCTGCCCGGTTGTGGCATGCCGAAACGACGACTGCCGCCGAGCGCAAGCGCTTGCTGCGGCGCCTGATCCGCGAGGTGACCCTGGATGGCGTCAGTGAGCCGGGTCAGATGCGGGTGCATGTTGGCTGGCAGACGGGGGGTCACTACCATACTGCGTGTGCGGCGGTCGCAAGCTTCAGATCGCCTCAAGACGTCCTCGGTGATCCTGGGGCGCATCCGTCAACTGGCAGCTAACATGATAATGCGCAGATCGCAGAGCGGCTGAGTGCTGAGCACTACACGACGCACCAGGCCATAGCGTGGACCTACCAGCGCGTTTACCCGATACGGCTGCGGCACCATATCCCCTCAGTCTGCCCGATCGTGCCGCTGAACTATGAGCCGCGCAGGGACGGGCTGGTGCCACTGCGGGCTGCCGCCCATTTGCTGCAGGTTTCGCGGACGACGGTGGCCAAATGGGCGCGTGCCGGAGTCCTGGAGAAACAAAGGTTGCCCGGACACTATCCGGCCTGGGTGCGTGTCAGTCCTGCGGACGTCGCGCGTCCGTGCGCCAGCCAGCTGCAGCCCGGCTTTTTGCCGTTCGACCAGGCCGCGAGCAGCCTGTGTGCTGCAGAGGAGCAACTCTGGGCAGACGTGAAAGCAGGGGGGCGAATGGGTGGTCACATGCTGCGACAAGGTCGCCATAGCGAAGGACAGGCAGAGGTAGCGCCCGACGATAGGCCTTCAGCAGGTTGAGCTCTGAACCGCGCACTGGCTTTCAACGCTGTTGCACAGGAGGTGTAATGTGGACAACAGCTCTCGGTCGGTTGGGGCCCAGCCATCATGTGACTCCTTGCACGCTGATGCCCCAACCTACCACGTGCCTAACCGGCGATCAAATCCAGCCAAGGTGCACGAGATACGGCGGCCGGCGAGTGGGTTGTTCTGGAGAACGTCGAGCACGATCCCAGGCACTGGGCGCTAACTGCGCCCGTGACCGGCCCCGGCATCTACGCCGCAACAAGTTGCGTTCAGCCGGTCGCGAACCTGTAAGTGCCGCTGATGATGGGCAAATAGGTTGCAGTGAGGCAACTCTCCCGCTCAGTAACGCCCGGCCGTGCGGGCCACCTCGTACATCGCCAGGACGTTTTCGGTCGGCGAGTTGTCCTGCAGAGCATGTGTCGGGGCGAAGCAGTAGCCGCCGCCAGGCATCATGATCTCCAGCGTCTGCTGGCAGTCGGCAGTCACCTCGTCCACGGTGCCATAGGCCACCGGGCCGGCGGTCGAGATGCAGCCGTGGAACGCCAGCCGGTCGCCGTAGCGCTGTTTGAGGTACTTCGGTGCCATGTCCCTGGCCTCGGGCTGGAGCGTATCGACCACCGTGACGCCCCACTCGATGAACTCGTCAAAGGCCCAACTGCTGGAGCCGCAGCAGTGCATCATCACCGGCAGGCCGTAGGCCTTGGCCAGCGCGATGTAGCGCTCGTAGCGCGGCCAAATCTGCTTGTGCAGCGTCTTCATGCTGATCAACGGGCCGATCTGCGTGCCCAGGTCTTCGCCCAGGTACAGGTAGTCGATGCGCCCCCTGGCCGCCGCCAGGATGCGCTCGGTGACGCCGATCTGGATGTCCATGCGCCGGTCCGCCAGCAGCATGCCCGCCGGGTCGTCGGTCACCAGGTCGACCAGGGTCTGCTCCATGGTGCGCAGCATGCCGTTGCCGTTAATGATGTCGCCGAACCCGCCAGAGCCGTCGAGCGCGTACTGGCCCCAGCGCTCGCAGGCCTCGACAACAGGCGTATAGTCGAAGTCGTCGGGCGAGGGCATCGGCCACGTCGCGATCTGCTCGACAGTAGCATCACGCAGCGGCCAGTCGCAGTAGTCCCAGTAGCCGCCGGACTCGTGCTCCACCCAGCGCCGGTGGATGCCCCAGTTGTCCACCTGACGGCCCGGCAAGTCGGCGTGCAGCTTCGGCCCCACATACTTCGGCCTGGCGTGGCGGAAGTCAACCCCCAGCGCCAGCCGCAGCCCCTCGTGGTCATCCGGCGCCAGCCCGAAGTGCTCCTTCAGCCGGCGGTCGATGCCCGCATTCGCGCTGTAGTCGACCGGCACGCGATCCGGCTCCTGCCGGGCCATCGCTGCCAGCACGCGCTCTCTCGACGTCATTGCCTTCTTCATTGCGCCACCCCTCTGTCCCCGGTATGAATAAGAGCCTATCCGAATAACTGACGTTGCAGTACAATGGTGGGCATGAGCGAAGAACAGACTCCTGGACGCACTCGTGCCCGCATAGTGAACAACCGAACGACGACCGGTTTTCGCCTCTCGGACGCCTTGTGGGCGGTTCTGGAACCGCTGCTGCCGGTGCGTGTGAACACGCACCGCTTTGGCGGGGGCCGCCCACGCCAGCCGGATCGCCAATGCGCCGATGCCATCTTCTATGTCTTGCGCACCGGCTGCCAATGGCAGGCGTTGGATGCGACCGAATTGGCGCCGCATTCCACGGCGCATGACCGCTTTCAAGCGTGGGTGGCAGCCGGTGTGTTTCTGGAGCTCTGGCAAAGCGGTGTCGAACGCTTTGACGAAGTGAAAGGCATTGACTGCGACTGGCTGAGCATGGACGGGGCGCTGACCAAAGCGCCGCAGGGCGGGGAAAAGAACCGGCCCCAATCCGACCGACCGCGGCAAAGACGGCGTCAAGCGTAGCCTGCTGACCGACGGGCATGGCGTGCCGATTGGGCTGGCCGTTGCCGGGGCCAACCGCAACGACCTGAAACTGGTGCGCAGCACCCTCGAGCGCGTGGTCGTGGAACGGCCCGAGCCAACGGCGGCACGACCGCAAGGAATGTGCCTGGACAAGGGTTACGACTGCCAAGAGGTGCGCGATATCTTGACGGAGTTCGGCTTCACCGCCCATATCCGAGCCCGCGGTGAAGAAGCCCAGGCTATCCAGCATGAGGCGGGCTTCCGTGCCCGACGTTGGGTGGTCGAACGAGCGCGCAGTTGGATGAACCGGTTTGGGCGGATCCTGATTCGCTGGGAGAAGCAGCCGAAAAACTACATCGCGTTCTTGCATCTCGGCTGTGCCTTGATCGCCTTTCGAGCGTCAGGGTTATTCGGATAGGCACTAAGCATCCGCGCCCATCCCAGATCACAGGCCAGCGCCGCGCGGGAACACCAGTGGCGTGCTGTCCAGATCGTTCGAGACTCGGCACATTTCGTGTAGAACCTCGATCCGGGATGGTGAAGCCGGTCAGACCGCGCGCGGGGCACGCTCGGCGGCCCACAGAGCTGCGCCGATCACGCCGGCATCGTCGTCCAACCCTCGTCCAGCACAATCACACATCCGGCCCACAGAGCTGCGCCGATCACGCCGGCATCGTCCCCCAGTTGGGCCTGGGCGATGGGAATCTCAGCCTGTGGCACCATAAACACGCGTTCTCGTACGACCTGGCGGGCGGGCTCAAGAAGCAATTCGCCAGCACGGGCGACGCCGCCGCCGATGATCACGCGCTGAGGTGACACCACCACCATGATGTTGGCGATCGCGACTCCCAGGTAATGACCGGCATGGCGGTAGATGTCGCAGGCTTCTCGGTCGCCCCGGGCTGCCGCCTGGGCAACCAGAGACGCCGTTATCTTGTTCAGATCATAGCCCGCCAGTTCGCCGATCATCGTGTGCCGCCCCTTGAGCACTGCCTTGACGCCAAGGGCTGCGATGGCTGGACCTGATGCGAACACCTCAAGGCAGCCGCGGTTCCCACAGCCGCAGCGCTGATCAGTGGCGGGGTCGACTGTCTGGTGGCCCAGCTCGCCGGCGGTGCCATACATCCCCAGGTGCAGTTCACCCCTGATGACCACACCGCCGCCGACCCCGGTGCCCAGTGCCAGGCAGGCCACAGTATGTGCGCCTACGCCAGCCCCGAAGCGCCATTCCCCAAGCGTGATCGCACGCACGTCGTTGAGGAGATAGGCTGTGACGCCGGTCAGCGGCAGCAGCCAATCGCGCAGTGGCACATCGGGCCAGGTGCCCTCGAAGTTGGGCATGAACCGGACCACGCCGCGGTCGATATCGGGTGTGCCGGGAATGCCTATGCCGGCGCCTCCGACATCACTTGGGCTCAAACCATGGTCCGTGAGGATGTCGTTGAATGCCTTCGCCATGCGCTTAACGACTGCCTTCTGGCTCTCGCGTGCCAGGGTTGGGGTAGAGCGGAGGTGCAGCACCTTGCCCGTGTCTACATCCACCAGGCCCACCCGCAGATTTGTGCCCCCAAGGTCGCAGCCAATGAAGCAGCGCATCGCAGACTCTCTCAGGCGCGGGCTGGGTACCGTTGGCGGTACTCAGCCAGGATTTCGGCGGTGACAGTCGCGCCACAACGGGTGGCGCCGGCCTCACGCGCAGCCAGAAGGGCGTCGAGCGAGCGGATGCCGCCAGCAGCCTTAACCTGCACCTGCGGGCCTACCGACGCCCGCATCAAGCGCAAGTCGTCGAGCGTTGCCCCCGTAGGCGCAAAGCCTGTGCTGGTCTTGACAAAGTGGGCTCCTGCCTGCTCAGCCAGGTGGCAGGCCCTGACCTTTTGTTCGCCGGTCAGGTAGGCATTCTCCAGGATCACCTTGACAATGACGCGACCTGCCACCGCCTCCACCACCGCCCTGATGTCCTCGCACACCTGGTTGTCGTGGCCCGAGCGTAACTCTCCGATATTCAGGACCATGTCGAGCTCAATGGCGCCGTTCTCGACCGCTTCGCGGGCCTCGAATACCTTGCAGGCAGTCGTTGTGCTGCCGTGAGGGAACCCGATCACCGTGCTCACCAGCACGTCCGATCCTGCCAGGAGGGTACGCGCCAGCGGCACATAGCAGGGTTTGAGGCAGACGCTGGCGACGTGCAGCGAACGAGCCAGTTCGCAGCCCTGTCGGATATCATCTTCGGTCAACTCAGGCCGCAGCAATGAGTGATCGATCATCTTCGCAATCTGCTCGTAGCTGGGTTCATATGAAGTCATTCTTCCTGCTCCTGCTTTCGACTCCGGACGGGTAGGTGCTCTCCGTGACGTGTCTGTCGCCATGCCCTGCGGCGCAGACGAGCCATGGCGCTGGCCCAAGCACCAATTGGGATGATCCGGTCTTCGTCGCAGAACTGCCAGGGGCCGTCTGTGGCCCTGGCAGCGCGAGTGTTGAATGTGAACTGCTCGCTTATCGAGAAACCGTCACAGATGGCCCCACGCAGATGCGTCCAACTCCCCCCTGATTGGCGTCCGAGGCCATAGATCATGCTGATGGGCACCAGGGTGCCCGAAGCTATCTCGGGTCGGTACATATGCGATGAGGGCGCCAGCATGTCCGCAGTCAGGCCCGAGTTCAGGCCGGCGATCCACTGCAGATTGCCTACGGCGATCTCGAGGAAGGCTGGATCTCCCAGGAACTGCTCGAATTCCAGGGCCAGTGACGCGGCATAGGCCTCGTTGATGCCGTGGTAGATGCTGCCGAAGACCAGGAGCCCTTCGTCAGGATAGCAGCCCTGCGGCAGAAGGTGGAAGGGGTTCTGGCGGCAGGCGGGCTGCAGGTAGCCATAAGCGAAGTTGCGCAAGGCCTGGCGCCACAGTTGAGCATCGGGATGCGGCCGCCAGTAGTGGCACATCTCCATGAGGGGCACCAGGTAGTGGGGCCAGGTGCCGCCCATATCGTGCCAGGTGTGGTGATGCACGAATGCCTTTTCAGTGTAGGGTGCCGAGTCGAAGGTGTAGAAATGACCATAGAGGCCGCCCTCGGATTGCTCTTGCGGCACCTGGCGGCGCAAGATACGGCGCGCCAGCGACAGTGCGTCACTCTTGAAGGCCGGCAGGCCACCGCGCGCCAGCTCGAACGCTGCCCACATCATCATCAGCAGATCGCGGGTCATCCATTCGTCGGGCTTGGCAAAGCCGGCAGGGACGCCATGAGATGCATGCGAATAGCCTTCGGCACTGTGAGGCTGAGCTGTACGCAGCCACTCGAAGGCCCTGGCCGCTCGCCTGAGGTAGGCCAGGCTGCCCTCCGGGTCATGTTCGGCTAACAGCCGGCCTGCCCGAGCCAGGGCCACCGCGAACTGGGCCACGTCGCCTGGGACGACATGACCATAGGAGGGGATCTCATGCAAGACTGCGCCAGATCCGAAACCCAACGCCTCGGCCCGGTCCTGGAGGGCGGCCAGGAAGTCGCAGCCAAACGCGACCTGCGCCGCGAGCCGGCGGTTGTCTTCGGGGGGTCAGCCATATCTGCGCATGCTGCATGAACTCTGTCAGGCCGATCAGGCATGCGGCGTGGCTATTTGCCTCGCGCAGCGGGCTGCCGCAGTCCATCCAACCCCGGCCGTTGCGCGCCAGCCGAGAGCGTGCTTCGAGCTGATCCAGCACCACTGGCCCGACCGTCTCTCGCCAGAGGTGACAATGCTGCACAGGAAAAGGTTCGCTGGCCAGGGGGCCCACCAGCGGCGCCATCGATCTTCAGCCGGAACGATCCCTCCGTGGGCAGTGCCGAGAAGTCAATCACCCACCAGTGGTCGCCCCACAACTCTCCCCAATAGGCGACCAGGCCCTGAAGCAAGGGTGACGTTCCCGTATCACCAAGGAGTAACCAGCTTGCATCATTACCGAGAAACGTCCGTTCGCTGCTGCGTACGACGGCCCTGAGGGGCAGGCCCAGGTCATAGCCGATCTGCGAACAAGGCAGCCCCGAGCGTGGTGGGATGGTCATGGTAGAGCTAACCTCTCACATAGGCGCCAACATGAGCAAGACGGCACCTTAACAAACAGACAGACGAGCAAGCCAAGCCTGGGCGTGGGCAGCTGTTAGGGCCTGCGCCTGGGCGAGTCGCCGAAGAAGCGCTGCAGACGTGGCAGAACGGCCACGATCTGCGACCATGCGATGGTGCCCTGCAGGCTACGGCGGAGTAGCTCCCAGCAGAAGCTGGCCAGGCGCCATACGTTGAGCGGGCGATCCAACTGGTTGCACCAATCGGGCAGGTACGAAGTCGTGCTATGGAGCAGGTCATTTAGTCGGTCGCTGCTTGGACATTCCTTCCACCATAGGTGAAGACGAACAGGATGTTCGGACGGCGATCAGGCATGGTCACCCCTCTTTCCGATGTGCGTTACCCTCTCTAGCCGCGCAGCACGTCCTGGGGCAACTCAGGGAAGCCCAACACGCCGCGCGAGCGGTCAAACTGGTAGATGCGGCGCAGTGGCCGGGGCGCGAAGTGGAAGGCACGCAGCGCGCCGCCGTCGAGCGCGGCCGCCGCGCCCGGATGGCGGCATGCGTCCACCGCAGCAGAGCGCAGCCGCGCCAGGGCTTCGGGTGCGGAAGCAGCCCGGTTGCGCAGCTCGTGTGGGTCTTCGGCCAGGCTGAAAAGCTGCTCGCGACCGCCGTTGGCCAGGAAGATGTACTTCCAATCGCCGCTGCGCACCATTATTTTGAACGTGGCGGCACCCGGCCGATCGTGCATACCCACCACTTGGCTGCGTGGCGCGCTCTCGCCCGCTAGCATACCCAGCAGGTCGGCGCCGTCACGCAACTGCGGCGCGCCGGCGGCCTTCGTGGCCACGCCGAACAGGTCGGTCAGGCAGGCGAACTCGTGGCTGCGGGCTCCGGCGAGCAGTCGCGCTGGCCAGCTTATCAGGAACGGGATGTGTGCCGACTGCTCGAAGAAGCACTCCTTCTGCCAGCCGTGGTGGTCGCCGAGTTGGTCGCCGTGGTCGGTGAAGAAGCAGATCAACGTATTCTCGGCGTCACCGCGCGCCTCGACTGCGTCCAGGATGCGGCCCAGGCAGTCGTCGATGTACGTGATCTCGCCGTAGTAGCGCGCCTTGAGCACGCGCGCGTGCGAGTCGTTGATGTCCTCGGCCCAGATCAGGTAATTCATCCAGGGCAGTTGCTCGTCGAGGTGGTCGGCCTCCAGGTCGCCCTTGATGGGGTTCGGCATGCGGTCGGGGTCGTACATGCGGTTGAACGGCACCGGCGGCGCAAAGGGCGGGTGCGGGCCGACAAAGGAGACAAAGCCGAACCACGGCCGGGTGTCAGCGGCGGCAATCTGCTCCACGGCGCGGTCGGCGGCCCAACGTTCCACCGTCAAGGCGGCCGGCAGCGGGCTGACCTGGGGCATGTAGTACATCTCGGTGCGCTCGCCCATTAGCGCCTCGATGTAGTCAAACTCGGGGTGCTCAGTGCGGATCCAGGCGGCGAAGCCATCTCGGCTGCGCTGGTCGGGCGTGCCATACAGTTCCTCACTGTGTATGTGGTACTCGTAGCCCAGGTCCTCGTCCCAGCGCACACTGGAATGGAACTTCCCGATGCCGAAAGTGCGATAGCCCAGGCCGCGCAGGGTACGAGCCAGGTAGGGGCCGCAGCGCTCTTCAATATTCTCGGGTTGGCCGGACAACGGCACGGCGCGGGCGTTGCCGAAACAGCCGGTGGTGGCCGGCTCGCAGCCAGTGCGGATGGTCAGCCGTGCGGGCACACAAACCGGGCAGGTCGAGTAGGCATTGGTGAACGAGACGCCACGCGCCACCAGGCGGTCGAAGTTCGGCGTGTAGATCAGCGGATTGCCCAGCGCCGCGATCGTATCGAAACGCTGCTGGTCGGTCATCACGTAGAGGATGTTAGGTTGTTTGGCGGGCACTGAGGGTCTCCGTAGGTTTATGTGAGAGGTTGGGGTGCCGCCCATGCAGCCGGTGCCCAGCATCTCGCGTCATCAACAGCGTGAATCGACGCGAGACGAAACCGTCACGCCCCCGTCAGCGGGCCCGCTCAGCAGGGCGCTGCCTCTCGGCGCGGGCCAGTGAGGCGTCTCGCGTCCCCCTCTGGGCGCCACCTCGTCGGCGCGCCCCGGAGCGCCCACGACTGAACGCACCGGG
>CAYRFV010000190.1:0-11121 GCA_964423545.1 uncultured Anaerolineales bacterium | reverse complement strand
GCCGTGAATGCCGCGAACAAGGTCATCGACCAGGACAAGGTCAAGTTCATCGTCGGCGAAGTGTGCTCCAAGGCTTCCATCCCCATCTCCGAGATCGCCAACGCCAAGAAGGTGATCCAGATCAGCCCGACCTCGACCAACACCGATGTGACGGTCACCAAGGACGGCAAGACGAAGGATTACATCTTCCGCGCATGCTTCATCGATCCGTTCCAGGGCAAGGTGGGCGCGAAGTTCGCCATGGATAACCTGAAGGCGAAGAACGCGTTCATCATGCTGGATCAGGCCAACGACTACGTCAAGGGCCTGGCCGAGGAATTCGAGAAGGCGTTCACCGCGGGCGGCGGCAAGATCGTGGGCAAGGAAACCTACACGGCCAAGGACACCGACTTCTCCGCCATCCTGGCGAAGGTCGCCGCGGCGAAGCCCGACGTGATCTACCTGCCCGACTACTACAACATCGTCAACCTGGTCGCGAAGCAGGCCAAGGAAAAGGGCATCACTGCCCCGTTCCTGGGCGGCGACGGCTGGGACTCTTCGGACCTGGATCTGAAGGCGGCGGCCGGCGGTTACTTCACCAACCACTACTCGCCCGACTCCACGGCCCCCGAGGCAGTCGCCTTCCAGAAGGCTTTCAAGGACAAGTACAAGGGCGCCACGCCGGATGCGCTGGCCGCGCTCGCGTACGACGCCACCAACCTGCTGCTGAACGCGATCAAGAACGCGGGCTCCGACGACACCGACAAGGTGAGGGCGGCCATGGAAGCGCTGTCGATGCCCGGTGTTTCCGGCAAGATCACCTTCGACAAGCAGCACAACCCGGTGAAGTCCGCCACCATCCTGAAGGTCACTGCGGACAAGGTCGCATTCGACTCGACCGTCAACCCGTAAGCGTTCACGCTTGCGTCTGACTGTCCACTAGGCAACAAGACCGGGTGGACAAGGCGTCTCGGCGAGACGCCTTGTCCACCTGCATATTCGACCACCTGTCTGGCTGCCTGCTGATTCCCCTCAATTCCCACTCGGAGGTGATGCGCGGATGGCACAAGCAAGCATATCCCCCAGATCATCGCTTGCCGCGCGCAGACCCGGTGCGCGACTGGCCTGGATCGGTCAGGGCTTTCTGCTCCTGTTGGCGCTGGGCGCCGTCTATACCCTGGCGACCAGCTTCCTGAAGGATCCGATCCTGTTCATCCAGGTCGTGCTCAGCGGTTTGCAGTTGGGATTCGTCTACGCGCTGATCGCACTGGGCTACACCATGGTCTACGGCATCGTCAGGCTGATCAACTTCGCGCACGGCGATGTTTTCATGGTCGGCGGTTTCGTGAGCTACTACGCCGTGGCGCGCTTCCAGCTGCACTTGTGGCCGCAGCTCGTGATGCGGGGCCTGCCGCCTGGGCTGGCCGTCGTGATCGGCTCGATCACGGTGATGCTGCTGTCGATGCTGGTCTGCATGGCGCTGGCGGTGACCATCGAGCGCGTGGCCTACAAGCCGCTGCGCGATGCCCCGCGCATCGCTGCGTTGATCACGGCGATCGGGGTTTCGTTCTTCCTGGAGTATTTCGGCGCCCTGAGCTTTGTCTTTTCGCCCCGCTTCATTCCGTATCAGCGCCCCTTCGACGTGGTAACCTTCTACCTCAGCAACGGCATCTATCAGCTGCAGCCGGGGCAGGCGCCTCCGCAGGGCAGCCTCATCTTCTCGAACATCTTCATCATCATCATGGTGGCTTCGATCATGATGCAGATCGTGCTGCAGTACCTGGTGCGGCGCACCAAGATCGGCAAGGCGATGCGCGCGTCGTCGGTGGACAAGGCGACGGCCCGGCTGATGGGCATCAACGTGGACGGCATCATTTCCTTCACCTTTGCCCTGGGCGCAGCGTTCGCAGGGCTGGGCGGCGTGCTCTACGCCATCGCCTATCCCTCCATCAACACGCTGATGGGCGTCCTGCCCGGTCTGAAAGCATTCGTGGCCGCGGTGCTGGGCGGCATCGGCAGCATCCCTGGCGCGTTCGTGGGGGCGCTGATCATGGGCCAGGCCGAGGCGCTGACGATGGGCTACATCTCCACGCCGATGCGCGATGCCGTTGCGTTCACGATCCTGATCCTGGTGCTCCTGGTGCGACCGCGCGGCATCTTCGGCGAGCCTGAGCAGGAAAAGGCGTAGGGGGCGCGCGATGACATTCAACCTGCAGTTCCTTGCGGTCTCCGTCATCAAGATCGCTGCCGTCCTGGCCTGGATCTATTTCGTGCTCTGGGCGTTGGGACGCAAGCCGCTCTGGGCCAAGCTCCTGGGGATCCTGGCGGCGTTCGGCATCGTGCAGCTGGCGCTGACCACCCCCGGCGACATCCAGATCCTCAACGATTTCGACCGCGGTCTGCTCTTCCAGGCGTGCGCCATGGCGATGGTTGCGCTGGGCCTCAACCTGATCTACGGCTTCAACGGCCAGTTCAGCCTGGGCCAGTGGGGCTTCTACGGCCTCGGCGCGTATGCGTCCGCGGACATCACGTACCGGTGGGTCAACCGAGACGCCAGCGGGCTATTCGTGGCGGGCCTGGGCGTGCTGTTGGGCGGCCTGATGATCCTGGGGGTCGGACGCCTGGTCAAGCGCTACAAGGGCATGCCGATCCTGTCGCAATTCACGCTCTACCTGATCGGGGCTGTTGCGGCCGGGGCCCTCGCCGTCGCCGTCGGCAACCCGATCGCCCGCGCGCTGGCGGGCGGCTTCGGCGACGCCGGCGCACCGGGGTTCCTGATGAGCGCCCCGATCGAAACAGCCGTCTTCCTGGCAGCCGTGCTGATCGGCGGCGCGTTCGCCGCCGAAATCAGCTTTCTCTTCGGCCTGCCCGTGCTGACCCTCGGTTCGGACTACTTCGGCATCGCCACACTGGGCTTCAGCATCGTGGTCCAGACGTTGATGGTCAACACCGACACGCTGCTGCCGTTCCCGGAGATGAAGGGCGGCCGCGGCATGATCGGCATCCCCAAGTGGACCACATGGCTGTGGGCGTTCGTCTTCCTGCTGGTCGCCATCATCGTGATGCGCAATCTGATCTATTCCAGCACCGGCCGCGCCATCATGTCGGTGCGCGAGGACGAGACGGCCGGCAAGGCGATGGGCGTCGATGTGGCGCACTACAAGCTGTTGTCCTTCGTGATCGGCAGCCTGTTGGCCGGTCTGGCCGGCGGCGTCTATGCCCACTACATGGGCTTTCTCAGTCCCGGCACGTTCGATTTCATCATCGGCTTCAACCCGTTGATCATTATCGTGTTCGGCGGCCTCGGCAGCATGACCGGCACCATCGCCGCCTCCTTCGGCTGGCTCTTCTTCCTCGAAGGGCTGCTGCGGGTGCTCCTGGGCCAACTGGGCACCGAGGCGCCCACCTGGCGCTATGTGCTCTACCCGATCACGCTGCTGCTCTTGATGCTGGTGCGGCCGCAGGGCTTGCTCGGCAACATCGAGTGGGGCTTTCTGAAACGGCCGACCTATCCCCCGCGCAGCGGCGCCGCGGCGGGGCTCACCGGCGGGGAGCTTCAGCCGGCAGTGCAGCCGGCAGTGCAGCCGGCAGTGCAGTCGGCAGTGCAGCGAGCAGGCGAATAGCGGAGAGCGCACGATGACACAACCAACCGATGTGCAACCGCAGGGCGGCGCCGTGGTTCCTGCGCTGGAGATCACCCGGCTGACCAAGGTGTTCGGCGGACTGCGCGCGGTGAGCAACTTCGATCTCACCGTGCAGCCCGGCGCGCTGGACGGTCTGATCGGCCCCAACGGCGCGGGCAAGACTACGGTCTTCAACATGATCTCCGGCCTGTACGTGCCCACGAGCGGCGAGGTGGATCTCTACGGCCAGCCGCTAGTCGGCCAGGAGCCGTTCGAAATCACCCAGATGGGCATCGGCCGCACTTTTCAGAACATTCGTCTCTTCCCGAATCTCACGGTGCTGGACAACGTGCTGATCGCCTATCACCCGCACGCCGGCTACGGCCTGTTCGATGGGCTGCTGCGCAGCCGACGCTTCGACCGGAAGGAACGCGAGATGGTCGATCGGGCGCGCGAGTTCCTGGCGATCTTTGGGCTGGAACGGCTCCAGGATCAGATGGCCAGGAATCTCCCTTATGGCGAGCAGCGCCGCGTGGAGATTGCGCGCGCGCTGGCGGCCGATCCCAAGCTGCTGCTGCTGGATGAGCCGGCCGCAGGCATGAACCCGAATGAGATCGGTCGCCTGATGGAGTACATCCATTTCATCCACGAGCGGTTCCACCTGACCATCTTGCTCATCGAGCACCAGATGCGGCTGGTGATGAACATCTGCCAGAACCTCACAGTGATGGACTTCGGCGAGGTGATCGCGCGTGGCACGCCCAAAGAGATTCAGAACAACCCACAGGTGATCGAGGCGTACCTGGGACGCGGGGCAGCGGCGCGCGCGGGAGTGACTCTATGACGGAGGACAGACGACGGAAGACGGCAGCGTTCCGTCTTCCGTCGTCCGCCTCCCGTCCTTCGTCGGGAGACCATGCATGTTACTCGAAGTCAAAGACCTCAACGTCTACTATGGCGCGATCCACGCCCTGCAAGGCATTGCCTTCGAGGTGGAAGAAGGTGAGATCGTCAGCCTGATCGGCGCGAACGGCGCCGGCAAGTCGACGACCCTCAAGACGATCTCCGGCCTGCTGCGGCCGCGCACCGGCTCGGTCAAGCTGCGCGGCGAGAATCTGACCTCGATGCCGGCCCAGGACATCGTGAAACAGGGCATCGTCCATGTGCCGGAGGGGCGCAAAATCTTCGCGCCGCTGACCGTCCAGGAGAACCTGGAGATGGGCGCGTATACGCGCAGCGACAAGGCGGAGATTCAGCGCAACATGGAGCGGGCCTTCAAGAGCTTCCCGCGCTTGAAAGAGCGCATGAACCAGCTCGGCGGCACCCTCTCCGGCGGCGAACAGCAGATGCTGGCGATCGGCCGCGGTCTGATGGCGCAGCCCAAAGTGCTGCTGCTCGATGAGCCATCGATGGGGCTGGCGCCGATCCTGGTCGAAGAGATTTTTGCGATCATCAAAGAGATCAACTCCCAGGGCGTCAGCATTCTCCTGGTCGAGCAGAACGCCCTGATGGCCCTCTCGGTGGCGCATCGCGGCTACGTGCTGGAGACTGGCTCCATCGTGCTGACGGGGACCGGACAGGAGCTGCTGGAAAATCCGCGCGTGCAGAGCGCCTACCTGGGTGGACACTGATCGGTCGAAGCGGCGCTTGCGGATAACCGTGATGAATCGCCATGGGGCAGGTTGCATCCGCATTTCGCAAGCCACCGTTCGTTAGCGCATGGAACTCGTCTCCCTCACCCCCAGCGCCTGCCAGCTTCGCGGCGGCTCGAACGCTGGCCTCGTCCTCCATGATGGCCGGGCCGTGTTGGTGGACACCGGCCTCGACCGGGACACGGCGAAGCGGATCATCCGCATCCTTGAGGGCCTGCGGGTCGCACTGGCCGCCGTGGTCGTCACCCACGCGCATGCCGATCATTTCGGCGGCGCCGCAACGCTGCGCGGCCGTCTGGGTGTCCCGGTCTACGCGCCCGCTCTGGAAGCGGCGGTCATCGCGAACCCGCTCCTTGAGCCGATCTATCTGCACTCCGGCGCGGCGCCCATGGCCGAGCTGCGCGGCAAATTCATCCTCGCCGAGCCCTGCCCGGTGGATCGCCTGTTGGAGTCGGGCGAGACGATCATTGAAGGTGTGCCGCTCAAGGTGATCCCCGCACCGGGACATGCGCCCAACCAGATGATGATCGCGGGCGGTGACGTCTGTTTCGTCGCCGATGCCGTCTTCGCGCCGGAAGTCGCCGCCAAACACGTCATTCCATTCTACGTCGAAGTCGACCAGACGCTTGCCTCGCTGGCGATGCTGGCCGGACTCGACGGCCAGTATGCGGCGTTTGCACCCGGTCACGGCGCAGCCGTCCCCTCCATTGCACGGTGGGCCGCCGAGAACGCTGCACGGCTGGTCGAGATTCGCGCCGCAGTGCAGTCGGCGCTGGAGACCTCCGGCGACCCGGCGCAGATCCTCAAACGCACCGCCGACCGGCTGGGCCTGGCGATCACGCACCCCGTCACCTATTGTCTCACTCAGACCACCATCCTGGCCTGCCTCAGCTCGCTGCAACGAGCCGGCGCAGCCGCCGTCCGCGTCGTCGACAACCGGTTGATCTGGGGACCGGCCGGCTGACGGCGTGGCAAATTCGGCGGACTGCCATTTCCCCCTATGGCAACTCCTATCAGCTTTGGCTCGGCAGGCCCGCGATCGAGAAGCTGCGCGACAGCCGCTGCGCGGTCACGGTCGAAGGGGCTGGGGCGCACCTTCCTGGCCTGACCTTCGTAGACGAGATCCGGCTGCAGGCGCCAACCCCAGCCCATCGGCCTGCAGGGCGCTCGTGGAGGAATACCTCGACCAGCACCGGGCCGAGGTGAAGCGCCTGGTCGACCGGCGCCGCGGCAGGCTGCACAAGAGCCGGCTGTCCGGTCCATCAGCGACGTCGCCGGACTCGCCTTCTCACGCAGATGATGACAGCCAACGCGTAGCGACTGCGCGCTTCCCAGCAGCGTCGGGATACCCCAGCGGTCCGCAATCGCCTCCCAGCACAGGCCGGTGATCAGCAGACTGATTGACGAAACGGAGGTCAGCACGCCGAAGCGCCGTCCCTGACTCGACGTTCCAGAGCGCAGCCCTGTCATGATCACGATTCTATCGGTGCACATGCCGAAGCAGAATCCGGCCAACAGGCTCAGGGCCGTGGGCTGCTGCCAGGTGGCGGCCCGGCCCATGAGGACCCAGGTGGCGGTGTGGCCGGCGGGACACAGCGCTCCGATAGCAGCGGTGGGGTGAGCGAACCCAGGTGCAACAATCCGCGGCAGGGTAGCCTGGCACGCAGGGTCTGTCAGACCGCAGTGCGAGGCGGCAAGCGGGACCCGCGACTTCTGTCCGCGTCCGCGTGGCGCCAGCTTCGCAGATTACCGGGCTTGAGGGCGACAGCCTGCTTCACAGAGTCCGTTTGCCCCTCGCCGTCGCCTATGCTAGACTACTGCTGACTGCTTTCCTGACACTTGGACCTTCGCCGCGGGAGATTGCCCATGCTTGCCAAGGTTTCGAGTTGCGCGTTGATCGGCCTGGAAGGCGCGATCGTGGAGGTCGAGGCTGACCTGAACCCGCGGGCCCTTCCGCAGGTGACGCTTGTGGGCCTGCCCGACGCGGCCGTCAAGGAATCGACCGAGCGGGTGCGCGCGGCCATCGTCAACTCCGGGCTGCAATATCCGCGCGGCCGGCTGACCGTCAACCTGGCGCCCGCGGACCTGCGCAAGGAAGGCCCTGCCTACGACCTGCCGATCGCCGTGGCCTTGCTGATCCTGGCCGAGCAGATCCCGGCCGACCTGGACGGCGCACTCTTCCTGGGCGAGCTGTCGCTCGACGGCTCGGTGCGCCACGTCAACGGCATCCTGCCGATGGCGCACCTCGCCGCAACGTTGGGCTATCAGGCGGTCTTCGTGCCCCAGGCCGATGCGCCGGAGGCCGCGCTGATCGAGGGGATCACCGTCTACCCGGTCGACACCCTGGGCCGGCTGGCCGCGCACTATCGCGACTACCATCCCATCGAGCCGTATCGGACCACCCTTGACCTGTCGGACGAGGCCGCCACCGCCTACGCCGCAGATTTCCAGGACATCAAGGGCCAGGAGCACGTCAAGCGGGCGCTGGAGGTGGCGGCCGCGGGCGGACACAACGTGCTGATGAGCGGCGCACCGGGCGCAGGCAAGACGCTGCTGGCGCGCTCGATGCCTTCGATCCTGCCCGCGCTGACCCTCGCTGAAGCGCTGGATGTGACCCGCATCTACTCGGTGGCCGACATGCTGCCCGCCGAGACGCCGCTGATCCGCCAGCGCCCTTTCCGCGCACCGCATCATACTATCTCGCACGCCGGACTGGTGGGCGGCGGCCACTGGCCGCGGCCGGGCGAGATCAGCCTGGCGCACCACGGGGTGCTCTTCCTCGACGAGCTGCCCGAGTTCGGCCAGCACACCCTGGAGGTGCTGCGCCAGCCGCTGGAGGACAAGGTCGTCACCATCAGCCGCGCCCAGGGCAGCCTGACCTTTCCGGCCAACTTCATGTTGATCGGGGCCATGAACCCGTGTCCGTGCGGTTTCTTCGGCGATCCCGAGCACCCTTGCACGTGCAGCTCGACGCTGGTCAGCCGCTACCAGAAGCGCCTCTCCGGCCCGCTGCTCGATCGCATCGACATCCACGTCGAGGCGCCGCGCGTGCCGTTCCAGAAGCTCAGCGACGAGCGCCGCGGCGAGCCGTCGGCGGCCATCCGGGCGCGGGTCGAGGCGGCGCGGGCGCGGCAGACCACTCGCTTCGCCGTGGTGAAGGGTGGGGGCGGGGAGACCCCGCCCCTACCGTTGACCTGCAACGCCGACATGGGGCCCACCCAGGTGCGCGACCACTGCCAGGTCGACGACACCGCACACCAGCTGCTCGGCACGGCCATGCGTCAGATGAACCTCAGCGCCCGCGCGTACCATCGCATCCTCAAGCTCGCCCGCACCATCGCCGACCTGGCGGGCAGCGAGCGCATTCAGCCAGCGCATATCGCGGAGGCGATCCAGTATCGGCCGCGGCGGATGGAGTGAGTGGGCAGCCGAGCTAGAAAACTGGCTGTTTGAGCAGCTTGTGTCAGTGCGGTATGTGGCACAATGGATTCAGCGTTTCCGTTCCTAACTGGTGAGGTTTGCTGATGTCCGGAATTGACATCCAAAGTCTCCAACGACGTACCGAAGCTCTCGTCAACGCGCAAGCTCAGGTGCGGCTGGTATACCTCTTCGGATCGCAAGTCGGCGGAGAGATCGGGCCGCTCAGTGATGTTGACCTGGGCGTGCTGCTTGCACGCGACGCGCCGGTAGCGCGTATCCGCGCGCAATTGGCGCACCTCTTTTCCGCGGCCTTGAGCGGGAATTCCGTTGATTTGATCATCCTCAACCAGGCGCCGATCGAGTTGGCATACGCCGTCATTGCGCAGGGCAAGATCCTGTACCAGCGTGATCGCGCAGAACGAGTTGAGTATGAGGCAGATATCATGAGCCGCTACGGGGATTATCTGCCGTTCTTGCGGGCGCAACGTCAGGACATCCTGGGAGGAGAGGGCAATGCACGTCGAGTTCAGCGGTATCGAGAGGCGCTTGGACGAACTCAGCGAACGCTTGGCACGCCTGGCGCCCCTGGGCGACAGACCACAAACTGATTTCAGCAACGATCCCTACTTGCGGGATATTGTCGAGCGCAGTCTTGAGGTTGCTGCGCAATGCTGCATTGACATCTGTCACCGCATCATTGCGCTCGAAGGCGCCCAGAAGCCGCGTGACTACCACGAAGCGATCTTGCGCATGGGAGAGTTGGGGGTCCTGCCCCCGACTTTGCCGAGCAGCTTGCCCCCATCGCCGGGTTTCGCAACATCCTGATTCACGAGTATCTGGCTGTGGATTGGGATGAAGTGTATGATAACCTGACGAATCTGGATGACCTCTCGCGTTTTGCGGCGCTGGTCCGTGTCTGGTTAGCCAGCCAGCGGTAGACAATAATCCGGGCCTGACCACCAACGCCGACATGGGCCCGACCCAGGTGCGCGACCACTGCCCGGTGTACGAGACCGGCCGGCAACTCCTCGGCGCGGCCATGCAGCGGCTGCGGCCGGGCGATGAACCTGAGCGCGCGGGCGTATCACCGCGTGCTCAAGCTGACGCGGACGATCGCGGACCTGGCGGGCAGCGAGCGCATTCAGCCGGCGCATATCGCCAAGCCGATCCACGATCGGCCGCGATCCAGTATCGGCCGCGGCAGATGGAGTAGGACGCGCCATCATAGCCGTGTGGTAGGTCGCTCACTTCTCATCGGCGAGAACGGATGAGATGAAGTCGCCATGACGAAATTGTTCCCTGACACAGATTGCGAAGCCGAGCAGGTTCTCGTTGAACTGCTGCGCCATGCTTCAGCGGCGCGCAAGCTGGCGATGCTGGGGCAAATGAACGCCACTGCTCGCCAGTTGGCGCTCCAGGGCTTGCGGGCACGCCATCCTGGCGCCACTGAGGCGCAGTTGCAGCGTTACCTGGCGGACCTCTTGTTGGGGCCGGAGCTGGCAGCCCGTGCTTACGGCCCGCGACCGCCGGAGGGACCCCATGCTGCCTGAACCGATCGCTGTGACTCTGCAGGTGATCGATGCTCTGGAGCGGGTGGACGCAGCCTACGTCATCGGCGGCTCGCTGGCCAGCACGATCCACGGTGTGGTGCGCACCACCTTGGACACCGACATCGTTGCGGACCTGAGTCTCCGACAAGCGCAGCCCTTTGCCGATCTTCTGACAGGGTTCTATCTCGATATCGACACCATCCGCCACGCCATCCGCACCCGCAGCAGCTTCAATGTCATTCACCTGGCGACCATGTTCAAGGTCGATATCTTCATTTCCAAGAATCGGCCCTTTGATCGGCAGCAATTGGGCCGGCGCCAGGCCTGGATCGCAGACCCCGATTCGGGGCGGACGATATATGTGGCAACTCCGGAAGACACCGTTCTGAGCAAACTGGCGTGGTATCGCTTGGGAGGCGAAATATCGGACCGGCAGTGGCGCGATATCCTGGGGGTGCTGGCGGTCCAAGGAGACCGGTTGGATCTGGCCTACATGCGCCAATGGGCCGTGGCGCTTGATGTCAGTGATTTGCTCGAACGGGCATTGGGGCAGCTGACCTAGCCTGTCCCGCCGACGATGCCGGCCGGCGCGCCGAACCCGTGCGACACTGCGCACAGCCGCGCAGGCGGCTCTCCGGCCCGCTGTTGGGTCGCGCTGATATCCGTGTGGAAAGAGCTCCGCGTCCCAGTTCGGAGTTTTTCGTCGATTGCGTCGACAACGAGCGCCGCGGCGAGCCGTCGGCGGCCATCCGGGCGCGGGTCGAGGCGGCGCGGGCGCGGCAGACCACTCGCTTCGCGGTGGTGAAGGGTGGGGGCGGGGAGACCCCGCCCCATATGTATCAAGTTAAGCGATTGACGGCACGTCGAAATGTGCCATGCAGGTATGTGGGTCAGTGA
>CAYRFV010000189.1:2918-11247 GCA_964423545.1 uncultured Anaerolineales bacterium | reverse complement strand
GGCAGTGGCGTATTCGGCGCAGCGGGGGTGCGGCGTTCGGGCATGACCGTGTGCTCTGCCCGTCGCGTTTCGATGGCCGGAGGCGGCGTGCCGGTGGGCCGTCCCGGTGTGAGCGTCTGCTCGATGCTTCGCGTTGCGGTGGCTGGCTGGACGGAGCGAGACGGCAAGGCGGTCAGAGTGGCGGCAATCCCTGTGGCACGCCTGGCCGGTGTCTCGGTTGCTCGGGTTGCTCGCGGCGCCTGGCCGGTGGGCGGCCCGAACGTACCATCCGTTGGGCGTCGATCGGGCGTGCGCGTCGATGTGCTGCCGGGACGTGTCGCGTCATGCGTGGGGGTGGCAGGATCGGTGGGGGTCGCCTCGGGAGCGCCGGCCGTCGCAGTCGACGTTGCAAGCGGCGATCTGGTCGGCGTCGGTGTCTCGGCCGGACGCGCGGTCGATGGCGTGGCGCCCGGCAGCCCGCCGCCGGGCGGAGCGGTCGGGGGCCCGCCGCCGGGTGGCGTGTTCGGCGGTCCGGCGCGCACGTGGGCTGCGATGGCGCTGGCTCTGGTCGCTGCGGCGGCAAGTGCTTCAGCGGCACGCGCCTCCGGCGCCGTCACGGCAAGTCGAGCCAAGACAACGGCATGGCCTTCGACGCGTTCTGCGGCTCTGAGTCGGGCCGGTTCAGATAGACGCGGGGTCTCATCCGCTACCGCCTCGTCGCCGGCTATCAGCGCCTCCAGTGCCACATCGACAGCGGGCTGTGGGCGTGCGGAAGCGCGATGCAGGTCCGCTAACCGCCGATCAGCTGCAGCCAGCTCGGCGGCGGCGCGTTGCGCCGGATCGCGTGACAGCAGCGCCGGAGCACGTTCGACCGTAACACGCACCGAGTATGTGAGATCGCCGGGTTGGCTGGCTGCCACGGCTCCGGCCGCAACGCTGGCGAAGAGCACGCAGGCCGCAGCGACTGCCATAGCCCAGCCTCTGAGTGGACGAGCGCCGCCCAGCCATGATGCCAGCGTCCGCGGGGCGGGGCGGGCGCTGTGCGCCTCGCGCAGCGCCACCTTGCCTCGCAGGCGCTGGGCATCCGATAGGGTGGGCACAGCCAGGCGACTCAGTTGGCTGGCCGCGGCCAGCATGGGCGCCAGCTCGGTCGCCGCCTCCGGATGCTGAGCCAGGCAGTCGGCAATCGATGCCCCGGCCTGGAGCCGCGCCAGGCAATCATCCAGTATGGTCGTCATTTCCATGTTCATCGTTCCGCAGCACCCAACAGCCGTCCCAATGCGCCCAAGGCTCGATGCTGGAGCGCTTTGACCGCCCCTTCGGTCTTTCCCAGAAAGGAGGCCACTTCCGCGTTGCTCATTCCTTCGGCAAACTTTGCGATGATGACCAGACGTTGTTCCTCGCTGAGCGCGTTGATCGCCTCGGTAAGCCGTGCCGTGACGTCTCGTTGCTCCGCGATGGCATCGGGGCCGGGATTGCGTGCGGGCCCTACCAACCCTTCATCGAGGGTGATGGGCTCGTAGCGCCGGCTGCCGCGATGCTGATCCGCTGCCAGATTGGCTGCGATGCGATAGAGCCATGCACTGAAGGAGGATGCCGGACGTGCACGATTGAGTCGGAAGCTCCCGATGTGCTGGATCATGCGCACAAAGACCTCGGTCGTGAGATCGGCTGCCGCATCGGCGTCTCGCACGCGCGCCCGCAGATACCGGTAGAGGCGGTCGGCGTACAGATCGTAGAGCGCCTCTGTGGCGCTCGCCTCACCCTGCTGACACCGGGATACCAGTGTGGTCACCTGCTCATCAGTGATCGGCGCTTGCATGGCCATGCTAATCAGATCAACGGGAAACGCGCGGGCAAGATACGGGGTCGAGAGGGAACGAACGAGCTTCGATGCGACAGGTTCCGAGTGATAAGCCTGGCGGCTGCTCGGAACGTGTCACACATCACTCGGCTGCGGTGCGCCGTTGTGCAGCAAGCGTCTCACGCACCAACCGCTCCTCATCCTCGCGAGACGAGATGTCGCCATCGAGATGGGCGGCGCGCAGGCGGGTGAGGATCTGGCTGTAGAGGCGTCCGGGCGGCAAGCCCATCCGGCGCAAGTCATCGCCGGTGAGGATTGAGCGCACGTGGCGGAGGCGGCGCTGGTACTGGTCGAGACGCTGCCGCACCGACCAGGAGTCGGTGGCGACGCGCAGCAGCAGCCGCGCCTCATCGCTCGTCTCATCCAGGATGCCAACGACCTCGCTCGGCTTCAGGCCATTCTGGCTGAGGCGAGGCAGTTGTCTGCGCAGCCGCGCGACCTCGCTGAGCAGGTCGCGATAGGACTTGCGCAGGCGATACTTGCCAATGAAGGCCTGCACGCTCTCGATCGACATGTCATAGGTGAGCAGCGCCAGGTAGAGACGCGGCGCAGCATCGGGCGCGAGGGCCATCGGGGGCGGCGCGTGGCTGACGGCATTCCGCACGTGTTGCAACTGTCTGCGCAACTCGACCGCTTTGGCCGGAAACCAGTCATTGCAGTGCAAGTCCGGGTGGAGCACCGACAGGACGCCCATCTCGGCCAGCCGGCAGAAGGCGCGTTCAGGTTCCGTCTCGCCTAGCAGCAGCTCGAGTTCATGCCGCACCCGTTCTGCGCTGACGCGATCCAGCAGATCAAGCGCGTTGCCGATCAGTTCTGCGGTGCGCGGCTCGATCTGGAAACCGAAACGCTGCGCGAAGCGCGCTGCCCGTAGGATGCGCGTGGGGTCCTCTACGAAGCTCAGGCTGTGGAGGACGCGAATCAGGCCATCGTCCAGATCTTTGCGTCCGCCGTAGAAATCCAGCAACTCACCCCAGCGGTCCGGGGTCAGCCGGATGGCCAAAGTATTGATGGTGAAGTCGCGACGATGGAGGTCCTGCTTGATGCTGCTGCGTTCGACCGTCGGCAGAGCGGTGGGGTGCTCGTAGAATTCGGTGCGGGCCGTGGCGAAATCGAGTGATTCGGGCAGTGCACCGTTGACGGGAGCGCGCAGCTCATCCGGCAGGATCCATTTGGCTGTGCCGAAGCGACGATGGCTGCGCACATGGCCCCCGAGCCGTCGCGATAGCTCCTGCGCCAGCCTGATGGCGTCTCCTTCGACGACCAGATCGACATCCAGGTTGGGGTGACCCAGCAGCAGATCGCGCACGAAGCCGCCGACCGCATAGAGCGGGAAGCTCAGCTCGCCCGCCAGCGCGCCGGCCTGCCGGATCAGGTCGAGCAGCGCGTGCGGCAGGGTCGCGGCCATGCGTTGGTCCAGCGTCTCGGCGCGCATCGATCCGGCGCCGGCCCATTGCTTCAGCAGATCGGTGCGCGTGACGATGCCCAGCAGCGTGCCGGTGTGCGGATCGAGCACCGGAACCTGGCCCCAATCCTGCTCGGTCATCACCTGGCGCAGCGTTTCGACGGACTCCTCCGGCGTCACGTACACCTCGCCACGGCGCATGTAGCGGCTGACCGGGTGCCGCTGCAACCCATGGTGCATGGCCCGGTCGATCTCGCGCCGGGTCAGCATGCCGACGACCCGTCCGCCATCCACCACGGGGAAGCCCTCGAAGCCGTAGCGGCGCATGCGCTCCGCCGCGTCACCGATGGTCTCATCTGGCGCGAGCACCTGCGGCGCGCCGTAAGACATGATCTGCCCCACGGTCACCGTCGGCTGCACCTGGCTTTGCAGCATGTAGACCAGGGTTTCGAGCACGCTGGCGAGGGAGCTGTCGCGGATCAGCGCTGCGGCGGCGCGGCTGTGGCCGCCCCCATGCAGCGCGGACGCTATCTTGCCCACGTCGACCGCATCGCTGATGCTGCGCGCGACGAGTTGGATGTGGTCGCCCATCTGCACGAGCATGAAGATCGCGTCCGGCTCATAGAGATCATGCAGCTTGTGCGCCAGGGTCGAGATCTCCTCGACGGTTTCATCGACCACCGCTGTCGCGATGATAATCGCGTGGCTACTGAACTGGTAGGGTTGGCTGCTGTCGGCAAGCTGTTGATAGAGCGCGCGCTGCTCGTCGGTGAGCGGGTGGTGCAAGAAGCGGCGGACGAGCAGCAGATTCGCCCCGTGTTCCATCAGCCAGGCCGCTGCTCGCATATCGCGCGGGGTTGTTGTCTCGTAGCTGAGCCCCCCCGTGTCCTCATAGATGCCGAGCAGTAACAGCGTGGCCTCGGTCGCATTGAGCGAGATGCTTCTCTCGGCCAACTGCTCAACCAGCAGCGTCGTCGTGGCGCCCACTTCTTCGCCGGAGAAGCTCCAGCCGGGCAGCAGCTCGCGCATCAGGGGGTGATGATCGATGATGAGCCCGGTGGCCTGTGCGCCCATCCCGCGCACCGGCTGCACCGTCTGCGCATCCACCAGTACAACCTGTTCAACGCGACGCCGGGGCAGGTCTTCCAGGCGCACGAAAGGCAGGACATCCCGGTACACTGCCAGGAAGGCCTCGAGATTGCGGTTAAGCTGGCGCGGCAAGACCGGAGTCGCCTGGGGATAGAGTCTGGCGGCTGCCAACAAGCTCGCCAACGCATCGAAGTCGGCGTGCTCGTGCGTCAGGATCAAGGTATGGGAGGAAGCGCTCGTTGGCGACATGGGAAGCTGCTCGCAACGAAAGACCAAAGACAGTGCAGCATAGCAAGACCGTCGTCTTGCGGCTGCGAAACATCGTTCACTTTCGGATGCGGTGCGCCTGCCCGCATGGCCACGCGCGCAGGCAGGCGCGTCGCTGACGCGGCTACATGCACAAACGCCCGGCATGGGCCGGGCGCTCGACGGCTGCAGGGCGGTCGGCTCAGCGCCGGCGCTGAGCGCACTGGCTGCAGACGGTCGTGTGGCTCAGGACAGCCAATCGCTCCGGTTCGATGGGCTTGCCGCAGCGCTCACAGCGGCCATAGATGCCCATGTCGAGTTGTTCCAATGCGGTCTCAATCTCCGCGAGATGCTGCTGGGCGCGCTCAAGCAGGGCCAGGTTGAGCTCCCACTGGTAGATCATGGGATCACCGGCCCCCAGGCTGTAGTCGCCCTTGGTCTCCAGGCGAGCGCGCAGGCCCTCTACTTCCTGGAGCACCTCAGCGCGCTCGGCCAACAGGCGAGCGCGTGCTTCGGGAATGCTGTCGTCTTGGGCTGTCATCTTGCGTTGGATTGTTTCATGGGTGTCTTGGAGCGCCAGAAGCCACCGCGCTTCTGGCGCTCACCGGATCGCTACTTCGAACCGGGGATTCGGCGCCGCTCTCCGGCGCTCTCAGGGCAAGCGGCCCAATGGCTGCGGCAACCTATGCAACCACCTCGCCATCCGGTGTCTCGACGATGATCTGATCGTCGACCACGGCGCCGTTGTCGGATGCGACAACGACCTCGTCTTCGGCCACGATCCCCTCCGGGGTCTCCACCAGTGCGACGTCTGCGGCCACGATCGCAGCGGCGGCCTCACCCGGGGTCTGCACCTCGTCCTCACCGGCGAAGTCTGCGGCCTCTGTAGCACCCTCGTCTGCAATGCCCGCGCCCTCGTCCGCTTCGACCATGGCTGCTTCTTCAGCAACCTGCGCCGCGTGCTTTTCGCGATAGCGGGCCGCCCAGTCAGCCCATTCGCTCTCCGACACCTGGCGCAGGCTGAGACCGATGCGGCGGCGCTCCGGCTCGACGCGCAGGACGCGCAGCAGGAGCAGGTCGCCGGGCGCAACGAGGCTCTGAGGATGATCTGGGCGGATGTCGGCCATCTCGGAGACGTGCAGCAGTCCTTCGACGCCGGTGCGCAGCCGAGTGAACGCGCCGAAATCGCTGACCCGCGTCACCACCGCTTCGACCAGCTCTCCCGGCTTGTAGTCATCCGGCGCGGTGCTCCACGGATCGGGCTGCACGCGCTTCAGGCTCAGGCCGATGCGCTCGCGCGCCTTGTCGATCCGTAACACCTTGACCTCGACCTGCTGGCCCACTTTGACCACATCGCTGGGGTGCGCCACAGGGAACCAGGCCAGCTCCGAGATGTGGATCAGACCATCAGCCCCACCGATGTCGACGAAGACGCCGAAATTCGAGAGGCTGCGCACGATGCCAGTGCGCACGTCGCCCGGCTCGATCTCATCGAGCAGCTGCTTGCGATGCTCGCGCTGCCAGCGGCGGTGGACGGCCCGCTCCGACATGATCAGCCGGCGCTTGCGTCGATCGACTTCCACCACCTTGACCGGGATCTTTTGCCCGACATACGCAGCAAGTTGCGCCTTGCGCTCCTCTGGGGTCGACACGCGCGGGAGCGTCGAGAGGTGCGAAGCCGGCACAAAGCCGCGCAGCTTGCCGAAGATAACCTCGAGCCCGCCGGCATTGTAGCTGCTGACTTGCGCTTCGAACATCTCGTTGTTATCCATCATCTGCTGCGCTACCAGCCAATCCTTCTCCTGTAGCGCGCGCGAGAGCGAAACGATGAGGTTCCCTTCCCGGTCCGATGGCTGCAGGATGTAAACGGGCCAGGTTGTGCCTTCTTGGATTTCCGCGAGGGTGGCCTTGTCGATCCGGGTCAAGTCGTTGGCCGGGACGATCGCCTCTCGTTTCAAGCCCAGATCGATGACGATCTCCTGCGGGTTGATCGAGAGAATCGTGCCTTCGCGGATATCCCCACGCTGCGGCATGTCATATCCACCCTGGTCGAGCAGGGCCTGCATCGGGTGGACCTCAGCCGGGGGCTTGGTCGGCGGCAAATTGGTAGTCATGGGAAAGGAACCTCCAGACGATAAGATGACTCCTGGGACACTCCCCAGGGCGCAAAAAAAGAACCCGGCTGTCGCACCGTAACCTTTCTGGCGTGTCAGCCGGGCCTTCGACCGCAAAAGAAAGATCGTCTCAGCTCATGATCATTCCGAGCTCTGAGCAGAGACTCGACCGGGCGACGCCGCCATGCAGGGGGCGTTGCCTGGTTCAAGGCCTGACACTGGTAAGCGCAGCGCTGGCAAGCAGCGTCTGCGCATTCGATACCGGTAGCGCATCGTACAGGCCATTATACCGTAGGGCGCATCGGTTGTCAACGCAATGCAACTCGGAAAACACGCGCTGCGTTGAGGTGCGGTCCGCATCGATTTCCGAGTGGCTGTGCGTCTCAGCGCCCCAGTTTTGTCTTGAACGCTTCCGTCAACGCGGGCAGGACCTCGAACAGATCGCCGACGATGCCGTAGCGAGCAATGCCGAAGATCGGCGCATCCTTGTCCTTGTTGATGGCCACGATCACCTTGGCGTTGCTCATGCCGGCCAAGTGCTGAATGGCGCCCGAGATGCCGCACGCAATATACAGCTCGGGCCGCACGGTCTTGCCTGTCTGGCCGACCTGGTGGGGATAGGAGATCCAGCCGGCATCGACGGCGGCACGCGACGCGCCCACTGCGCCTCCGAGGGTCTTCGCCAGGTCGCGGATCGGCGCGAAGCCCTCCGGCCCCTTGACCCCGCGGCCCCCGGAGACGATGATCCCGGCATTCTCTACGCCCAGCTCCCCCACCTCGGGCGCTTCGAAGCCCAGCACTTCCTCCTGGGCAGCCAACTCGTCCAACGCTACGGCCAAGGGGGCTACCTCGCCTGTGCGCGTCTCGTTCTTGGTCGGCAGCGGGAAGCTCCGCCCCCGCACAGTCGCCATCTGCGGTCGGGCCTTGAAGACCACCGTGGTCAATATGTTGCCCGAGAACACCGGTCGTACAGCCAGCAGGTTGCCGTCGGCGTCCAGGTCGAGCGCCTGGCAGTCTGCTGCAAGACCGATGTGCAACTGGCAAGCGGCCAGCGCGGCCGCGTCCCGCACGCCCGCCACAGAAGGCGCCAGGATGATGCGCGGCCTGGCCGCCGCGATAGCGGCCTTGAACGCCTGCGCAGCGGCGTACGCGCGAAACGGCTCGAACGCCGGATCATCGACCACAAGCACGCGATCGGCGCCGTAGGCGATGGCGTCTTGTGCTACGGCCCGCACCTGCCATCCCCCAACGAATCCGACCACAGGTGTGCCGAGCCTGTCCCCCAGATCGCGCGCCTTGCCCATAATCTCCCATGTGATGGGCTTGCCCTGGCCCTGATGTTGTGCGATGTAAACCAGGATCGTCATGGTGGAGGTCCTTTCTCTGACGACAGTTGGCGGAGCGCGGATGATCGGCCCCAATTGCCTCTGCTCAGATCACCTTCTCTCCGATCAACTTGTCGGCCAGGAGGTTCGCCTGCTCGCGCACGGTGGCGCCCTGGATGAACTCGCAGGTCCCGGTGCGCGCGGGCGGCTTGCGCAGATCGGTCCAGGCCGTCAATGCTGCCGCACCGCCCACCAGTTTCAGATTCAGGCCGGGCAGATCTTGGGCGCGAACCGCGGGATACTGCAGGCG
>CAYRFV010000189.1:0-2908 GCA_964423545.1 uncultured Anaerolineales bacterium | reverse complement strand
GGATAGCGCGGCTCGTTGATCTCCTTGCTGACCGACACAACCGCCGGAAGCTTCACCCGCACTGTTTGCATCCCCTCATCGAGCGAACGCAGGACGGTGGCGCTCTCCGCTGTGACATCGAGGATCCTGGCAACCTGCGACACGAACGGCACGCCGAGTGTGGCTGCCAGACCGGGCGCCAACAGCCCGCTGTTGCCGTCCACCGACTGTCTGCCGGTCAGAATCAGGGTAGCGTCCCCGACTTTCCTGATTGCCTGCGCCAGCACGTGCGCTGCTCCCCAGGCGTCGCTGCCCTCGAAGGCCGGATCGGACAGCAGGATGGCCTCCTCGATGCCCATTGCGACCGCGCGCTTGAGCGCCTCGACCGACGCTGCGCCGCCCAGGGTCATGACAACCGCTTCCCCGTCGAAGCGTTCTTGAAGCTGTAGGGCTTCCTCCACGGCGAACTCATCCCACGGGTTCAGCACCAGGGTCACCCCGAAGTCGCCGGCAGCAACATCCTCCGGCTGAACCTCGGCCAGTTGCTCGGTGTCGGGGGTCAGCTTGACACAGACGATGAATTTCATGCGCGTATCTCCTCGTCCAAGAACGATGCGGAGTCAGATCGGGCTCCCTGACGCGTTGTGTCATGAGTATAGCATGAACTGCGCAGCGCACACAAACGAGGGAGTCGCACGCGAGCTCCTCGTCTTTGAACGAACGCCGTGCGCTTGCGGAAGGGGCGCCTTGTCCAACTGTCGTGTTGTTTCTCCTGCCCGAAAGCACTGGGCGCCCAAGCGGAGCTCTGCCGCGCGTGGAGCATCGTCTGCGTCTGTGGCGAAGCCCTATCATCGCCGGAGCCGATCGCCCGCCCGGCCCAAAGCCAGGCAGCGCCCCGCGCCTCCGAGCATGTAACGCATGGCCGCTGCGGGCATCTGAGCCTATGGAAAGACGCTTGTTCCGGCCGGTCGCATGACCATACCGGAGCCTGTTTATCATGGTCAGGAGACGCCGTCGTGAGCTATTACTTCAGCAAGACGATCCATCTGCCGTTCGACGAGGCCATTGCTCGCGTGATCGAAGCGCTCAAGCAGGAAGGCTTCGGGGTCTTGACCGAGATCGACGTCAAGGCCACGATGAAGAAGAAGCTGGATGTTGATTTCCGCAACTATCGCATCCTGGGCGCGTGCAACCCGCCGTTCGCACACCGCGCCCTGCTGGTCGAGGACAAGATCGGCACCATGCTGCCGTGCAACGTGATCGTGCAGGAGCTGGCGCCGGGCACGACCGAGGTGGCCGCGATCGACCCCGTCGCTTCGATGGCCGCGGTGGATAACCCGGGCCTGGCCGAGATCGGGATGCAGGTGCGTGCGAAGCTGCAAAAGGTCGTCGAGAGCCTGTGAGGTCGCCGCGCGCAAGCTGCCGGTAAGAGCCGGAAAGGGCGCGCTCTGGCTTCCGGCCCGGAGCCTTCAGCCCGCGCCCCGTTCTCTCCCATAGGCCCCCCAGAGCGCCAGCGCGCCCAACGCCAGCGCCGGCAGGAGGATCAGCCCAGCCTCCGGACCAAACGCGCCGCCGGTCCAGACGATCGGCCCGGCCGTCGTCTGCCGGATCACTCCGAAGGGCGCCATGCCGCTCACGGGGAATCCGAAGACGGTCGCCTCGAAGAAGTTCCAGCCGATGTGCGCGCCGATCGGCGTCCAGAGCTGCTTTGCGACTCGCGCGGCGAACGCAAACCAGAGGCCCGCTAACAGCAGCCCGGCGATGGCGGGCCCCGATACGTTCGGGTTATTCACGTGCAGCAGCGCGAACCCCAGCGATGAGAACAGGGCAGCCAACGGAACCGCCAGCCGCCCGGCGACCGATCCCTGCAGCCCGTCGATGAGGTTGGTCAGCCAGTAGCCGCGGCACAGCAGCTCCTCCTGCCAGCCTACGATCGCGAAGACCGCCAGCCAGAGCAGCGTGTTGCCCAACACCGCGGGTGCATTGTCGGTCTGCCAGGCCATGCCTTCGAAACGCACCCAG
Organism: uncultured Anaerolineales bacterium; assembly: GCA_964423545.1. Classification (GTDB taxonomy): domain Bacteria; phylum Chloroflexota; class Anaerolineae; order CG2-30-64-16; family CG2-30-64-16; genus JALOOE01. The sequence continues at coordinate 907 of CAYRFV010000189.1, read as the reverse complement.
CCCAACAGCGACTCCACGGCGTAGATGAAACCGATCATCACTCCGGCCAGCACGAAGCCGAAGAGCAGCCCGCTCACGGCGCCTTCGCGCGCCAGCCCCAGGCTGCGAAAGGAGCGCCGGTCGAAGAGCCGCCGCGCCAGGTAGATCGAGACGGTGATCGCCAGGAAGCTGATGGCCATGCCTGCCAACATCGCGCCGCCCGCGTCCTGCCAGGGCGCATCGCCGGCGGCGGTCAGGGTGAGCCCCGGCAGCACGGTGGCTGCAACGATCACGAACGGCACGAAGGCGAGGCTCAGCGCCATCATCAAGAGGAACTGGAGGGCCAGTCGCCACCCCGCGCGAAGCCGGCGCGCCTCCGGCGCCATAAAGAGCTGTGAGAGCTTCATGGGTTGTTGACAACCACCTCGGGTCAGGATTACCATATGGGCAGGTGCTTCCGTGCTGCGCCGGAAGGAGGTGCCCGTGTGTGAGCGTTTCCGTCTATTGCGCCTGGTCTGTGGCAGCCTGCTCACGGCGGCGCTGCTGGCCGGCTGCATGACTTCGCGGTTGCAGCTCACGGAGCCCGCGCCGGCGCCTGAGGGCGCATTATCGCGCGATCCGGCGGTCTCTGCAACTGCTCTCGCGGCTCGCAGTGACACCGCGCCTGACCCAACCGCGGAAGCCCGCGCAGCGATGGTGCGCGAGCAGATTGCGGCGCGCGGGGTGGCCGATGCGGCTGTGCTGGACGCCATGCGGCGCGTGCCGCGCCACCGGTTCGTGCCCGAGATGTACCAGGCTGCAGCGTACGAGGATCACCCGCTCCCCATCGGCTACGGGCAGACGATCTCCCAGCCCTATATCGTCGCGCTGATGACCGAGGCGCGGAAGGTGAAGCCCGGTGACCGCATCCTGGAGATCGGCACGGGCA
>CAYRFV010000188.1:3995-11259 GCA_964423545.1 uncultured Anaerolineales bacterium | reverse complement strand
TGTCAGGCCGGACGCCGTTTTGTCAGGCCGGACGCCGTTTTGTCAGGCCGGACGCCGTTTTGTCAGGCCGGACGCTGTTTCGTCAGGCCGGCTGCGGCCCGGTGAGGCCGGCTCGCGCTTGCTGCTCCTGGGGCAGCAGCGCGGCGTAGAGGAACCGGAACGCCGGCGTCGCAACCCCGAGCTCCTCGCCGAAGCGCACCATCGCGCCGATCAATGACTCCAGCTCCGAGGGCCGGCCGTCGAGCAGATCGCGCTGCATCGAGGCCATCATGCCCGGCTCGACGCCGTCGCAGAATGCCAGGGTGCGGGCGACGATGTCGGCGTCGAGCGCCACCCCCTGGCCGCGGGCTACGGCCTCGATCTCCCGCATCGCCTGCTCCAGCAGGTCGCGCGCGGGCGGACAGGTCCGGAACGCGCCAATCGGCACGCGCGTGACTGCGCCGACGCCGCTGTAGGGCGCGATGAAGAGGAACTTGGTCCAGCGCACCCGGCGGATGTCGTCGGACGCCTCGGCCTGGACCCCCGCGGCCCGTAGCGCGGCGACAATGCGCTCCACGCGCGGGGTGATCGGGCCGGCCAGCTCGCCCGCCACCACGCGGCGGAAGTGCGTCATCTGCCGGATCACCCCGGGCGCGGCGAGGACGCTGCCCACCTGGCAGATGCCGCCCAGCACCGCCGCGGACCCCAGCACGGCGAGGGTGCGCTCCGAGGCGTCCAGCCCGTTGTGGAGCGGAAGGACGGCCGTCTCCGGCCCCACCAGCGGCCGCATCGCCTTGGCGGCCGCCTCGATCTGATACGTCTTGGTCGCAAAGATTACCAGGTCGACCGGGCCGACCGTGGCCGGCGCGTCGGTGGCCTGCGCCGGATGGACGACGAAGTCGCCGTGGACGCTCTCGACGCGCAGCCCGGCCGACCGGATCGCATCCAGATGCGCGCCGCGCGCGATGAAGGTGACCTCCTCGCCGGCTTGCGCCAGCAGGCCGCCGAAGTAGCCGCCGACCCCGCCGGCGCCCATGATCGCGATGCGCATCGTCCCTCCCGGCGTCGCGCGGCCCTAACGAGCCTGCTTGCGGCGCTCGAGGGCAATCGTCGCGTAGCGCGCGTATTCCGAAGCGGGCCAGGTGTCCAGCACGGCGTTGAACGCCAGCGTGGCCTGCGCGTCGAGCCCCTTGCGCAGATAGGCCACGCCGAGGTTGTAGTAGCACGCGGACTGATGCTTGGGCCCCAGGAAGCCCGAGTCGGCCGCGGACAACACCTGCTCGAAGGTAGCGATCGCCTCGTCGGGCCGGCCGTTGTGCAGCGCCAGCACCCCCTGGTTGAGCCGGACCAGCAGCCGGCCCGCCTCGTCGGGCCACAGCCGCAGCGCCAGCCGGTAAACCGCGTCCGCATGCTGCCGGTCGCCGCGGCGCGCCAGCAGGTTGCCCACGTCGATCAGCAGCCGGACGCGCATCGTCACCAGGTAGAGCAGCGCCACGAGGATCGCCGGGTTGGCCCAGACGCCGGCGACCGCGGACAGCGCGATCACTCCTGCAGTGATGGCCACCGCCTCGATCGCAAAGCGAGCAGACAGCCCCTCCCGGCGCAGGAACGACAACCCGCCGAGCAGCAGGATGTAGAGCAGGCCGGTCAGGGCCAACAAGAGTGGTGGCGCCATCCGATCCTCCGTGCACTTCTACGCACGAGTATACGGGTCGCCGCCCTAACGGTCAACTTGCGCGCTTGACTTGTCGGGGGGGATGGTGCTAGAATTGGAATGCTCCTTACGAAAGGAGCCTGTTGCGAACCGAGGTCCGTCCGTCAGGGACAGAGGAGGTGTGATCGAGACCAGATTCAGCAGCCTTGCCTGTTTGTGCCGTATCGTCGTGGATACCGTCATGTGTGGCCCGCTGTTTGGGCTTGGCTCTCAGGAGGGGCTTGTCTCATGAATGCGCTTGCAGTTCTTCTGATCAGCGTCCTGTCGCTAGTGGCTGGATACTGGCTGTATGCCAGGAGCATCAACCGCAACGTGCTCCAGCCCGACGACAAGAAGGCCACCCCAGCCAAGATGTACATGGATGGAGTGGATTTCACCCCGGCAAACCGCAATGTCCTCTTCGGTTATCAGTTCAAATCCATTGCCGCCCTGGGTCCTATCCTTGGCCCCATCATTGCCGTCCAGTGGGGCTGGCTGCCGGCGCTGCTGTGGATCGTCCTCGGCACCTTCTTCATCGGATGGGTTCAGGACTACAGCAGCATCATCATGGGCGTGCGCGAAGAGGGCCAGTCGTTCGGCGCGCTGAGCTATCGGCTCATCTCTCCGCGTTCGCGGGCGATCCTCATCACCTTCATCTACTTCTATCTGTGGCTGATCATGGGCTCGTTCGGGGTCCAGGTCGGCTTCAACCTGTTCACCAACCCCGCGGTCCCGCTCGGCGTCATCCTCGTGATCCTGGTGGGCATCCTGGCGGGGCAGATGACCTACAAGTGGAAGCAGGACATCATCCTGACGTCGGTGGTCACCGTCGCGCTCGCTTTCGTGGGCGTCTGGATCGGCACCACCCAGCTCGCCACGGACATCATGTCCGCCATCCTGGGCGTATCAGGCGGCCAGGCCAGCCCGACCCTCTTCCTGCAAGTCACCCAGGCCAAGTTCGTCGGCAGCCTGCTGGTGGTGATCATCTGCTACCTGGGCGCGGTGCTGCCAATCTGGCGTTGGGCGCAGCCCATCAACTACGTTGCCTTCTGGATCGTGTTCCTGGGCATTCTGGGCGGCATCTTGGGCCTGCTGATCTGGCGGCCTGACATGGGCAACTTCCCCGCGTATCGCACCTTCAACGTGGCCGGCCTGGGGCCGCTCTGGCCGATGCTCTTCGTCACCATCGCCTGCGGCGCGATCTCCGGCTGGCATAGCCTGGTAAGCTCTTCGGGCACCGCGCGCCAGTTGGAGAAGGAGACGGACGCCCTCTTTGTCGGCGGCGGCGCCATGTTCCTGGAAATGGTCTTCGCCACGGTCGCATTCCTGACCGCAACGGTGGCGTTCGGCAGCTACCAGGGCTACGTGACGGCCGGCGGCGCCGCTGCCCCCGCCAAGGTCTTCTCGGTGGGGTTAGCGACCTTCATGAACCAGTGGGGCCTGCCGATGGGATTCGGTGTGGCGTACGGCGCGGTCTTCCTGACCCTGATGGCGCTCACCATCATGTACCTGGTGGTGCGCTTCATGCGGGTGGCCAGCGCTGAGGCGCTGGGCGATCGCATTCCAGCGATCCGCAATGTCCATGTGGGCACGATCCTGGCTCTCGTGTTGACCCTGGCGCTGATCTGGCTGGTGCCTTTCTTGCAGATCTGGGTCGTGTTCGGCGCAGCCAACCAGCTCATGGCCTCGTTGGCGCTGTTGCTGGTGACCGCCTGGCTGATGTCGAAGGGAAAAAAGTACGTGTGGACGCTGATCCCCTTCGCCTTCATGTTCGTCACGACCGTGGCGGCCCTGCTGTACAAGGCCTACGAAGCGTTCTTCATCAACCTGCCGAAGACCGCGGATCCCGTCGCGAACAAGATCGCCAATGTCGCCGAGTTCACCCTGGCACAGGTGCTCATCGGCGCCGTCTGCGTAATCCTGATTGTCGCCGCCTTCTTCCTGGCCTGGGATGGCCTGCAGGCATTGCGCCGCTATGCATCCGGAATGCCGGCCAAGGCTGGCGCCTAGCAGTGGTCGACGCCGCGGTGCGGAGGTGATGTGACGACGGCCGCGCCCGGTACCGCCCCGACAGGGCCAGGGGCTACAGGGTCAAGGATGCCCATCCCGGTGGACGTCATTGCGCTCATCCCGGAGGGCTGGGGCCTTTGCCAATCGTGCGAGGCGCTCATGGCGCGCGCAGAGTTGGACAAGGCCCCGGCCCAACGGGGACTCGATGACTTGCCGGCCGAGTGGCAGGCCGAATTTGGCCGCCTTTCGGCGCTGGTTTTCGACCTGGCACACCGCTATCGCGACCAGCTGCGCATCCGCATCTACGATCCCCGCTCGTTGCCGGGCCTGGCGAAGGCGCTGCGCTTCCGTGTGCGCCGCTATCCCACGTTCGTCATCGACGGTCGGCGCAAGGTCGTGGGATGCGAGCAGGAGGCGTTGGAGCAGGCGGTATGCGACTGCCTGGGACGGAGAGTCTCGGCTTGATCCCTCCTTCACGCCCGTCACTGTCTCGCTTGGGGAGCTTCGGCCGGGCTCTACGCGATATCCTCTACGGCGCTACCGTTTACGAGATGGTGCGCGAGCTGCGCAAGGAGCGCAGCCAGCTCGAGCACATGTTCATCCTCATCGTCTTCGGTGACCTGTTGGGGGTGCCGGTTCTGCCGCCTTACTACACCCTGCGCCTCTTGCCCTATGTCGTGCCGCACATCGCCACCTGGCGGATGAGCCTGTTGCGCGAGCGCGATGTGACCGACATGTGCGACCAGGATTTCACTTGATGCGCGGTCGCACCGCGCGCGTGGGCGCATCCGGTGCGCCCACGCTTTCTTGTGCGGGCCCGGCTGCGTCCGGCCTGCGCCCACACGAATCTATGCGAGGTGACTCATGCCTGAAGATGAAAAACGAAGCTGGCTGGATGGCGTCAAGAGCGTGCTGTATGGCATGGCGGGCCACGACATGGCGCGCTACGCGCTCAAGACGCGCGGGAGCATGGAGCATCTGTTCATCCTGATTACGATGGGCGATCTGCTGGGCATTCCCATCTTGCCGCCCTACTACAGCCTGCGTCTTCTGCCCTACGTCGTGCCTCAGATCTCCACGTGGAAGCGGCGCATGCTGCGCGAGAAGGATCTGACGGACGCGCTGGCGTAACCCGGCAGGTCCCTCGTCACTTACGGAGAATGTCATGTCTCTACGAGAGGTCTTCGAGAAAAATCCTGACCGCCGGTATATCATGTTCGGCGGGAAAGGCGGCTTGGGCAAGACCACCTTCAGTGCGGCCACCGCGTACTGGCTGGCCAAGCAGGGCTATAAGGTGTTGGTCTTCTCGGTCGATCCGCAGGCCAGCCTGAGCGACATCTTCAAGCGGGATATCTTCGGCAAAGGGCCGGTCGAGATCATGCCGAACCTGTACGCGCAGGAGATCGATGCCGACCGCCGCATCCGCGAGTACCAGGATGAGATTCGCAAGAAGATCCTGGACATGTATGGGATGGACCAGGTCCCGGACGAGATCGAGAACTACATCCAGGCTGCCGCAGCCGAACCGGCCATGGAGGAGAGCGCCATCTTCGATGAGGTCGTCGACATTGTTGTCAGCGGCAACTACGATTACTACATCTATGACCTGGTGCCCTTGGGTCACGCGCTCTACTACCTCAGCATGGCCTCGGTCTACGACCAGTGGATCGACAAGATCACCGCACTGCGCTCCGAGATGGAGGAGTACTCCAAGGTCGCCGCAGTGATGCAGCGTCACAAGGAGTCCGAGGAGGATCAGATCCTCCGTGAGCTCCAGTACATCAAGCACCGCATCAACACCTCTTCGGGCATTCTGACTGACAAGCAGAAGACGGCCTTCTTCTTCGTGATCATCCCCGAGGAAATGATCATCCTGGACACCCGCAAGGCAGCCGAGTTGTTTGCCAAGTTCCAGGTGCCGCTGTCCGGCTATATCGTCAACCGCGTCATTCCGACCGAACTGGCCAGCCAGGAGATCCCCGAATACCTGCGCAACCGCCTGGAGATGCAGCGCGGCTACCTGGGCAAGATCGATGAGGTGTTCGGCAAGGACGTGCTGACGCGCGTGCCTGAGTTCGAGCGCGACATCACCGGACTGCCGATGATCGAGCGGATGGCCACCGCCCTGTTCGAGCAGGTCGTGTGAGGAGGTGTGCCATGATCGAAAAGAGCATGCGCCAGTACCTGGCCGAGAATCCTCGCCTTAAGTACATCTTCTTCGGCGGCAAGGGCGGTGTGGGCAAGACCGTGCTCGCGGGCACGGCGGCGTTGTGGTTGGCGGGTCAGGGCAAGAAGACGTTGCTGGCTTCCACCAATCCCGTCCATTCGCTCTCCAGCATGCTGGACCAGAACGTCTTCGGAAAGCCCACGCCGGTCACCGGCGTGCCCAATCTGATGGCCTACGAGATCGACACCAAGGACACCATCGAGAAGTCGAAGAAGGAGATTCGCGAGAAGATCGAATGGTTCCTGAAGTTCGCGGAGATCAAGACCAAGGCGGATGAATTCGTGGAATCCGCGACGATGAATCCCGCGTTCGAGGAGTCGGCCATGTTCGAGAACATGATCGACCTGATGTTCGAAGACAAGTACGAGGCCTATGTCTTCGACACCGCTCCGACGGCGAATGCGCGTCGCCTGCTCGGCATGTCGAGCGTCTATTCCATGTGGGTCAACAAGATGGTGCAGAGTCGCGAGGAGGCGATGTCGCTGCGTGAGATGCTGTCCTACAGCAAGCGCAAACAGCAGAAGGATCCACTGATGGACTATCTGCTCAATCTGCGCACGCGCATGGGGCGGGCGAAAACCTTGTTGACCGATGACAGCCTGACCTCCTTCTTTTTCGTCACGCTGCCCGAGGCGCTCCCGATCGCAGTCATCACTCGTTTCATCAACTGGTTCCACGAGTTCGGCATTCCGGTCGGCGGGGTGGTCGTCAATATGGTGATCGACCGGGCCAGCGTCGGCGCCGACGCGCCGGAATTCGTCAAGAACCGCGTCGGCATGCAGGCGGAGCACATGGAGACGGTCTGGAAGGAGTTCGACGGCATGGTGCGGGCGATTCTGCCGCTGTACGAGACCGAGGTGCGGGGAACACCCATGCTCAAACGGATGGCGGATCAGCTGTTCGCCTGAACCGTTTCGCCATGCAGCGCGGCCGGCGGCTCAGCCGCCGGCCGCGCTTACATCTCGACCACCACCTTCATCCCCTGCCCCGACCGCATGCGTGCGATCCCCTCGCTCAGTCGCTCGAGAGGAAGCCAATCGGTGATCAGCGCACCCGGATGGATGATGCCGCTTTCGAGCAGTTGGATCGTCTGCACGAACGGATTCAGGCCGACGAAGGCGCCGTAGAGCGTCAGGTCATACCGGGTGATGGTGTACTGCTTGACGGCCGGCGAATCGTGCGGTCGCAAGCCGAAAAGGATCACGCTGCCCCCGCGCCGGGCCAGGTTGATCGCAATGCCCAGTTGATTGCCCACGGCATCCACGACGATGTCTGCGCCGATGCCGGTCAGATCCAAAAGGTCTTCTATGAGATCTATATCGGATCAAATCAGCACCTCATATCCGCCTAATAGA
>CAYRFV010000188.1:0-3985 GCA_964423545.1 uncultured Anaerolineales bacterium | reverse complement strand
CGATCTCGGCTGCGTTCAGCACCGCATCTGCGCCGAAGCGCCGGGCCTGGTCCAGCCGGGCAGGCGAGATGTCGGCCATGATGATCTGGCCGGCGCCCATCGTGCGGTACAGCATGGCGAACAGCGCGCCGATCGGGCCGGCCCCGATGATTGCTACCCGGTCGCCGGGCCGCATGGGCGCCCGCGCCGCCGCGCCGACGACGCAGGAGAGCGGCTCGAACAGCACGGCGTCCGCTTTCGCCACAGCTGGCGCGATCCGGTGGAGCGCCCGATCGGGGACGCGCAGATACGGCGCGAAGGCGCCGTCGATCGAGGTGCCGACGCTCAGGTAGTTCTCGCACTGGTTGACGATGCCGCGACGGCAGTAGCGACACTTGCCGCAAGTCAATCTGGGCGCAATGACGACCCGATCGCCCGGCTTAAGACCGTGAACCGCCGGGCCCGTTTCCGCCACAAAGCCGACCCCTTCGTGGCCCAGGATGATGCCGGGTCGGGCCTGGTGTGCCGGCGGGACGGCCAGGATATTGAGGTCGGTGCCGCAGATGCCGCATGCTTCGATGGCTACGAGTACGTCATCGTCGGCCTGGGGCCGCGGGATGTTGCGGTCCTCGAAGACCAGCCTGCCTTCCCCCTGGAACACCGGCACTTGCATCATCGATGGCATCATTCGCCTCCATCCACTTCATCCAGCCGGACCCACCGGCGGTCGGCAGACGATAGTGCGGCGGCCGCCATCAGTCGCTGCACGTACAGGCCGTCATCGAGGTCCGGTTGCGGTGCACGGTCCTCCCAAACCGCCCTCAGGAACTGGTATTGGGATTCGGCGTGCGAGCGGATGAAGTTCATCGGCATCGTCCAGTCCGGCATGACCTGGCCGTCGAAATGCTGCCCGGTCTCGATGCGCTTGAACCCGCGCATCCCGCCGAGCGGCCCGTCAGCGTCACGGACGTCATAGACATAGAGCCAATCGGGCTCATCGAGCGACACCCTGAGCGCGCCGAGCTCGCCGAAGATTTCGATCCGCAGATCGTTGGTCGCGCCGGTGCCCATCCTCGACACCTCCATGACACCCAGGCAGCCATCCGCCATGCGCAGTTGCAGCAGCGCGAGGTCATCGACGTCCACCCGGCCGGCGGCCGCGGCGCCTGTGCTCAAGGGCCGTTCTGTGATCAGGGTCTCAAGGGTGGCGTTAATCTCACTGACCTCGCCCAGGAGATAGTGCACCAGATCCAGGGCGTGCGATCCGAGATCGAACAACGCCCCCCCTCCGGCGGCTTCCCGACTCAGCCGCCAGGACAGGGGTTTTTTAGGGGCGATGTAGCTGGAGCGGTGATAGCGGGTGTGAAAGGAGAAGTTACGACCGGTGAAGCCTGCGGCCATCAGTTGTCGGGCACGGACAACCGCAGGGGTGAAACGGAAATTGAAACTCACCTGGCCCTTGAGGTGCGCCTGCGCCACGGCTTGAGCCATCCGCCGGGCCTCGGCGACATCGCGCGCCAGAGGTTTCTCAACGTAAAGGTGCTTGCCGGCCGCTGCAGCGTCCAGCACCACAGCTTCGTGCGCGTAGTTGGGTGTGCAGATATCAACTACGTGCACGTCCGCGCGGTCGAGCAGCGTGCGATAGTCATCCGTCCAGACCTCGCATCCGATCTCGTGTGCTGCCCGTGCCGCGGTCTCAGCGTGTCCCGTCGCCACGCCAACGATCCGAAGAGCGTCGGCGGGCAGACCGTAATGGAATTGCAGTGAGCGGTATGCCAGAGCGTGTACGCGGCCGATGCCGCCGTAGCCGATCAGGGCAATACCGGTCCGAATCATGCAGGTTTGTAGCGCACCAACGCTTCATCCAGGGCCCGGCGCAGATGCGCTACGGCGGCGGCGATGTCGCCTGCGCCGCCTCGGAACTTGCCGTTCGTCCCTCTGAGCAGCGGTGACGAGAATTCGCCGACGGTCATGCCAGCCCGCACCAGAGGCCCCACGTTGCTGGCATTGAGCCCGCCGTCCTCCATCACCTCAACCCGGTTCTCCAGTCCCCGGCCCACCAACATCTGATGAAGGGAGCCGATGCTCTCGACGACGATGGGATCGACCGCATGGGGGCTTCTCCCGGGTTTCACGGGCACCCAGAAGGGCGCCCGGCTCTCGTATTCGATGATGTCAACGTAATGGAGAAACGGCTCGAAAAACACCAGCGGCAGGCCCTGCCAGGCCCAAATCCCTGCTTTGACCCCCAGGGTCTCTTTGATATAGGTGATATTCTGAATCAACGTTTCGCCGCTGGTTTCGATGGGCAACGAGATCAGGTTTGCGCCCAGGTCGGCCAGCTGCTTGAACAGCACCTGGTTGGGCCGCATCATCTGCAACTGGACTTCGATTTCCAGGTCCGTGTGCCTGCGCGCCGCCTCCAGCACATCGACGCCACCCCGTGGGGCGTAGAAGTCCATATACTTCCCATCTCGCATTTCGAGATGCAGCCAATCAACGCCTGCGGCGGTCAACTCCTCGATCTGAGCGCCCAAGGCGCCATAGTCTGCCCAAAACAGGCCGGCGGCGATCTTTACCTTTCGACCTACATTGACCCCGATTGCCTCTCGCATAGCCACTGTTTCTCCTGCCAGGTCAGCCATACTGATTATCTCCGATTGTATGGTGGCAGTGTTACATTGCGCATTGCGACCGACCCGTCCAGGCAAGAACGCCTAAACCAGCCCACGACTCAAAGCACCCATGTGGATGGCGTGCTACGGTATGTTTGAGAAATTCATGATAAGCTAACGCAGCACGGAGGGAAACGATACGCCTTTACTGGAGCGAAATCGAGGAAAAATCAGGATTGCTCTTTTTTGAGAGAGGAGGCCCCTGCATGATAGGACTGGAGACCGCGCGCAAGCTGAAGGAGGCCGGACTCACCTGGCAGCCGCTCCACGGCGATCGCTTTGTGGCCCCGGACCGCAATCTGGATGATCTGGTCTTCGTCGTCAACGACATGGCCACGATTATCGAGATGTGGCAGGGCGCCCCGGCCGTGACCTTCCACGGCACGCCGGAATGGGCGCTCGACTATCTCTATCTCGGCGAGACCCTCTGGCTGCCACACGAAAGCCAGTTGCGGGAGCTGCTGCGCCGCATGCTGGCCGAGGCCGGTTCGGACACCTTTGATCTGCTCTATGCCGATGGGTCGTACACCTGCCGCTTCGCGTATCGGGACGAGGCAGTCGCCTTCCGGGCTGACACCGCCGAGGAAGCCTACGCCGCTGCGCTGCTCCACCTTCGCGCCTGCGGCGCGCCGTTCTAGAAATCCTGCTGCGCAGCCAGCCATTCCTGGGGCGTGTTCACATTGATGAAGGAGCGCAAGAAGGGGTCGTGGCGCCGAATCTCTTCCGGGGGAACAGCTCGCAGCCGCACCTGTGGGTAGAAGCTGACGACACGGCGTTGCCCTGCGGCCAGGCAGCGCTCGATCGCCGGCAGACAGCTCTTGCGGTAGATCGCATGGAGCGGCTCGAATTCGAGCTCGCCTGTCTCGCCGTCGGGAAGCTGGGGGACGACGGCATCCACCCCCGGAGCCAGCCCGGCCAGGTAGCCGATCAACGCGGGCGAGACGAATGGCATATCGGTCGCAAGGGTCACGACCAGGTCGCAGGCCGCGCTCGTGAGGCCGGCGTGCAGTCCGGCCAGCGGACCCACGTCCGGATGGCGGTCGGCCACGGTTCGGCTGGGAAGGGGCAGAGCCGGCAGCCAGGCATCGAAGTCGCGCGGCCGGTTGGTGCTGACGATCACCTCCGCGACGAGCGGGTGCAGGCGATCCACCAGGCGCACCACCAGCGGGCGACCGTCGCGGACCAACCACGCTTTATCCAGGCCCATGCGGCTGCTCTTGCCGCCCGCGAGAATCAGCAGAGAGAGATCGGGCATCCCCATGGTCGCCGCCTTACAAAGCAAAACGGCCCATATCCATGTCGCGGATATGGGCCTCCGTTGGTTTCAGGAG
>CAYRFV010000187.1:0-11277 GCA_964423545.1 uncultured Anaerolineales bacterium | reverse complement strand
TGACGGCCCACCCAAGACCCAGAAAGAGGCGGCCGAGTTCGCCAAGAAGTTGGCAAAGAGCGATGCAGCCGGGACGCTCACGCGCGCTGGCCACAGCCTGCGGCTGTCGGGACAGGGTTCCGGCGTCGCTGAGAAGTGGTGGTTCATCCTGTGGCCACTTGGCGGCACGATCGTCAAGGATGCGGGCAACGGCAAGTACTGCGCCGGCTATAACAACGACGCAGGCCGCCAGGCGCTCAAGTTCTATATCGACGCGGTCCATGTGGATAAGTACGACAGCCACGCCCTCAAACACGACGCCGAGGCGTTCGAACTGGGGCTGGCTGCCATGCTGTTGCGCGAATCGTGGGTCATCGGCGACATCGCCAAGAAAGCGCCGAACCTGAACTATGACACCGCGGCCGTGCCCTCGGCTGAACGCTGGGGCCGCATCACCAACCCGGTGAATCTGTACGTCACCCGCTCCGCGAAGAACCCGGACGTGGCGTGGGACTTCGCAATGTTCATGATGAAGCCGGAGCACATGAACTGGCTGTTGGAGAAGGTGGGCTGGTTGCCCGCGCGCGAGGATGTTGACCTTTCTGCGGTGCTGACCAAGATCCCGCAGTTCAAGGCCTTTGTCATGAAGGATCCCAAGTACGAGGAATACGGCTATCCGGTCATCGCGCCGTTCGACGAGATCATGACCAAGCTGGCCGAGCGGCTGGTGGCCGCCTATCTCGACAAGAGCCTGGCGAACAATGCGGACGGCATCGCCAAGACGATTGATGCCGCAGCCACGGAGACCAACGAGATCCTCAAGAAGGCCGGCCTGTACGCCGAGTGCAAGTGAGCGAGTGAAGCGGAGGTAGAGGCTCCGGTTGAGGATCGGGTTGTGGCGGAAGCATCGTCACCGGCCCGACCCTCAACCTCGCCCCCAGCCTCGACCCAACCCCGGCCCCAGCGACGGATGCACTGCCATGACGTCAACGTCCTTGCCTCGCAGCGAGCCGCTCGGTGAGCGATTGGCGACCATCGTAGCCCGGCTCTTTCGCATCAACCGCAATGAGCTCAGCAAGCGCGTCTTCGCGTATCTGGCGCTGCTGCCGATCTTGCTGATCTACCTGTATCTGCGCGTCGGTCCGATCCTGACCAATTTCATCTATAGCTTCTACAATTCCTCTGTAGCCAACCCGCGCGCTAATTTCGCCGGACTGGACAACTACACCACCCTGCTGAGTGACCGCCTCTTTGTTCTGTCACTCCGCAACACGACCCTTTTCGCGATCTTCCTGACGCTTTTCAGCGTGCTGATCGCGCTCTTTCTGGCGGTTCTGCTGGCGGGCAAGTTTCGCCTGGGCGGCCTCTTCGAGGCGGTTTATTTCCTGCCGGTCATCACGCCGATGGTGGCGGTGGCAGTCGTCTGGAAGTGGATTTATGACCCGACCTACGGCCTGCTTAACTACTTCCTTGGCTGGTTTGGGATCAAGCCAGTGGCATGGCTGGTGTATCCGGACACCGCTTTCTGGGCCATCGTCATCATGAGCGTGTGGAAGCTGATCGGCTACAACATGCTGATCTTCCTGGTTGGCATCCGCGACATCCCCGAGGCCTACTTCGAGGCCGCGCGCATCGACGGCGCGGGAAGCTGGCAGCTTTTCCGCTACATCACGATGCCCCTCCTGCGACCGATCCTGGTGTTCGTCACGGTCATCTCGACAATCAACGCCTACAACGTCTTCACCCAGATCTTCGTGATGACCTCCGGCCCACAGGGCGCGCCGGGCAACGCCGTCCGCACGCTCGTGTTCGACATCTACGAAAACGCCTTCCGCTACTTCAAGACGGGCTATGCAGCGTCCGAGGCAGTCATGCTGTTTCTGATCGTGTTGGCGCTGACGCTGATCCAGTTCGGCGTGACGCGCCAAAGAGGCGCCCATGAGTAGGCAGCGGCTGTCGCGCGACCGCCTCTTGCGCACGGACACGCTGTTGCGCGGCCTGCAGGTTCTGATCCTGACTCTGGGCGCAGTGATCATGGTCCTGCCCTTCATCTGGATGCTGTCAACCTCTCTGAAGCCGTCGACGGAAATCCTGTCGTGGCCGCCGCAGTTTATCCCCAAACACATCACGTTGGACAACTATGTCACGGTATTCGAGACGGCGCCATTCCACCTCTTCTTCTTGAACAGCGTGCTCATGGCGTCGGTCTCCACGGCGAGCATCCTCATCACGTCGACGCTGGCCGGCTTCGTCTTCGGGAAATACAACTTTCCGGGCCGCGGGTTCCTCTTCATCCTCATCCTGGCGACGGCAATGGTGCCTTTCGAGACCTACATGATCCCGCTGTACATCCAGATGAAGAACCTTCGCCTGGTGAACACCTTCGCGGCCCTCGTCGCGCCCTATCTGATCATGAGCTACGGCATCTTCTTCATGCGCCAGAACGTGATCGCGTCGGTGCCCGACGAGCTGATGGATGCCGGACGCATCGACGGCGCGTCCGAGTGGCGCATCTACGCACAGATCGTCGTTCCCCTGTTGAAGGGAGCGATCGGCGCGTTAGGCATCTTCGCCTTCATGCAGACGTGGGCCGCCTTCATCTGGCCGTTGATTATCACCAGCAGTCGCCAGTTGTGGACGATGGAATTGGGACTGGGAATGTTCCAGTACCGCTTCACCGTTGACCTGGGGCCAATCAATGCCGGCTCGGTGCTGTCGGTGCTGCCGGTGCTGATCGTTTTCGTCCTGCTGCGTCGCAACATCGTGAAGGGGATTGCGCTCACCGGCATGAAGGCGTGAGGGGATGCCCGGTCTGCGAGGTCAGCATGTCCGCCTATTTGAAAGCGTTCAGCGAAATCCCATCCTACAGCGATCCGGGGTCACAGAACCAAGTCTGCCGGGACGTTCTTCCACGCGATGTTGTGCCGGGGCTGCTCGTGGGCTATGACACGATCGAAGGACCGGGGCGCAACGGCCTGGGCAGACATCCAGATTGGCATCAGGTGTTCGTTGTGGTGCGTGGCAAGGGCACGCTGTTGCGTGGGGATGAGCGGATCGCGGTCGAAGCGCCGTGCGTCATCCACATCCCGCCCGACACAGAGCACGATGTGTTCGTGGCCGAGGGTGAACGCATCGAGTACGTCTACATCAACGAGTATCTGGACGCGGGCGCTTGACAGACGGCAGTCCGGATCTCTCCGGATGGCGCGACCTCTGGGCTGAGAACGACCGTTGTCTGTACGGCGAATAACCGGCTGAGCTCGGCGACGCCCGGCCGGTGCGGCCCGCCTTCGCCATACAGTGTTCGCGCTCGCCCTCAAGCCGATGGTGCATACTGCCTCGCTGCACCACGGTTCGAACTACGGCAACCCCATCGTTTACCCCGCTTAGCTGTTGGCGGCCGCAAAGCGCGCCATCGAACTAGCAGGGGCGAGAGGCGGCTTGGCGCTGACCACCGTCGGCGGCATCAACCTGGGCATGCCCCATGCCAACCTGGCGGCGCTGTGCCGGACTGAACGATACGAAGGTGGTAAGCGCTTCTCCGCATCGCTACTCGATGGGCCGCTGGCAGTCCGCCCGCGGGAGGAGCACCCCTGCCGCCTCAAGCTCCCCGACGATCTCACGGTGGATCGGCACCCCCTGCGCCAGGTTCTCAGCTCGGGCGCGCCACCCGCGCTCGCCGGGGTAGAGGATCTCGCCGCCCTCGGGCGCCTGACTTCTCAGATAGTCCAGCAGCTCACCCACGCGACGCTCGAAACGGTCGGGCTGGGCGAAGACAGCATGACCCCTCCAGTTCTTTGACGCCGAGCCGGGCGAGCGGCGCCTCTCGGCGGCGGTCAGGAAACGCGTGATCGGTGACTACTCCTGCGGACTCCGATCAGCCAACTCGGCAAGCTCCAGCCATCGCAGCGTCGCGGCCTCGGCCTCCGACTCAGCTGCGCGCAAGCGATCGGCCAGCTCCGAAAGGCGGACGTAGTCGCTGCCGCTGGCGTTGATCTGCGCCTGAAGGTCGGCCTTGTGCGTCTCCAACGCCTCAATCCGCGCCTCCAGCCCCTCGAGCTCGCGCTGCTCCCGCCAGGTGAGACGCCGCGCTGCGGCCGGACGCGGAGGCCGAGCGGCCGGGGAACGACCGGGCGGCCCCACGGCAGGCGACGGAGCGGCGTGCGCAGCCTCAGCCTCCCGCAGTTGGCGATAGGTCTCGTAGGGGGCAGGATACGGCCCGCGCACGGCGCCACCCGGTTCGAAGCTGAGGAGCAAGTCCACGGTGCGATCCAGGAAGTAGCGGTCGTGACTGGACACCACCACGCAACCCCGAAAATGATCCAGGAATTCCTCCAACACATTGAGGGTCTGGATGTCCAGGTCGTTCGTCGGCTCATCGAGCAGCAGCACATTCGGTCGATGGATGAGCGTGCGCAGCATGTAGAGCCGGCGTCGCTCGCCGCCGCTGAGGGAGCTGATGTAGGCCTGCTGCTGGGGGCGCGAAAAAAGAAACCACTCCAACATGAGCGCCGCGTCGACGAGGTGCAGCGCGCGCTCGTCCTGCAGCCAGCGCGGCCGATTCCGCTCACGGGCGCGTATCAGCTCCGCTTCGCCCTTGATAAAATCGATCACACGCAGCGAGTCGTCCAGCGCAATGTTGCGCTGATCGTAATAGGCAAGCTGCACTGTTTCACCCCAGGTCACCGTTCCGACGTCCGGCGCCTGCACGCCCGCCAGGAGATCGAGGAAGGTGCTCTTGCCTGCGCCGTTGGGACCGATGACGCCGATGCGGTCGCCGGGCGCCAGTTCGAAATCGAGATCTCTGAAGACCCGCACCGGGCCGAAGGATTTGCTCAGGCCGCGCGCCTCCAGCACTTTTTTCCCCAGGCGCCTGCCGGCCAGCACCATTGCGACACGATCCTGCTGGCTGTCGTATCGCAGCTGCTGGAGCTCGGCCACGCGCTGCTTCCGCGCCTTCTGCTTGGTGCCGCGCGCCATCGGGCTGCGACGCATCCATTCCAGCTCGCGCCGCAGCAGCCGCCGCCGGTCTTCTTCCGCCTTGACCAGCCGCTCGTGCCGTTCAACCGATTGCTCCAGGTATCGAGTGTAGTTGCCGGGATACATCACCAACTGGCGGCGGTCGAGTTCGACGATGCGGTTGACGACGCGATCCAGGAAATAGCGATCGTGCGTCACCATCAGCAGTGCGCCCGACCGACCCAGCAGGTATTGTTCGAGCCAGTCGATCGTGTCTGCGTCGACATGGTTGGTGGGTTCGTCAAGGATCAGCAGCGTGGCGCCCGCAGCTTCGTTCTCATCCTCCAAGCCGAGCAGGGCGCGCGCCAGCGCCAATCGCTTGCGCATCCCACCGCTGAGCGTACTGACGCGCGCCTCGAATCCCCCGATGCCCAACCGAGTCAGGATCGCTTTGGCGTTCGCCTCGGCAGCCCATCCGTTCAGTCGGGTCATCTCAGCGTCAAAGTGCGCGAACCGCGCCTGGACCTCCGGATCAGCAGCATCACGATGAAGCGCAACCAGAGATCGCTCATACTCGCGAACCAGGCGCATTTGCGCGGTTTCGCTCTGAAAGAGCACGTCCAGCACGGTGAGCGTCTCATCCAGGACCGGCTCCTGGGGCAAGAAATGGCTGCGCACATGGCCCCACACCGTAACCTGCCCCGCATCGGGCGTCTCCAAACCGGCCACGATGCGCAGCAGGGTGGTCTTGCCGCTGCCGTTGATGCCGATCAGCCCGATACGGTCACCGCGGTTGATGACGAGGCCTGCGTCTTCCAGCAGGAGGCGTTCGCTGTACTGCTTGTAGATGTGATCGAGTGTGACGAGATTCATCTGGCTCCTGTCGTTAGCTTCGATCATACAGCCAAACCGCCACGCTGACAATCTCGTTCACGACTCAGGCGGTGTTTCCCGCTCTCTCGCAATCGCTGGTATACTGTAGGGGTTGGGCGACACGGAACAACGAGAGGTTCGCAGGTTGCACCCCATTATCAGCATCATCCTCGCAGGCGGCAAGGGCACGCGCATGCATTCGGCCGACCGGCACAAGGTCTGTTTCGATATCGACGGTCGGCCCGCCATCGTTCGCGCCATCGACACCTATAAGAGCTGCGGCATCGATCCGCAGATCGTCGTCGTGGGCGCGCTGGCGAGCCAGGTGATCGAGACGGTCGGCAGGCACCATCCGGGCGCTATCTACGTCTACCAGGCCGAACAGCTCGGCACCGGACACGCGACGAAGCAGGGGGCTGCCGCGCTCGCCGCGCTGCGCTATACGGGCGCAGTGCTGGTCGTAGCGGGCGATAGGCTGCTGGATGCCCTGGTGGTCGACCAACTGATCGCCGAATATCGATCGACCGCTGCGGATCTGGTGTTCCTGGTCGGCGCTCGCAGCGGCTCCGAGCTGGGCCATGTCGTGCGAGACCCGGATGGCGCTGTCGTGGGGATTGTCGAGCACAAGGATGTGCAGGCGCGAGAAGCCGTCGGGCGGATCCGGCGCCTGGCGCAGGCGTGCGCCGCGGCGGCCCAAGACGCCGGTGACGACATCGCCGCCCGGGCGGCTGAGATCATGCGCGCGGCCTTCCCGGATCCCCGCAAGGCGGAGCGGGCCTTCGGGGACCTGTGGCGACGCGCCCTGGCGTCGCCTCCGACCACGTGCGAGGAGATCCTGGCGCTGGCGCCTGACGAACGCACCGTCTTCCACCTGGGCAATGCGCGCTACCCGAACCTGACCCTGACACCGGAGGAGGTGGATCGCTCCCAAGAGGTCAACCAGTCGGTCTACCTGGTCAAAGCGCCCGCGCTCTTCTATGCGCTGGAGCGGCTGGGCTCCGACAACGCCCAGCGGGAGGAATACCTCTCGGACATCGTCAGCATCCTGGCACAAGCCCATGACCATGGCCGCCAACACTATCGAGTGCGTGCGCTCGCCGTGAGCGACCCCAGCCTGGTAATGGGTTTCAACAACCCGGCGGAGCTGCTAGAGATCGAGAATACGCTGCGCGCGAAACAGGCGGCCGCCACGGGAAGGGGCGCGTCCGCGCCCGCAGGCGCGCGTCCGGTGAGCGCATGGCAGGCATTATTTGAAGCGGCCGCGCCTCTCACCCCCTCTGGCCCTCCCACGCAGGTCGAGGGACATGAAAGCAGTGCTGCTATCGGCGGGAGGAAGGCCGTCGACGAGGTTCAATCCGCCGCCTTGCGCGACCAGCTCACCTTCTTCTACGGCAACCTGCCGCATCTCCTCAACGAGCGTCTCGATGCCTATCGCGAGCTCCTGCGGGTGTGTGCAGAGACGCTTGGGCCGGATCGCCGCGTCTTGATCGCTCGTGCGCCCGGCCGAATGAACATCATGGGGCGGCACGTCGACCACCAGGGCGGGCACACGAACCTGATGGCCATCGACCGTGAGGTCTTGCTGGCTGCTGCAGCGCGCGACGACGATCAGGTCTGTCTCTATAACGTGCACGCCGACCAGTTTGGGCCCCGCTGCTTCTCCTTGGGTGAGCTGCTGGCCCAATTGACCTGGGATGACTGGCTGTCCCTGGTGAACAGCGAGTCGGTGCAGCAGATGGTCATGCAGGCCAGCGGTGACTGGGCGCAGTATGTGCGAGCCGCCGTACTGCGCCTTCAGAAGCACACACCCGATTTCAAGCTGCGGGGCCTGGACCTGGTCGTTCACGGCACCATCCCCGTGGCGGCCGGGCTCAGCTCATCATCCGCGCTGGTAGTGGCCACAGCAGAAGCGGTCGTAGCGCTCAACGGCCTGGACGTGCGGCCGCGGCAGTTCGTGGACCTGTGCGGCGAAGGGGAATGGTTCGTCGGCACCCGCGGGGGAGCCGCCGATCATGCCGCCATGAAGTTCGGGCAGCGCGATGCCGTCATCAACGTGTCGTTCTTCCCCTTCGGCGTGGGCGAAGCCGTGCCCTTCCCGCCCGGTCACCGGATGGTCTTCTGCAATTCCCGTATCCAGGCCAGAAAAGCCGCCGGCGCGCGCGAGGTGTTCAACCAGCGCATCGCGTGCTATCGCGTCGGCCTGCACCTGATCAAGCGCTTCCATCCTCAGTTCGCGCCGCTGATCGGCCACCTGCGAGATATCAACACCCGGAACCTGTCGATCCGGCTGATCGACCTCTATCGGATGCTTCTCAAGCTGCCGGAAAACGCCACCCGAGCCGAGCTGGCGGAGTGTGCACCCGAAGAGGCGCTCCAGACCCTGATCAGCGCGCAGGCCGACCCCGAGGTGCGCTATCCGGTGCGAGGCGTGGTGCTCTTCGGGCTGGCCGAGTGCGAGCGAAGCCGGCTCGCCCCCCACTACTTGCGCACAGGCGAACTGGCCGCCTTCGGCCAGCTCATGCGGATCTCCCACGACGGCGATCGGGTGGTGAAACACGACGCCGACTGGCAACCGCATCCTTGCGTCGGGCCGTCCGGGAACGCGTATCTGCTCGATCTGATGGACGATCTGGAGAGCGGCGAGCCGGAACGCGTGCTCGCCGCCCAGCTGCACATGCAGCCCGGCGCGTATGCGTGCAGCATGCCCGAGCTCGACCTGATCGTCGATGTCGCACTGCGCACGGAGGGGGTCGTCGGCGCGCAGATGGCAGGCGCAGGTCTGGGCGGCGGTGTGATGGCGCTGGTGCGCGATGACTGCGTGGCCGAGCTTGAAAAAGCGCTGGTTCGGCGCTATTATGAGCCGCGCGGCCTTGAGCCGGCCGTGCTGCCGTGCGTTCCGATCGCCGGCAGCGGCGTGCTGAGCGTGACTCCGGCGCCGCAAGACAGCCTCGCCCCTGCGCCTGGCGTCTAGCCGATTGCGTTTCATGCCTTGACCCACACCCGATTATCAAAGGAGTTTTCTGACATGACCACCTACTTCGCATCGGTCCCGGCCGCCCCTGGACTGAACCACCTCCCGACCAATCCGTGCAAGCTGCTCGACTTCAGTCTGCTGATCCTCAACGACGGGGAGCACTACGAGGGGGAAACCGGCGACCGCGAGGTGCTGGCCGTGATCCTCGGCGGCAAGGGCACTTTCACTGCAGGAGGCCAGGAGTTCAAATATGTCGGCAGCAGACCGAATGTCTTCGCGGGCAAACCGCACGCAGTCTATATCCCCTGCGGCGCGAGCTTCTCGGTGACCGCGCACGGCCGGCTGGAGGTCGGTCTGACCAGCGCGCCGAGCGATCTGAAGACTGCGCCATACGTCATCGGCCCGGAGAAAGTGACGGCGGGCGTGTGGGGCGCGGCCAACTTCAGCCGCAACTTCCATCAGATTCTCACGCTTGCCGGTCAACCGGACCTCCCGGCAGCCCGGCTGATCGTCGGTGAGACCTACACCCCGTCGGGCAACTGGAGCACGTATCCGCCCCACAAACACGAGAAGGACGATCTGCCGCGCGAAGCCTATCACGAGGAGATGTACTTCTTCAAAGTCTCTCCGGCGGACGGCTTCGGCATGGTGCGCTATTACAACCACGAGATCGACACGGGCTTTATCGTACGCGATAACACGATCCTGATGGCGCCGAACGGCTATCACACGACGAATAGCGCACCTGGCTACAGCAGCTACTTCCTCTGGTTCCTGGCCGGCAATCAGCGCGTACAGGCCACCGTGGACGACCCTACGCTTGGCTGGGTGGCGCGCACGGTGCCGATGCTCAAGGCGTTGGGCCACTGAGGGTCATCGAGGGAACCGACGGAGCGGCAGGGGAGCAGGTGGGAACGCTGGCGCTCTGTGATTCCCCGCCATGCTGAGGCCGATTGGAGACTGTATCATGATTCTCGATCTGTTCCGCCTCGATGGCCGCGTTGCGCTGGTGACGGGCGCCGCGCGCGGGTTAGGACAGGCGATGGCGCTCGGTTTGGCCGAGGCAGGCGCCGATATCGTCGGGCTGGATCGCTGCTCCAGTGACGAGACCGGCGAGGCCGTGAGCGCACTGGGCCGCCGCTTCATGCAGGTCTGCTGCGATCTGCGCGAGGCTTCGGTGGCCGACCTGAACGGCATCGTCGGCCAGATCGTGGCCGACCTGGGCCGGCTGGACATCCTGGTCAATAACGCGGGCATCATCCGCCGTGCGCCCGCGCTCGAATACAGCGAAGCTGACTGGGACGACGTCATCCAGATCAACCTGCGGTCTGTGTTCTTCCTGTCTCAGGCAGCGGGACGCGTGATGGCGCCACAAGGCGGCGGCAAGATCATCAATGTGGCTTCGATGCTGTCGTTTCAGGGCGGCATCCTGGTGCCTTCGTACACGGCGGCCAAGAGTGCGGTGGCAGGGATCACCCGCGGGCTGGCAAACGAATGGGCCAGGCTGGGCATCAACGTCAACGCCATTGCCCCGGGCTACATGGCCACGGACAACACCGCGCCCATCCGCGCCGACGCCGCGCGAGCCGAAACGATCCTGGCGCGCATTCCGGCCGGCCGCTGGGGCCAGCCGAACGACCTGCAGGGCTGCGTTGTCTTCCTGGCGTCGCGGGCTTCCGACTACATGCACGGTTCGATCGTGTGCGTTGACGGGGGATGGATGGCTCGCTGAACGCGGGGTCCGGCGCGGAGCCACAGCGTGCAAGACCTGTCGGAACTGGCCTGCCACCCTTGCGCCATCTTGTCGGATGGGGTGTTTGCAGTGTTCGCGAAGTATGGAGAAGAGGCGGACGCCCCCGAGCAGTTCGAGGTTGAGCTTGCAAGTCTGGCCTGTCTCTCAACGCATGCCGGGGTGATGACGCCAACCCCGATCGGCATCGTCCCGGCGGCCGGCGGAACGCTGCTCACGAGGAGCCTCAATTGGCGGAACCGCAACGGATCGCTCTTACAAACGGCCGGATTGTCCTCCCGGATCGCACTGTCGTCGGCAAAGCGCTGCTTGTGGAGGGGGAGGGGATCGTCGGTCTGGCGGCGTTGGACGAGCTGGCTGCTGGCGTCGAGCAGGTGGACGTCGGTGGCAGGCTGATCACGCCCGGTCTGGTCGACATCCACATCCACGGTGCGCTCGGCCACACCTTCAACGAGCCGGATGCCGCCGCCTGGGAGATCATCCTGGGGGAGACTGCCCGAAGAGGGGTGACGTCGCTGGCAGCCACCTTTGCGCCCGAGTCGATCCCGAACCTCGCGCGCTGTTTTGAGTTCTGCCGGCAGTGGATGCGCGAGGGGCATGCCGGAACACGCGTCCTCGGGGCGCATCTTGAGAGCCCTTACGTCAGCCCGGCCCAGAAAGGCGCACTTGATCCGGGCAGCATGCGGACACCGGAGGATGGATCGGTCGATGCGCTGTTGGAGTACGCCGATATCCTGCGCCT
>CAYRFV010000186.1:0-11293 GCA_964423545.1 uncultured Anaerolineales bacterium | reverse complement strand
ACGGCCTCGCCGCTGGCGGTGTTCGTGGCCGACGCGCGCGGTCGGCACCTGGAGCTCAAGCACCTGCTCCAGTCTCTGACGGTCCTCCTCGCGCAGTTGCACGCGGATGTCTGCCTCGCTGCCCTCTCCCTTGTATGTGGCCACCTTGTCGCCTTCGATGAGCATGCGAACCGTGCTGCCCACAGTCGCGGCGTTGATCCCCAGGTCAGCCGCCTTGCGGCGATCGACCACGATCTGCGCCTCGGGTTTCCCCGGCTTGTAGGAGACATCGATATCGACGAGGCCCGGCACCTGCTTGAGCTGCTCGGCCAGTCGAAGCGCAAAGGCGTTCAACTCATCAGGGCTGCCGACCGTCTGCAGCGTGACCTGAATCGGGCGTCCCAGCACATTCGACGAGCCGCCGCCGGCCGCTGTCGAGGTGAAGGTGGGCAGGTTGATCGCCAGTCCCGGAATACCGGTCAGATCGGCGCGAAGCTTCGCCGCAAACTCCTCCGTCTCTACCCCTTCTTTGAGCTGGACATAACCGCTCGCGTGCTCGGGCGTGCCGCGCCCGCCGATGGTGGCGAGCACGGTCTTGATCTCGGGGTAGGCCAGCAGCCGGGCCTCCAGGGCGCGTGTGGCCTCGTTGGTCTGCGCCAGAGACGTGCCCGGCGGCAGCTGCATATCGATCGTGAAGCTGCCCTGGTCCGTGGCGGGCACGAAGGCCTGCTTCAGGAAGGATGCGCCGAAAATCGCCGCCACCATCAGGGCCGTGCTGGCGATCAGCGTCACCAGCTTGTGTCGCAGCGTCCAGCCCAAGATGAAGCCGTAAAGTCGATCCAACCAGCCCATTGCGCCCCGTTCGGCAACATGGAACTCCTCCGCTGCGACGGCTTTCTCCACCTTCTTCTGCTTGAACAGGTAGGCGGAGAGCATCGGAGCGAAGGTCATTGCCTCGAAGAGGGAAATCAGTACGGCGACGCTCACCACGACCCCGAAGGAGTTCATGAAGCGCCCGACCAGACCGCCGACGAACGCG
Organism: uncultured Anaerolineales bacterium; assembly: GCA_964423545.1. Lineage (GTDB taxonomy): Bacteria > Chloroflexota > Anaerolineae > CG2-30-64-16 > CG2-30-64-16 > JALOOE01. Next base: position 10,275 of record CAYRFV010000186.1, on the reverse strand, counting down.
ATAGGGATGAACACCGAGACGATGGTCAGCGACATGGCCAGCACCGGCAGCGCTACCTCGCCGGTGCCACGCAGCGACGCTTCCTTGGGCGACTCGCCGGCCTCCATGTGGCGGAAGATGTTCTCGCGCACGACGATGGCATCATCGATGACGAGGCCGACGGACAGGGCCAGGGCCAGCAGTGAGACGATATTGAGCGTCAGGCCGAGCGCCTTCATCACCGCGAAGGTGCCCAGCACGATGAACGGCAGCCCGGCGACGGTGACAAGAGTGTTGCGGACATTGCGGAAGAAGAGCAAGACCACGAGCGATGCCATGATCGCGCCGATGATCAGCTCACGCATGGCATCGTTGAAGCTCTCCTCCACGAAGGTTGATTGGTCGCGCACGACCACCAGGTTCAGGTCGGGACGCTCTACACGGAGTCGCGCCAGCTCCTCTTTGACGCGTTCCGCCACCTGGACCGTGTTGGTGCCTGACTGCTTGCGGACGCCGATCACCACTGCCTCTCGGCCGTCCAACCGGCTGAAGGTGTCCTGCTCCTTCCAACCATCCTGGACGATCGCCACGTCCCCGACGCGCACGGCGCCGAGGGGCGAAGCGACCTGCAAGTTGGCGACATCGTCGACGGAGCGAAAGTTTCCGGGCGTGCGCAGCAGCAGATTCTGCCCCTGTTGCTGGATGCTGCCGCCAGGGATGCTGTAGCTTTCGGCCACGATCGTCTGCACGACCTGCTGCGGCGCCAGGCGGCGAGCCTTGAGCGCGCTGGCGTCCAACAGGACCTGGATCTCTCGCTCGCGACCACCCGAGACGGCGGCGTCGGCGACCCCATCGGTGCGCTGAAGCCTCGGCAGAATCTCATCTGTCACCGTCTGCCGGATATTCTCCGCCGAGCTGCCTCCTGCCTGCGCGGCCACTGAGACGTTGATGATCGGCACGGCCGAGGGGTCATAGTTCACGACGCTGGGCTCGAGCACATCCTCGGGGAGCTTGCTGCGGACGTTCGCAATCTTGTTGCGCACGTCCTGCAGCGCGCGATTGACGTCCGTGTCCAGGCTGAACATCACGACCACCATCGACAGGCTTTCGCTCGACGCTGCCTGGACATCCTGCACGCCAGGGGCGGTCATCATCGCCTCTTCGATGGGTTTCGTCACCTGCGTCTGCACCTCGCCGGGGCTGGCGCCCGGATAGACCGTGACGACTGCCATCGCCGGGTACGAGACTTCAGGAAAGAAGTCGAGCGGCATTGAGGTGTAGGCGACGATCCCCAGCACCGCCAGGGCCACCATCATCATGGTGGTGAAGACCGGCTGCCGGATCGAGGTTTCCCAGATTCTCATCCCTATTGCTCCATCAGCTCGACGGTCGCGAACATGCCCGACGCGAGGTCGGCCGCGTCCGCTCCGGTGGGACGCACTGTCACCTGCACGGTGCGCGTCGCTGGATCGTAGGTCGGCGCGATACTTGTGACCTTGCCTTCAAAGGTGCGTCCGGGGTACGCATCGACGCGTATCTTCGCCGGCTGACCGACGCGAACATCCTTTGATCGGGACTCCTGGACCTTGATCTGCACCTTCACATCGGGCGAGAAAAGAACAACCGCCGCTTTGCCCGGACCGGTCATGGCGCCCTCGATGGCGTCCACGCTGTACACCACGCCATCCGCCGGGGACTTGATGGCGGTCTTGTTGAGCTGGAGTTGGGCCAGGTAGAGCGCCGTTTCGGCTTGCTTCACGCCTGCTTTCGCCGCGTTAATCTGCGCTGGCTTCGCACCCTCTTCCAGTCGCGCCAACTGCGCCCGGGCGCCGGCGAGCTGAGCATAGGCGCCCGCGATCTGATCCTGCGTGGCGCCCTTGAGCACCTTGTCGTATTGCGCCTGGGCTGCTTCTTTCGCCAGGGTGGACTGCTGGAGTTGCAGGCTCTCAAGCATCATGGCCGCAAATGGGCTGCCCGCGATTTTGTCATACTGCGCCTGGTACAGCTTCACTGCCTCTTCAGCCTGGCGCAGCTGGGCGAGAGCCATCCGTTTGTCCTCGTCGGTGGCGCCCCGCAACGCCCGGTTGTAGGCTGCCTCTGCGGCGGTCACGGCCGAGCGTGCAGCCTCCAGGTCAGTGGCCGTCGGTTTGGTGGTCGCCAGTTCGAGCTGTGCCTGGGCTGCCTCCAAACCGGCCATCGCCTGGGCGCGCTGCGCCTCTGGCACACTGCTGTCGATCTTGAGGAGAAGGTCGCCGGTCTTCACCTGATCGCCGACTTCCACACCCACCTCGACGACCTGTCCGGCCACCTCGGCCACCACAGGGATGATGCGATCCGCCATGATCTCACCGTTGTAGCTCAGGCTTGCGCCGCCAAGCAGCTTGTTCGTCACAGTCTCCTGCGTCTCACCCGTCCTGACTGAAGGGGTGCTGACGACGATGGGAGCAGGGGTCGGGGCCGGCAGGGTGGACGCCGCTGCGATCGTTTGGGCTTCGGCGGGCGCCACGCGCTCCGTCACTTGCTTGATCGCGGCGCATCCGCTCGCTGCCAACGAGGCCAGCGCCACGACAACTACCGTCAGCCAGAGTTGCACGTTCTTGAATCGGATAGACATAAGAAATCGCCTCGTGGTATTCATCGAATCCGGCGCACGGGCACAAACCGTGCGCGCAGCACACCCGACCGCCGGCCGACCAGCCGCCAGCAGACTCACCTTCACTTGCTCCAGCTCAACATCTGCTCGCCCTGGTTGCGATACTCGATCGGCGCGTCGATCGGCAGCATCCTCTGATTGCCGCCTGCTGCATCCATGACCCAGACGGCCCATCTGCCGCTCCGGTCGCTCAGGAAAGCGATCGATCGCCCATCTGGGCTCCATGTCGGCGATACATTTTGGGGAAGCCTGGGCGTCAGCGTGGTTGCCGGTCGCGTCAACGCTGTGGGATTGCCGCCGTCATTGGCCGCCGTGAAGATCTCCCAGTGGTCCTTCTCCAGGCTCTGGAATGCGATCCGATCGCCGCCGGGCTGCCACGCCGGGTCTCGGAAGCGCGGTTCCTGCAGCAGGGCGGCGTTGGCGTCTGCCCTGCCGTTGTCCTGGGTTGCCTGGATTCCCGCGGCTGCATAGAGCAGGCCGCGGGGACCCCAATCCGGCGACGCGGCGCCCGGCATCGTCGGGATGTCCCGATAGCTGCCCCCTTCGCGGTCGATTGCAGCCAGTCCCCATCTATCGGTGCGGATGGCAGGAAACATGCGGTTGTATGGGAAGACGTCGGGCAGACAGATGCCGTATCCGGCGTCGCGGCAGACGTCTTCGCCGTTGACGTGGCTGAAAGCGATCGAAAGTCCATCGGGGCTCCAGGCCGGGGTGCGCAGCTTCTCCGGCCGCATGAGCACACGGCGCTCCTTGCCGCCCTCTGCGCCGATGACGTAGAGACCATGCTGACCGCCATCCTGCCGCCAGAAGGCGACTGTCTGCCCGTCGGGGCTGAGAGCCGGATCGGCGCCTGTGGTCAGCAGCCGGGTCCGGCCTGTGGCGAGGTCGAATACATGAATCTGCCCTCCGTCACCCTGGACTGCGAGTTTGCCGGTCAGGCCGGTCGGCGCGGCGGTCCGGGAGGTGCTGCCCGGCGTGATGATCGGCGCCGCGGCGCTCACGCGATCGGTGATGGGCAGGCGAGCCCAATCATCCTCGCCGCGCACGAAGCTCGCAGCCACCCAGGCGATCTCGTTTTCACCTGGCAGAAGCGCCGCGAGCCAATCGGCGGAGGCGTTTCGCCCGGTCAGCGTCAGCGTCTGGCCGGGCGGCCGGGCGCCGACGATCGCGTAGCCGGTGCCCGGACCGGCGCGCAGGTTCAGACCCTGCCCGTCCGTATTGATGATGCCCGTGATCCGAACGAGCGCCGGGCGCGCCACACCCTCCCTCGGAGCGGTTGTTTGCGGCGACGCGCTCGGCCAGTCGTTGACAACGGGCAGATTCTCCACCCCAAAGACCACCAGTTGGGCTGCCGGCGTCCAGCCGACCTTGTTGCCTGGCGCCGTTACTTTGAGCCAGACGCTATCCGTTGTGCGGCCGGTTGCCTCGAGCGCCGCGCCGCGCGCCAGTGGCTCGATGACCGTGCCGCTGGGGGCATCGTGCAGCGCGGCGCCGCTGGCGCGTACGACCGCCAGGGCGCCGGACCGGGCCGCATCCACCCCCACAGGCAGCGCCAGCGCCAGCAAGAAGCCGATGGCCAGGCTGATCGCCAGTTCCAGACGATGTGGCGCTCGCCCAGTCATCGCTCGTCGCGTTGCCTGCTGCGGCGCGCCGTTCTCTTGTTGCTCCATCGGCACATCCATCCCTGAGCCTCCTACTGAATCGCCCGTCTCGAGGGCGCGCTGCGCCCGCCCAGGAGCTCGTGACTTCATTGCCATAGTAGCGGATTCCAGCGCAACCGGCAAGTGCCGAGGGGGATAACTCATCAGCGGGAATTGGACGACCGGCTGCAAGGTCGTAGCCGGCAGACATATGCCGATCGGCTGTCCCAGTCGAATCGAATAGCATATTGATCGGAGCAACGGTGCATGCTACAATGATCGCCGTGAACCACTGGCGCGACGCATCGTTTGCACCTGCAGGATTGCCATGACGCACAGAATCAGGCAGTGGCTGTCGTCACGACGACAGCCACTGCCATCGTTTCGCTTTCTCTTCACCCTGATGTACCTCGGCGTCATCGGCAGCATCGCTTACTTCAACACGCTCCTGAATTGCGGTCGTCAGTTCCTGGGCGGCGGCGCCGGGATGCTGGCCGTGATCTTCGTGCTCCTGGTGGGGCTCGAGCAGCTTGAGCATCGGCGCTACCGCTATGAGGCGCCGATGTCGATTGCGGTGGTGCTGCTCGCGGCGCGCATGGTGCTGTTCCAGGGTGTCGTCGCACTCGACTGCTCGATCCTCTCTATCCTGCTCTTTCCGATCATTCCATTCAGCGCCTATTTCGCCTTCGGAACGACCGTCAGCGCACTGCTCAGTCTCTTCTATGCTGGCCTGGCTGTCGTGTTGACCTGGCGTCACAGCGCCGCCTGGTACCTGAATCCCATGACGACCTATGTCCTGATCGCCTTTACGCTGCTGCTCTTCTTCATGCAGATGCTTGCGCGCGCCATTCAGCGCGACGACGCGAGCCGGCGCGCCACTGAGAAGCTCCTGGCCGATCTGGAGACGTCTCATCGTACGCTCCAGGCATACGCGGAGCAGGTTGGCGACCTGGTGGCGACCGAAGAGCGCAATCGCCTCGCGCGCGACATTCACGATTCGCTGGGACATTCGCTCACGGCCGTCAACATCCAGCTCGAAAAGGCTCTCGCCTACTGGCGGCGCAGTCCTGACGAATCGCTGCAAGCGATCAAAGACGCCAAGCAGGCGGCGAGCGAGGCGTTGCAAGATGTGCGCCATTCGGTCGGTGCGCTGCGCGAGACGAATGATCGCTTCTCGTTGCGCGCGGCGCTGGAAGTGCTGATCGAGCGCACGCGAGCCCAGGGCCTGTCCTGCGATCTGATCGTGAGCGGCGATGAAGGCGACTACAACCGCTCGACGCTGGTGGCGCTCTATCGCGCAGCTCAGGAAGGACTCACCAATGTGCAGCGGCACGCCGGCGCCAGCCGGGTTGTGCTGGAGCTCAGTTTTGAGGAGCAGGCTGCATGGCTGCGTCTGCAAGACGATGGCCGCGGATTCGATACGACGCAGTTCGACGGTCAAAGCGGATCGGTCGCGGCTGGCTTCGGATTGCAGGGCATTCGGGAGCGCCTGGAGCTCGTGCGCGGCCAGGTCGAGATCAGGAGCGATCCCGGTCGGGGAACGGAGCTGACGATGGTTGCACCCAAGCACCCGGTGGTCTTGGCGAGCCAGACACACCACGCGGCCCAACTTGCGCCAGCCGGAGCGAGCGATGGCTGACGTGAAGGTCCTGGTGGTCGATGATCAACGGTTGGTGCGAGAAGGCATCGCTTCCTTGCTCAGCATCCAGGAGGGAATCTCGGTGGTGGGCACCGCCGTCGATGGTCAGGAAGCGGTCGACAAGACCGTGACGCTGGCCCCGGATGTCGTCCTCATGGATGTGCGGATGCCGGTCTTGGATGGTATTGCTGCAACGGCACTGATTCGCCGAAAACTGCCGGGATGCCAGGTCCTGATGTTGACGACGTTCGATGACGAGGAGTATGTGGTGAAATCGCTGCAGGCAGGCGCAACCGGCTATCTGCTGAAGGATATTCCTGCGGCGGACCTCGCGCAGGCGATCCGGCTGGTGCGTGCCGGCATCTACCAGTTGTCACCAGCCGTGGCCGGCAAGTTGGTCGGCCAATTGGGTGTCAGGCCGAGACCAGCCAATCCGGCCCCTCCGGAACATGATCTGACCGAGCGCGAGCTGGAGGTGCTGCGCCTGCTCGCAGGCGGAGCTACGAACCGTGAGATCGCTGAGACGCTGGTCGTCAGCGAAGGCACGGTGAAGAATCATGTCTCGAACATCCTGAGCCGGCTGGGGCTGCGTGATCGTGTTCAGGCCGCGCTGTATGCCTATGATCACGATCTGAAGTGAGCAACACCATGCAGTCGGGATTGTGCTGCCTTCTCCACGATCGGCTTGACCTGGTTCGAGGCAGGCGAGTCGGACTGATCACACACCCGGCGGCTGTGCTACCGGATCTCGGCTCGTCGTTCGACGCGCTGCGGGCTGCCGGCGTACAGGTCACCGCGCTCTTCGGCATGGAGCATGGCATCTCCGGCGCAGTGGCGGATGGGGCCGAAGTGTGCGACGCCTTCGACGCTGAGACGCGCATCCCGGTCTACAGCCTCTACGGATCGACGCGCGAGCCGAGCGCAGCGATGTTGGCCCGGCTGGATGCGCTGGTGTTCGACGTGCAGGACGTCGGTGTCCGCTTCTACACGTTCATCACCACCCTGTACTATGTGCTGCGGGCGGCAGGCAAGCACGGTGTCTCGGTGATCGTTCTTGACAGGCCGAATCCGATCAACGGCGTCACCATCGAAGGGCCGCTGATCGAGCCCGGGCTGGAATCATTCGTCGGCATTGCACCGATCCCGATTCGCCATGGCATGACAGTCGGCGAACTGGCGCGCTGCTTCAACACCGAGTTCGGGTTCGGCGCTGATCTGACGGTGGTGCCGATGAAGGGCTGGCGCCGCGAGATGTGGTTCGACCAGCTCGGGGCGCCCTGGGTGCCGACCTCGCCGGGGATGCCGCATCTCTCGACGGCCGTGGTATATCCTGGGACCTGCCTTGTCGAGGGCACGAATCTGTCGGAGGGACGCGGTACGGCGCTGCCGTTTGAGCAGATCGGCGCGCCGTGGCTCGTCGGTCGCCGTGTGGCGCTGGACCTGAACCGCCTCGAGCTGGAAGGCGTCCGCTTCCGCCCTGCTGAGTTCGTTCCGTTCGCCGGCAAACACGCAGACCAGCCGTGCAGTGGCGTCCAGGTGCACGTGACGGATCGCGACGCGTTCAGGCCCGTGGCAATGGGCCTGCATCTGCTCGCCGTCTGCCGGACGGCGGCTCGGGAGCAATTCGCCTTCTTGCGATCGAGCTGGGAAGGGCACCCGCCACACCTCGATCTTCTGGCGGGCGACGCGCGCATCCGGGAGGGGCTGGACACAGGTGCGCCGGTGGCGGCGCTCATGTCCGACTGGCTCGCCATTGCTGCGGCCTGGCGGGAGCGACGGCGCCCTTACCTGCTGTACTGACCGATAGACTGAACCCGGGTTGCCGTCCTTGCTGCACGGCCCGACGTGTGGTATGCTGGCGCTACATTTCGCATCGGAGGCATGTCGGCGACCCGATTCGGCATCCATGTATGGCCCCGCCCGCCCGCAATACGCCACTCGTTGCCATTGCGACCCCCAGGAAAGGAGACCGATCCGATGAAGCGTCTGTCCGCACTTCTCACCGTGCTGCTGGTGATGAGCACGCTCCTCGCATCATGCGCCCCGGCCCCTGCGCAGCCTTCCGCACAGGAGGCCCCGAAACCGGCTGCACCCGCCGCCACCGAAGCGACCAAGCCAGCCCAGGCCCCTGCTGCCAAGCCGATCACCCTGACCTTCTATCAACGTGGCTATACTGAGGGTGGCGCCGATGCGACCTCGGTCACCACAGCCAAGGCGGTCGAGCTATTCCAGAAGAATAACCCGAATATCAAGGTCAACATCGTCGGTATTCCGTGGACTGCCGAGGGAGACACGAAGCTCGAAGCGGCGTTGGCCGCCAAGAGCGACATCAACGTCTTCCGGGTCACCAGCCCGAACCTGCCGCGCTATGCCAAACAGGGCATCCTGTCCAACATCGAGTCGTATCTCACGGACGAGGACAAGAAGGATTTCTATCCGAGCGGCTTCCAGGTGGCGACGGTGGATGGCAAGATCTGGGCCTGGCCCTTGTGGGTGACCGCCATCAGCCTGTTTGCGAACAAGGACCTCTTCAAGGAACGCGGCGTGGAGCTCCCAACCATGGAGAAGCCGTGGACCTGGGATCAGTTCGTCGAAGCAGCCAAGAAGCTCACCTACAAGAAGGATGACGGCACCCAGGTATATGGATTCGGCTCCTCGTCCAAGTGGGGCGCGGTGGAGTACTATCCGTTGATGTACATCGACGGCGGCCGCATTCTGAGCGCGGATGGCAAGAAGTTCGTCCAGAACCAGCCGGAAGGCCTGTCGGCGCTCCAGAAGATCGCTGACCTGGCGCTCGTGCACAAGGTGACGCCGCCTGACTACGGCACCGTGGATCAAGCCGGCGTTCGCGCGCAATTCAAGGACCGGAAGAGCCTGGCCATGCTGATGAGCACGCCTGGCTTCATTCCAGACCTGGAGAAAGAGAACTTCCCCTTGGCCGTGCTGCCACCGCCGACCGGTGCACTGAACAAGCTGGTGACCAACGGCGCATTCGGCCTCTATGCCGTCGTGGACAGCGATGACAAAGAGAAGGTGAAGGCTGCCCACGAGTTGGCAAAGTACCTCACGGGCAGTCAGGTGGCCAAGGATATCCCCGGTTGGCAGCTTGCGCCCGGACTGCGCCGCAGCAACACCGGTTATGCAACCAACGAGAATCGTGGCGTCGTCTCCAAGCTGGTGGAGTACGGCGTCTACGAGGCGCCGGTGGCCACATCTGCCGAGCTCGGCAGCCGCTATGGCGCCGCGCTTCAGTCCATCATTCTCGGCAAACAGACGCCGAAGCAGGCGATGGACGAGCTGGCGCCGGACTATCAGAAGGAGCTCGACGCACTGAACAAGTGACACCCCGGGGCCTGTCAGGGCTAGACTCTGACAGGCTTATCCTTGCGAGGTCGCCCGTGATCACCTCTTCCCCCGCCCAGCCCGGCCCGCTGGACCGGATCGCGCGATTCTGGCATCGTCACAAATGGAGCTACTTCTTCATTGCGCCCAGCATGCTCCTGTTCTCGGTCTTCATCTTCTATCCTGTCATCCAGGCTTTTCTGTTTGCCTTCCAGAAGGTCGATCTGCGCGGCAGCAGTTGGGTGGGATTGAAGAACTTCGTCGACCTGGCCGGCAGCAAGCTGTTCTGGGCCTCGATGCGGCACACCGTTATCTATGCCTTCTTCGTCGTCGTGGCCTGGATCCTGAGTTCGCTGGCTGTGGCGGCGCTCATCCAACCCCTCTCTAACCGGGCACAGTCGCTTTTCCGCGGCGCGTTTTACCTCCCAAATGTCTCCAGCATCATCGTGATCTCGTTGGTGTGGATCTGGATCTTCCACCCGGAGTTCGGCTTTTTCAACTATCTGCTCGGGCTTCTCGGCCTCGGTCCGGTGCTCTGGCTGCAGAATCCGGACATCGCGCTGTGGGCGATTGTCCTGAGCACGGTGCTGATTGTGCCCGGCACGGGTGTGGTGCTCTACTCGGCAGCGATCGGCTCGATACCGCCCGAGCTGTACGAAGCGGCCGAGGTCGAGGGCGCCAGCCCCTTCAGGCGGTGGATCAGCATCACAATCCCGCTCCTTAGGCCAACCACGCTCTACCTGATGGTGATCTACACGATTGCCGGCTTTCAAATCTTCGAGCGGGTGTACATCATGACCGGCGGCGGGCCGATCAACTCGACAATGACCATTGTGCAGTTGATCTACCAGACTGCGTTCAGTGATTTCAACTACGGCCGCGCGAGCGCCCAGGCCCTGATCCTCTTCGCCATCATTGCGCTCGCATCGATCATCCAGTTCAGATTTCTGAGCACCGATGTCGAGTATTAGCAGGGGGACCCGATGACCGTTGCCCGCCCAACGCCGGCCCGCAGAGCCCTG
>CAYRFV010000185.1:0-11335 GCA_964423545.1 uncultured Anaerolineales bacterium | reverse complement strand
TCCTTTCATCGCCTGCCTGCTCCTTCCGTGAGAATGATCCGCCGGGGTGTTCAGCGCCCCATTTTACACCACATGCCGGGTGTCGACAAGGAGTTTCGCCTGCCGGCGCACCGCGGGCCAGTCGTACCACGAATGATCCGTCACGACGATGACGCAGTCCGCCGTCGCCAGCGCCGCCGCCAAATCCGGCTCCGACGCGTGATAGTGGTCGTTGTGCGAGAGCGCCGGCACGTGTGGATCGTGATAGCGCACGTCTGCGCCCTTGCTGTGCAGCAGCTCGATGATATCCAGGGCGGGTGACTCGCGCATATCGTCGATGTCCTTCTTGTATGCCACACCCAACACGAGCACCCGGCTGCCCTTCAGCGGCTTGCCCGCGTCGTTGAGAGCATCGCGCACCTTGTTCACCCAGTAATACGGCATGTCGCTGTTGATCTCGCCCGCCAACTGGATGAAACGGGCATTGTAGTTCAGCGTCTTCATCTTCCACGACAGGTAGTGCGGGTCGAGCGGAATGCAGTGACCGCCTACGCCCGGGCCCGGCGTAAACTTCATGAAACCGTACGGCTTGGTCGCTGCGGCCTCCACCACTTCCCACACGTCAATTCCCAGCTTGTCGCACATGATCGCCGTCTCGTTGACCAGGGCGATGTTCACCGCGCGAAAGGTGTTCTCCAGGAGCTTGACCATTTCCGCGGTCTGAGTCGATGAAACGGGCACAATGCGCTGGATGATCTGGCTGTAGAGCGCCACCGCAACCTCGCGACAGGCCGCGGTCTCACCCCCTACCACCTTAGGTGTGTTCTCGACCATGTAGACCTGATCGCCGGGATTGATGCGCTCCGGCGAAAACGCCAGGAAGAAGTCCTCGCCCACACGCAGCCCATCCCGCGCCAGCATGGGCAGCAGCAGTTCGTCCGTGGTGCCCGGGTAGGTGGTGGACTCCAGCACGACCAGCATGCCGCGATGGATGTGTCGCGCCAATGATTCGCCGGACGCGATGATGTAGCGCACGTCCGGGTCGCGCGTCTTGTTCAGCGGCGTCGGCACGCAAATGACCGCAGCGTCACACCGCGTGAGGATGCCGTAATCGGTGGTGGCAGTGAACGCGCCGGGCTCAGGCAGAGCGCAGGTCGAGGGCTCGCAACCGCTATCACCGGCTTGCGACCTGATGCGGAACAACCGCTCCGACGAGATATCCTGCACGTAAGAGTGGCCCCGGTTCAGGGCTGCCACCTTGGATGCGTCCACGTCGATGCCGACCACAGGAAAGCCGCGTTCGGCGAAGGCGACCGCCAGCGGCAGCCCCACATATCCCAGGCCGATCACGGCGATGACCGCCGAATGGTCCTCGATTTTGGCGAGCAGGTGTTGTTTCATTCAACTGGCTTTCCTCTCTGGTTGCCCGATCAGGCGCACGCTGGCAGGCTCTAGCCTTCAGCCGCGGTCGGCACATCCTTCGCCCATTCGCGCTCCTGGCGGTACCACTCCACCAGGCGCGCCATGCCGGCTTCAAACGAAACCGAAGGCTGCCAGCCAAACAGCCTCCGCGCTTTGCCGATGTGGGCCCATGTCGCGGGCATATCGCCCGCCTGGGGCGGGCGCCGCTCCAGCCGCGCCGGACGCCCAACCAACAACTCCACCGTCTTGATGGCCTCCAACAGCGCGACCGGCCGGTCACAGCCCAGGTTGACGATCTCGAATCCGGCCGGCGCAAGGCCGGCGATCGTGCCGCGGGCGATGTCCTCCACGTAGGTGAAATCGCGCAACTGGCGGCCATCCCCGAACAAGACGACAGGACGCCCCTCGCTGATCCACTGCACCAGGCGAAACGGCAGCATGTCAGGCCGGCCGGCCGGCCCGTACACCGTGAAGTAGCGGAACACCGTCACATCGATCCCGTAGAGGTGGCAGTAGGTGTAGCAGAGAGTCTCTGCGGCTTTTTTCGAGGCGGCGTACGGCGAGATGGGACGATCGGTCGGCTGATCTTCGGCGTAGGGCAGTGGATTGTCGCGGCCGTAAAGGCTGGAGCTCGACGCCAGCACGAACTTCGCGATGCCGGCGCCGCGAGCGAATTCCAGCAGGTTCAGTGTGCCCGTGACGTTCGTGTCGAGGTAGATCCACGGATTCGCGACCGAGTAGCGTACGCCCGCCCGCGCCGCCAGGTTGATGATCGCCCCGATATCGCGGCGGGTCAGGCTCCTGGCCAACTGCTCGATGGCGGCGCGGTCCGCGATGTCGGCGCGGACGAATCGGAAGCGAGGCGCCGGCGTCAACTCCGCCAGCCGCCATTCCTTCAAGCGCACATCATAGGCATCGTTGAGGTTGTCCAGGCCGATCACTGTGGCGCCGGCCGCCAGAAGCTGCCTGCAAACCTGCCAGCCGATGAAGCCGGCGCAACCAGTGACCAGGATGGTATGCGGAAGCGGCGTATCGACGATCGACGATGTGCTCAGTGCAGGCCTCCTTCGCAGTCTCTCACAGCTTTCTCGCCCGTCAGCCCCGAGGAAAGCCAACAAAAACGCGGCCGGTCAGCAGTGCATATGGCTGACCAGGCCGCCAGCAGGATACCGTATAGTGCCCCCGGCCCGACTCGAACGGGCACGCCCGAACGGGCATAGGCCCTCAACCTACCGTGTATACCAATTCCACCACGGGGGCGCTGATTGGGATTATAGTCGTTTCAGATCGGTTGTCAACTTGCGGCAGACCGGCGAACGCCCTCTCGGAGTTCGCTGGGCGCGATCTCACGATAGTACGCGATGATGCGATCCAGTGTCTCGTTGAGCGAATGGCGCGGCCGGTAGCCGATCAGTGCAGCGACTCGCCCGATGTCGGGCACGCGACGCCGCATGTCCTCGAAGCCCGGCTCATACGCCTGGTCGTATGGCACCAGCGCGATCTTGGAGGCGCTGGCGGTGCGGGCTATGACGCGATGGGCCAGCTCGAGGATCGTGATTTCCTCGGTGTTGCCGATATTGAACACGGCGCCGACGGCCTTGGGGTGCTCTGCCAGCTTCAGCACCGCCTCCGTCACATCCGCCACGTCTACGAAACAGCGCGATTGCTGGCCGTCCCCATAGACGGTGAGTGGCTGGCCCTGTAGCGCCTGGCGCACGAAGCGCGGCACCACCATGCCGTAGCGACCCGTCTGACGCGGGCCGATGGTGTTGAAGAACCGGCAGATCACCACAGGCAGCCCGCGCTGCTTATGATACGCCAACGCCAGGAATTCATCCATCGCCTTGGAGTTGGCATACGCCCAGCGATGGTGGGTGGTCGGGCCCATCACGCCGTCGCCGTCTTCGCGGAACGGTATGTCGCTGCTCTTGCCGTATATCTCCGAAGTCGATGCCAGGACCACCTTGCGGCGATAACGGTTGGCGACGCGCAGGATGGAGCTCGTGCCTAGCACATTTGTTTCGATCGTGTGCACTGGATCGCGCACGATCAGCTCAACGCCGACGGCCGCAGCCAGGTGAAACACCATGTCGCATTCGCTGATCAGGCGATCCATCACTGGCTCGTTGGCGATGGTTTCCAACACGAATTGGAAGCGCGCGCGTCCGAACAGATGCCGGATGTTCGCCTCAGAGCCGGTCGACAGGTCATCGATGGCGACAACCTCATGTCCGGCAGACAACAACAATTCGCTGAGATGGCTGCCGATGAACCCTGCACCGCCAGTGATCAGTGCTTTCACGCGCCCATCCTTTCCCTTGTGCTCCGCAGCGCTCAGCGCTGCCTGCCCGATGCTGTGCGCCAGTTTAGCCGTGCATCCATTCTTTGTCAACCGCCGTGACCTGCGGTATACTTGCCACCCACATGCCGGTGTGGTCCTGTGAGCACCGGCAGGCTTCGCACCTCAGGAGCGCCCCAGATGCGCGTGCGTGTATTGACCGACTCCAGCACCAATGTGCCCGATGACTACCTCGCCCGACTCGGCATCATCGAACTGCCGGCCCTCGTCAATTTCGGCGCCCAGAGCTACCTCAACAAGATCGAGTTGTCCACCGAGGAGTTCTACCGCCGGTTGGCGGCGGCCGATCGGCTGCCGACCACTGCGCAGCCGTCACCGCAGCAGTTTGCGGCCGCCGTGGAACGTGCAGCCGCTGAGGGCGCCGAGGAGGTGATCGTGGTGGTGGTGTCCGGCAAGATGAGCGGAACGCTGAATGCTGCGGCCGTGGCGGCCGAGAGCGCGCCCATCAAGGTGCATCTTTGGGACAGCATGAGCGCATCGATGGGCGCCGGCTGGCAGGCGATTGCCGCCGCCGAGATGGCGCAAGCGGGATGGGAGGGCGCAACGATTCTCTCCCGACTGGCGCCGATTCGCGGGCGCATGCAGGCCGTCACCACCCCTGCCACGCTGCGCCATCTGATCGCCGGCGGCCGCGCGCCGCGGCTCAAGGGCAACATCGGTGAGTTGATGGACGTCAAGCCGATCCTGGCCATGGTCGACGGGTTGCTGGAGCCGGTCGGCCAGGCGCGCGGCCGCCGCAAGGCGATCGCCCAAGTGCTCGGCCGCGTCGCTGAGGCGGCAGGCGATAGAGCGGCGCGTGTGGCCGTGGCGCATGCCAATGTCGCCGAAGAGGCTGCTCAGTTCGCCCAGACCGTTGCAACGCGGCTGAATGTTGCCGAACTGGTCATCACTGACTTGGGGCCGGTCCTGGCCACCCTCGCCGGACCGGGCATCATCGCACTGTGCGTTTACACCCTCGACTAGCGTGCACCAGGGGGAAGTCACAGATAGGCAGGAAGCCATGAAGATCGTCGTGGACGCCATGGGCGGGGATCACGCGCCCGAAGTGGTTGTGGCAGGTGCGGTGGCCGAAGCGCGGCGGCACGGCACACAGATCATCCTGGTGGGCCAGGAGGCGCGCGTGCGCGCCGAGCTCGCCAGACACGATGACGCGAGCAAGCTGCCCATCGAGGTCGTGCATGCGTCCGAGGTTGTCGAGATGGCCGAGCACACCCTGGCTGTCAAAGCCAAGCGCGATTCCTCGCTGGCCGTCGGTATGCGCCTGGTCAAGGAAGGCAAGGCTAGCGCCTTTGCGTCGGCGGGCAACTCCGGCGCCGTGATGGCTGCGGCGCTCTTCGGGTTGGGCCGCATTCCCGGCGTGGAGCGGCCAGCTATCGGCAGCATCTATCCTGCTTCGCCGGCGCCGTGCCTGGTCGTCGACATCGGCGCGAATGCCGACTGTAAGCCGGAATACCTGGTGCAGTTTGCGATCATGGGCCACGCCTACGCGCGCATCATCTTCGGCATCGACCGGCCGACTGTCGGCATCGTCTCCAACGGCGAGGAGGCGGACAAGGGCAGCTCGCTGATACGCGAAACCTATCCCCTGCTGCAGGCCGGCGATCTGAATTTCGTCGGCAACGTCGAGGGCAAGGACTTGAGCCGCGGCATAGCGAACGTGGTGGTCACCGACGGTCTGACCGGCAATGTCATCGTCAAGCTGACCGAAGGGGTCGTGTCGTTTCTCGGCAGGACCCTCAAACGTGAATTTACGCGCGGCTTTCGGAACAAGCTGGCGTTAATACTCATGGCGCCAGGGCTCATTCTGGCGTTGCCCGGCCTGATTCTGCTCTATCCTTCGCTTCATGGGCTGCGCAAACGCGTTGACTGGCGAGAGATCGGCGGCGCGCCGCTTTTGGGCGTCAACGGCGTCGTGGTCATTGGCCACGGTCGCAGCGACGCCAAAGCCATCGGCGGCATGATTCGCATGGCCGAGAAGAGCGCGCGGCAGAACCTCGTAGGCGTGATCCAGGCCGAGCTGACTGCACGGATGAAAGAGGCGACATGATGGATGCTGCGAACCTGACGTTGGAGGCCGAACACGAACCGCCCATTCCCCGCCGGCGGGTCGTGGTGACCGGCCTGGGCGCGTTGACCCCGGTCGGCAACACGGCTCGTGACACGTGGAATGCGCTGGTGGCAGGGCGATCCGGCGTGGCGGAAGCGACCCTGCTGGACACCAGCGCCTATCCGACGCACTGCGCGGCCGAAGTCAAGAACTTCAGCCCGGAGGCGTTCATCCCCGCCAAAGAGGCCCGGCGCATGGCGCGCTGTTCGCAGCTGGCGATTGTAGCGGGTCGGGAAGCCGTAGTCGATTCGGGCCTCGATATCGCACACGAAGACCGCGAGCGGATGGGGGTCATCCTGGGCGTGGCGTTCGGCGGCATCGATGTGCTGATGGAGCCGCTGCGCAAGTTCGTGCTGGAGGGCAGCGTCCGGGTGACGCCTCACGTGCCGCTCGAATCGTTGATCAACATGCCGGCATTCCATGTCGGGATGGAGCACGGCTTCCAGGGGCCGCTGTCAACGATCGGCACAGCCTGTGCGGCCGGCACCCAGGCCATCGGCGACGCGCTGGAGTGGATCCGTCGCGGCGCCTGCGATGTAGTGCTGGCGGGCGGCACAGAGTCGCAGATCAGTCCCTTCTTCTTTGTCGGCTTCACCGCGCTGCACGTGCTTTCCACCTACCAGGGCGACCCGGCCAGGGCAGCGCGTCCCTTCGATCTAAACCGAGATGGCTTTGTGATCGGTGAAGGCGCGGTCGTGATGGTGTTGGAGGAGCTGAACCATGCGCTCCGTCGCGGCGCGCGCATCTACGCCGAGGTGTTGGGCCAGGCCGCGACCGCCGACGCTTTCCACATTGCGGCGCCCGACCCGGCCGGGACCGGCCCCGCTCGCACGATGCGCCGCGCGCTGGCCGATGCGCGCGTTGCGCCCGACCAGATCGACTACATCAACGCGCACGGCAGCGGCACGCAGCCCAATGACTCGGCTGAGACGGCCGCGATCAAGCAGGTCTTCGGCGAGCACGCCTATCGGCTGACGATCAGCAGCACCAAGAGCATGGTTGGGCATCTGTTCGGCGCGGCGGGCGCCATCGAGGGGCTGGCAGCCGTCATGTCGGCATACACCGACGTGGTCCACCCCACCATCAACTACGAAACGCCTGACCCACTCTGCGACCTGGACTACGCGCCGAATGAGGCGCGCCGCCGGCCGGTGAATGTGGCGATCTCCAACTCCTTCGGACTGGGCGGGCAGAACGCGTGCGTCGTTTTCGGCAAGTGGACCGATCACTCGTGAGGCATTGATCACATCATGCAAGTTACGACCAACCTGAAGCTGATCCGCCGGCGCAGCAAGCTGGGCACGTATGCCAGCCTGGGCGGCCTGGGCGTGCTCGTTGCTGGCTTTGTCGCCTCATTCCAGCAGAACCTGATCTGGGTGTCGCTGCTCGCGATCGTGCTCGGCTTCATCCTGGCCCAATACGGCAACTACAGCCTGCGCCGCTGGGGCCGCTCGCCGCGACCCGATGAAATCATCGAGGCCGCGCTTAAGGGCTTTGATGACCGCTATCACTACTACGCCTGGTCGCTGCCGATGCCCTACGTCCTCCTTTCGCCGCAGGGTGTCTATCTTTTCGTTGTGCGTGACCAGACCGGTCAGGTCAGTGTGAACGGTTCGCAGTGGAGGAGCAAGTTCAGCATCGGCAAGCTGCTGATGGCCTTCGCTTCGGAGGGGTTGGGCAACCCCACCCGCGAGGCGGCGGATAACGCCAATCGGCTGACGTCCTGGATCAAGACCGGGCTGCCGGACTTTGCCAGTGCGGTTCAGCCGATCATCATCTTCATCGATCCGCGCGTCCAGCTACAGGTCGTCGAGCCGGTGGTGCCGGTCCTGGGGCCAAAAGATCTCAAGAAATGGCTGCGCGGCCCCGGCAGAGGCGACACACTGAAGGGCGCCGACCTCAAGGCGCTGGAACAGTTTTTCGATGCCGAGGGTGCGGCGCGCGGGAAATAGCCTTCGCACCGGTCGCCTTCCGAAGCGGGTCTGCCTGACCCGCCCGATTTTGGCAATTTGCACGATGCAACGCGGTATGCTATAGTGCCGCGTGTTTGTGGATAGGCACTCGTTCGTGTTCGTTAGCTGAGCGCTGCCATCCAAAACTTCTGCCAGCTGCCGTTTGAACTGCTTGCGCGGTGTTCCCATTGGTCTTGTTTCCGTCTGGCCAGGTGGGAGTGGGTCGTCTCCGCCCGCTCGTGGGTCCGGAAAAGGCAGGTGTCGTGGCCAATTCCATTTCCTCAGTCCTCACCCTGTCCTTTCTCCGGAGCCTTTCGTGCGTCTTCAGTCCGGCTGCATGAGTTGATGGGTCAGAACTCGTCTCGCCGCGCCGATCGGTTCAGGGCGTCATGCGTGAGGCGAGGGAGAGAAAGGACGGTGCACCGCAGACCAGCTACTGGCGACAGATCACCATCTTGGATTTCGGACACAGTATGCTGCATCCGATGGAGGACGTTCACCTCAAGGAGGGAATGAGATGTCCAAAAGTGTGAAACTTGATCGCCGTCGATTCTTGTTTGCGTCCGCCGCGAGCGTGGTCGGCGTGGCGTTGGCAGCCTGCGGCGCCCAACAGCCGGCGCCAGCCCCCGCCGCTCCCAAGGCGGCTGCCACCCCGGCTCCCGCGCAACCCAAGGCGCCTGCGGGCGCAGCGGCGACCCCGACCACCGTTCCTACGGCGGTCCCCGCCACGGCCGTGCCCACGGTGGCGGCGGCAGGCGGCGAGGCGCCGATGCTTGCCGAACAGGTCAAGGCGGGCAAGCTGCCGCCTCTCGCTCAACGCCTGCCGGTCACCCCCCTGGTGCTCGCCCCGCTCCGCTCCATCGGCGAATACGGTGGCACGCTGCGCACCCAGGGCAACCAACTGGCCGCCGCCTGGCAGATGGCGCAGTACGGCGCGTCGCCATGCCGCTGGATCGACGACGGCTTCGGGATCGTCGCAGAGCATATCGAGTCCTGGTCCTCCAATGCCGACACCAGCGAATGGACCCTGAACTTCCGCAAGGGGATGAAGTGGTCCGACGGCCAGCCGGTCACGGTCGACGACGTGCTCTTCTGGTGGAACGACATGGTGCTCGACCCCGATCAGTCGGACGCGCCGCCCGAGTGGGCCACCGCGGCGGGCAAGCTGGTCGAGTTCATCAAGATCGACGACTTCACTCTCAAGCTGAAATACGCCGCGCCTTCGCCGTTGACCGGACGGCAGTTGGCGATGTGGCCCAAGGGCCACGGAACGGGCGCCCGCTGGATCGTCCCCGCGCACTACGTGAAGCAGTTCCATCCCAAGTACAATAAAGAGTACAAGGATTTCACGACCTTTGATCAGAAGATCATCATGCGCCAGAACCCCGATTGCCCCACCATCACGGCCTGGAGGTGCGAGAAGTTCGAGCCGGGGGTGGCGAGAATGTGGGTGCGCAATCCCTTCTACTACGCGGTCGACACCAAGGGGAACCAGCTCCCCTACATCGATCGCGTCGAAGAGACGATGGTGGCGGATCCGGAAACGCAGAAGCTGAGGGTGATGCAGGGCAACGTCGATTTCACATGCCATCACTCCAACATCTTCCTGGCCGATGTGGCGACGCTGAAGGAGAACGAGGCCAAGGGCAACTACCAGGTCCGCTTGTGGGACAGCGGCGACGGCACGGGCCGCATCATCTACCTGAACCACGATCATCCCGACGCCAAGATGCGCGCCCTGTTCCGCAACCCGAAGTTCAAGCAGGCTCTCTCTCATGCCCACGACCGCGCGACGATCCAGAAGACGGTCTACTTCAACACCGGCATTCTGAGTACAGGCTCCTACAGCCCCAAGGCCATCGAGTTCAACTTCAACGACGAGGCGAAGAAGCAGTTCCAGAAGATTCGCGACTCGTACATCCAGTACGACCCGGAGAAGGCCAAGAAGCTGCTCGACGAGATCGGCGTCAAGGATGTGAACAATGACGGCTGGCGCGAAATGCCCGACGGCAGTAAGCTGGAGATGCGGGTTGACATCTCAGCCACTGCGAGCGGTGACGGCCTCAAAGTGTTGGAGATGTTCAAGAAGACCTGGGGCGGGGTCGGCCTGAACGTCGTCGTCAACCAGATGCCGGCGACCGAGTTCGGCCTCTTCTGGCAGAGCGGCAAGGGCGCCGTCCGCACCGATTGGGAGGTGGGCGACGGCCCGGACTGCATCACCTTCCCGGGCTGGCACACGCCGACCGAGGCAACCCGATGGGCGCCCCTCTCCGGCAACATGTGGCTGTTCATGGGAACCAGCAAGGCGGACCAGGAAACCGATAAGAGCCCTTGGGATCGGCAGCCGCCGCGCTACGCATCGTCGGAGAAGGATTTGATCGGCGACACCGTCCTCAAGCTCCAGGACCTCCTGAAGCGGGCCATGCTGGAGGTGGATGAGGTCAAGCGCCATGCTATGGTGTGGCAGATCTGGGACATCCACATCAACGAGGGCCCCTTCCTCATCGGCTGCGTCGCCAACATCCCGCGCGTTCTGATCGTCAGCAACAAGCTCGAAAATGTGCCGCAGAAGGAAGATCTCAAGACCGGCGGCTTCGTGACGCCCTGGATCATGGTTTACCCGGGCATTACCCTTCCTGAGACGTATTACTTCAAGAAGGCGTAGTCTGTTGGGGGCGGGTCACCCGCCCCCAACTGCCGTGAAGCAGGTGCGTCGCTGTGTCGTGCAGCCATCCGGCCCGCCGTTGCAGGCCGGATGGTCTGTGCGTCTTGCGGGGCTGAAAGGGGGCAGGCATGCTGAGATACGTCGCGCGCCGGATCGCGAACATGGCGGTCACGATGATCTTCATCATCATCCTCGGCTTCTTGATCATCGAGCTGCCGCCGGGTTCCTATCTGGAGTTCGAGATCGAGCGCCTGCGGCAGGCGGGTGGGAACGTCTACCAGGATCAGATCAAGGCGCTGGAGCAGACCTACGGTGTCAACGACCCGATTCCGCTCAAGTTCTGGAAGTGGGTTTCGGGGTTCGCGCGCGGCGATTTCGGCTTTTCCTTCGAGTACATGAAGCCCGTCCGTGAGATCATTTGGGCGCGCCTGGGCTACACGCTGGTGATCTCGACGCTGACCCTGATCTTCAGTTGGTCGATCGCGATCCTCATCGGCGTCTATTCCGCGACCCATCGCTACACCCTCCCTGACTACGTCATCACCGTGATCCAGTTCTTCGGTCTGTCGGTGCCCGGTTTCCTGCTGGCGCTTGTGCTCATGGTGGTGGCCCAACAGGCGTTCGGCATGGAAGTGGGCGGGCTCTTCTCGGATCAGTATCGGAACGCGCCCTGGAGCTGGGAGAAGCTCGTCGACTTTCTCAAGCATCTGTGGATCCCAATCCTCGTTATCGGCCTCAGCGGCACGGCGTGGGTCAGCCGCGTCATGCGCGGGAACCTGCTGGATGTGCTCGGCATGCAGTACGTGCAGACCGCGCGGGCCAAAGGGCTGGCCGAACAGAAGGTGATTTGG
>CAYRFV010000184.1:0-11348 GCA_964423545.1 uncultured Anaerolineales bacterium | reverse complement strand
CGCCGTCACGCTCATCGTCGCCGCGGCGGCGGCCTGCGGCCGGCCAACCCTCGCTCCCAAAGTGCCGGCGGTCGAGGCGGCGTCCCCTTCGCCCGCAGCGCAGGAGCTGCCGGTGCGCCAGGTTGACGAGCTGCTGCGCGAGGAGTGGGCCAAGCGCGGCCTCGAGCCCTCCGCCCCGGTGGACGACGCGCGGTTCTCTCGACGCGTGTCCATCGACATCGTCGGTGAGCCGCTGCGGGTGAACGAGGCGTTGGCGGGCCAGGCGCTGGAGGATCGGGTTGCCTCGCTGCTGCGCCAGTGCGGATTGCGCGCGGAGTACATGCGTCGCTATCCCCACGCATTCAGCGGCGGCGAACGCCAGCGCATCGGCATCGCTCGCGCCCTGGCCCTCAACCCGCGACTGGTGGTTTGCGACGAAGGGGTGTCGGCGCTGGATGTGTCGGTTCGCGCCCAGATCCTCAATCTACTGCAGGACCTCCAGGAACAATACAATCTCACCTACCTCTTCATCGCCCACGACCTGAGCGTGGTCGAGTACATCAGCGATCGCGTCGCTGTCATGTATGTGGGCAAGCTGGTGGAGTTGGCCGAGACCGAAGAGCTTTATGTCAACCCGAAGCACCCCTACACCGAGGCCTTGCTCTCCGCGGTGCCCAAGCCCGATCCCCGCCTGAGCAGCCGGGGACAGGGCATCGTCCTGGAAGGGGACGTGGCCGATCCGTCGCACCCACCGCCTGGCTGCTACTTCCACCCCCGCTGCCGCTATGCCCAGGAACGCTGCTCGCAGGAGGCGCCCGCCCTGCGCGATATCGGCGGCGAGCACTTCGTCGCATGTCACTTCGCCGAGACCCTGAGTCTGCGCGGCGCAGTGGCGCGGCACCCGTAGGGACGGAGCATGCGTCGCCCTGCTTTCGGCGATCGGAGCCGGCGCGTCCAGCGCGGGGCCGCATGATGCCCGCGCCCTGCCCCGGAATGCGTCGCCCCACACGCCGGCCCTGGCACTGGCGCCCAGGGCCTTTTTCGTGCAAGAGGAGAAACCGATGCTATCTCGCTACAACGCCGTCGATATCGAAGCCGCGCTGCGCGCGACCTCGCCCAGGCCCCCGTTTCCTCCCGCCTCCGACCGTGCCGAGTGGGCTGCCATTCGCGGGGCCATCGGCGACGCCAGGGCCGCAGCGATCATAGCCCAGGCGGAAGAGTCCGCACAGACCCCGATCCCCGTCCTGCCAGCCACCCTCTGGCTTGAATTCCAGCGCACCGGCCGGCGCGAGGGCTTCCAGGAGCCGCGGCAGGCCCGACGCCACATGATGACGAACCTGGCGTTGGCCGAATGCCTGGAAGGCGAAGGCCGCTTCCTCGATCCGCTCCTCGACATCGTCTGGGCGATCCTGGAGGAATCCTCCTGGTCGCTGCCTGCGCACCAGATTGCCCTCACCGACATGTCGCGACGCCACATCGACCTGGGTGTCGCAGGCACGGCCATCGACCTGGCCGAGCTCGATCTGCTGCTCGGCGCGCAGCTCGATCCGCTCGTCGGCAAACGCATCCGTTGGGAGATCGATCAGCGCTGCTTCACGCCTTACCTGGCGCGCCACGACTGGTGGTGGCTCTACAACACCCATCTGCGCCGCGTGAACAACTGGACCGCCGTCTGCAACGCGGGCGTGGTCGGCGCGGCCCTCTACCTGGAGACTGACCTGGCGCGTCTGGCCGAGATGATCGCCCGTGCGGCGCGCTCGATGGACGACTTTCTGGCCACCTTCGATGCGGACGGCGGGTCCAGCGAGGGCCCAGGCTACTGGACCTACGGCTTCGGCAACTACTGCGTCTTTGCGGAACAGGTCGAATGGCGTACGGGCGGCCGAATCCGCTTCATGGATGAACCGATCATCCGCAAGGCAGCGCAGTTTCCGCTGCGCACCCTGCTGGGCCCTGGGGTGTCGGTCAACTTCTCGGACTGCGACCGCAACGTGACCTTCATCCCGGCGCATCTCGCCTACCTGGCGCGGCGTCTGGAGCTGCCCGACCTGATGCGGTTCGCACGGGTCCAGCCGGGCCACCGGCGGCAAGGCGAGGTCCATTGGGCCCTGCGCGACCTTTGCTGGCGACCCGATCCCGGCCCGGCCGAGCAGTTCGTCCCGGCGCGCCATGACTGGTTCTCCGAAATGATGTGGATGGTGGCGCGCTACGATCCGGCCGACCCGAACGCGCTGGTGCTGGCGGCCAAAGGCGGTCACAACCAGGAGATGCATAACCAGAACGACGTGGGCAACTTCGTGGTCCACGCCAACGGCGAAACCTTGATTCCGGATGTGGGCCGCGGCCGCTACTCGCGCGCCTACTTCGGGCCAGAGCGCTACACCTTCTTCGTCAATTCCTCGCGCGGCCACTCCGTGCCGCGACCGAACGGCCAGGAGCAGTTGCCCGGCGAGCAGTACGCGGCCGTGCTGCTCGATCATCGCGCCGATGCATCGGTCGACTCGATGACTATCGAGCTGAAGGGCGCCTACCCGCCGGACGCCGATCTGACGGCGCTGGCGCGCATGGTCGCCCTGCATCGAGATGCGCCGCGCGGGTGGGTCGAGGTCGTGGACACGGTCGGCTTTGCGACCCGACCCGGCCAATGCGAAAGCGTCATCACAACCTTTGTCCCGGTGGAGATCAGCCCGGCGGCGGCGATCCTGCGCGGGGAGCGAGGCAGCCTGCGCGTGTCGTTTGACCCGGACGTCGCCAGCGCACGCGTCGAGGTCGAGAAGGATGTCGATCTGGCGCTCGGGCCGGCCGACGTCAACTGCCTGATCTTCGGCTTCAAGCAGCCCGTACGCGAGGGGACGATCCGGCTGCGTATCGAGCCGCTGTGAGGTGAGCCGTGGCGCACAAAGGCGAAACCTGGAATGAATCGGAGCTGTACAGCGACCCGTGGACGTTGCGCAAGGTGCGCCGCGTCACGACACGTGGGCTGTACAACCAGTCACCCAACTATCACACGAACATCGGCTTCAGCGCCGATGGTGAGTTTCTGATCTTTGCATCGGCGCGCGAGGATGGCAGCGCGGTCTTCAAGTGCCATCTGCCGACCGGCGACATCACGCAGCTCATTGACAGCGCGCCAGGCATCGGGGGCTACGGAGAGACACACAAGGGCGGCTTCAGCGTCGGCGATGGGATGGGCGTCAGCGGCAGCATGTGCATGGCCCCGCACAGCCGGTGGGCGGTGTTCCGGGCCGGACTGGCGCTGCGCGCCGTGCAGATCGACACGCTGGAGGAACGCGTGCTGATTCCCGACGTGGGCCGAGAGTGGGTTCCCGGCGTGCCGAGCATCGACCCGGACGAGACGGAGGTCATCCTGTCGCTGATGCCGGCGCACCCTGACCTGCTGGCTGGCCGGCGGCCACACAAGCCGTACATGGAATGCTTCGCCGACGGGACTGGCATGCGCATGCGGCTGGTCCGTACGCCGCTGGCCGGCGGCCCGGTGACGACCGTCTACGAGGAAGCCGGCGTCGGCAGCGCCCACGCACCGCACTGCCCCACTGACCGCGACCTGCTGCTGCTCGACCGCGACTTCCCGCCGCGCTACTGGGGCGGCAGCGACGGCAAGACAAACCGCATCTGGACGCTGCGCCTCTCGACGGGACAGCTCACCGAGCTGCCGCCGCAGGACAAGGCCCGCTTCCAGGTGCACTGCGTCTGGACGTGGGATGGCGAAAACGTCATCTACCACGGCCGCAGCGCGATAAGCGGCCATTACATCGGCGTCACCCACAAATCGGGACGCACCGTGCGGGAGTACCTGTTCGACAAGGCCCCGCACTACGGCCACGTCTCCGCCATGTTCGGCCGACCCGCGGTAATCCTCGACGGGAACCTGAGCAGCGACCTGCTGCTGTGGGTCTACTACGACCAGGCGCAGCCGCGCGTCGAGGTGATCTGCCGCCACGGTTCAGACTGGGGCGCGCTGCCCGGCCAATATCCGCACCCACACCCCATCTGTGACCCGACCGGCCGCTGGATTGCGTACAATGCAGCCGCGCGCGGGCGGAGCGATGTGTTTGTCGTGCAGGTATGACAGCTACCCTCACCCTGGGCATGGCGGGCGCGCGCATTACGGTCACCAAATGTGTGTGTCGTGCAGGTATGACAGCCACCCTCACCCTGGCCCTCTCCCTGACAGGGAGAGGGTGGCGCGCCCTCGTCCCAGTAGGGCGAGGGCTGGGGTAAGGGGCAGATACCCGAAGAAGGCACAACCATGTCCAGACCCCTGCTTTCGATGTTCATCGAACCCGATCCGGCCGAAGATGAGCTGCTTTTTGCCCACCAGCTCGGCGTGGACTGCGTCTACACCTGGGTGCGGCCGGAGCAGCGCCACTACGAGCACCTGGCCCGGCTGCGCGAGCGCGTCGAGGAGCACGGCCTGCGGCTCTACAACGTCGGCAACATCGCAGTCGCCAAGAATGATCGGATTCACCTGGCGCTGCCGGGACGAGAGCAGGCCATCGCCGACTTCCAGGCGTTCGTGCGCGACTTGGGCCGGGCCGGGATCGGAGTCACCACCTTCACCTGGGAGCCGACCCAGGTGTGGAGCTCGGCGCCGGGCGAGAGTCGCGGCGCACACGCCCGCGCCGCCGACCTCGACGAGATGGTGCGGCGGCCCCACACGCACGGGCGCGCATACTCCGAGGATGAAATATGGGCGAACTACACCTACTTCATCGGACAGATGATGCCTGTCTGCGCCGAGGCCGGCGTTCGGCTGGCCCTCCATCCGAACGATCCCCCGTCGCCACACCCGTTGGGCGGCATCCCCTGCCTGATCCACAGCTTCGACACCTACAAGCGGGCCTTTGCCATCGCGGATAGCGTGGGCACGGGCAAGGCTACGCTGGGCATGGAGTTCTGCTGCGGGTGCTGGCTGGAGGGCGGCGCGGGGTTCGGCGATATCTACGAGGGCATCCGTACGTTCACAGCCGAAGGACGCGTCCTGATCGTCCACTTCCGCAATGTCACGTCGCCGCTGCCGCGCTTCGTCGAGACCTTCCTGGACAACGGCTACGGCGACATGTACGCCATCATGCGGGCATTCGTCCGGGCCGGCTATCGCGGGACGATGATCCTGGACCATTCGCCGAAGTTCGCGGGCGACTACGCCAGGGGCAGCGGAACGGCGTATGCGCTCGGCTACATGCGGGCGCTGATGGAGCGTGCGCTGGCAGAGGCATAGCAGCAGCACAGCCCAGAGACCGCTGCCAGGCGAGGCGCCAGGCGCCCCCTGGGGCAAAGGGACGGAGCCATGATCGACTGCCGCGCCGTATGCGAAGGAAACACCCTCGTTCGCGAAAACAGCCGCATGAGGAACCGTCGGGCGTGGGTTGGACCGGCTTTCAGTCCATACGGCCCGATGGCGGCTATCTGATCGTCTATCGGGAGTTCAACGAACGGTCCGAGGCGCGGCTCTCCCTCTGGGGTCTGGCCGGTCGCACCATCGAGTGCACGTGCCTCGCGGGCTGCGGCGCGGACTTCACCGCCACCCCCGATGAGACAGGAGCTCTGGCCTTCGGGCTGGAGAAGCCGGTCTCCTTCGCGCTCTATGCGGATCGCATCCGTCCATAGCACGGGACGACCGGCTCCGCAGAGCGAGGCCGGCAGAGCACCAACCGTGAGAGTGGCGCCTCCGCGTGAGGGGCCGAAAGGAAGCTCGCTAATGGACGCACTCGAAGCCATCCGCAGGCGCCGGACCGTGCGCAGCTTTACCGGCGCGACAATTCCTCGCAGCGATCTGGAGACGATCGTCGATGCGGGCCGTCTCGCGGCATCCGGCTACAACCGGCAGCCCTGGGATTTCATCATCGTCACAGATCGGGGTATGATAGAGCAGCTCAAGGTCGCCGCGGCGTGGATGGAAAAGGCCGGCGCGATTGTTGCCGTCGTGTTGGATCCGGCGACCAGGTACTGGCTGGAGGACGGCTCGGCCGCGGTCGAGAACATGCTGATCGCCGCCACTGCGCTCGGATACGGTGCGTGTTGGCTCGAGGGCTACACCCTGCCGCTGGAGAGTCAGTTCAAGGCGCTGCTCGGGGTGCCCGACGACCGGCGGTTGCTCACGCTCGTGCCGATCGGCGTCCCGGCAGAATGGCCCGTGAAAGACAAGAAGCCGCTGGAGCAGGTGCTCCATTGGGAGAGATTCTGAAGCAGCTCACGAATGCCACGGATGACCGAGAGCGAAAAGGTTGATCCGTGCAATCCGTGTCATGGGTGAGCAATAGGCGTTGTTTGGAGTGAGCTGTGACCGGAAAGCCTCTGTTCATCGATTCCCGCGAGTGGCAAGCCCACGACCTGCTGCCGCTCGTCGCCAAGCCGAACCCTCTCTTCCCGGAGCTCGAGGCGGCACGCGCCAATCTGGCCGCGCTGCGAGGATCGCCCCAGGCGCAGGTGATCCTGGCGCAGACCGCACCGCTGCTGGCCGACATTGCCGCCATCCCGCAGCCTAAGTACACGGCCTACCGCCGCTTCATCAACGATGGCGACCGTGAGGAGTACGAAGCCCCGTACTTCAGTCGTCGCGCCAAGCTGTCGGCGCTCGCCTTCCGCGCCTTCCTGGGCGTCGAGACCGAACGGCCGCTCAAGACTCTCATCGAGGACTACATCTGGGCTATCTGCGAGGAGACGACCTGGGTGCTGCCTGCGCATGAATGGGTCGCCGTGGATCTCTTTTCGGCTGAGACTGCTTTCTTGCTGGCGCAGACGATCAGCGTGCTGGGGGATGGGATCGGCCACGAGGTCGCGCACCGCGTGCATGCCGAGGTGGATCGCCGCGTCTTCGAGCCCTATCTGCACACGCACCGCACCATGAACTGGTACCTGGGTCACAGCAACTGGAATGGCGTGTGCAACAGCTCTGTGGCGTCCGCGTTTCTGCTGCTGGAGCGCGACCCGCGCCGCGTGGCGTGGGCGCTGAGCCTCGCCCTGCGCGGTTTGCAAGCGTTCCTCGACACTGCGTTCGAAAGCGATGGCAGCTCGAACGAAGGGGTGGGCTACTGGCACTATGGCTTGATCAACCTAGTGGCTCTGGCGGAAATGCTGCGCGCCCGCTCGGATGGCGCGCTCGATCCGCTCGCGTCGCCTCGGCTGCGCCAGATCGCAGCCTACCCGGCCGCTATGCAGCTTTCCGGCTCTGTCTTCGCCGCGTTCTCCGATTGTGATGAGACGACCCACTTCAACTTCGGCATCATCCAGCGGCTGGCAGAGCGCACCGGCGTGACCGCACTGCGCAACCTGACCGCCCGGCCCGCTGCTCCCGGCCTCGATTGGCGCATCCAGATGCACATCCGCAACCTGCTGTGGTGGGACGGCGTGCAGGGGGATGCAGCAGAGATCCGTGATGCGGTGCTGGCCGCACCGGGCATTGCGCGGCTCACCGGCGTGACCCGGTCCGGCGCCGCCTTCGCGGTCGCGATCAAGGCCGGACATAACGAGGAGAACCACAACCAGAACGACATCGGCAGCTTCGTGCTCCACGTCGAGGGCGAGAACCTGCTCACGGACCCCGGTCGAGGACTCTACAGCCGGCAGTACTTCGGCCCGAACCGATATGACAACATCTTCGCCAACTCCTACGGCCACAGCGTGCCGCGCATCGGGGGACAGCTTCAAGCTCCCGGCCGGGCTCACCGCGGGGAGCTGACGTCTGTGACGACAGAGCCAGACCACAAGGTGGCAGAGATCGCTTTTGCGCAGGCCTACCCCGTCGCCGATCTCGCGGAGGCGCGACGGACGCTCGCGATCGAGAGTCAGGGAACAGTCGTCCTGACCGATGTCTTCACGTTTTCGGACGCGGGCCGGGAGGTCGAGGAGGCGTTCGTCACGTGGGGAGATGTCGTGGCGCACGGACCGACCGCCTCGATCCGGTGCGGCAGCCATGCGCTGCGCCTGGCCATCGAAGAACCGGCCGGCGCGCGCTTCGCGGTGGAGTCGCTGGCAGAAGCGTGCCGGGCGAATCATCGCGAGGGTGTATTGAAGCGCCTGACGTTTGTGGCACCGGCGGCCCCGCAGGTGCGGGCGTGCGTGAGGATGACGGTGGAGTGAGAGCATATCGAAAGTATGTCGTTGCGTGTGAGATGTTGCTTGTGCCGTGCAATCATCGTGGAAAGTGGAGAGTGAGGAAATGGACAAGATAGGTTTCGACAATCGTATTGCCGGGATTGAAAACGTAGAGCGTTTGGGCTTCGGCGTCGAGGAAAACGCGCGACGCCTGCACAGACTGGCGTATGTCGAGCAGCGGCTGATGTTCATCGCTGCGGGGCACTTGCTGAGTGTGCCGCAGTGGGAGGCCAAGTTCCTGTTGGGACGCCACCTCTACGAAGATGCGGAGCATCACCAGCTCCTGCGGACGCGCATCGGGGAGCTGCGCCGCTCCGAGCATTCAGTGGACGCCTCGCCGGATCCGGCGTTGACCGCGCTGATGGACGAAGCCATTCGAGCCGCGGACGGCATCGAGCTTCTGACGGGCATCTACTGCGTGCTGAAACCCGCGCTGATCGCATCGTACCGGGCGCACGGCGAACACATCAATCCGCTGGTCGACTACCCGACCGGCCGGACGCTGCGTCTCATCGTGCCGGAGGAAGAGGAGCACGTCGCCTTGGGCCAGAGCTACCTGGCGTCGATCCTCGCCGGCGAAGCTGAACGCGAGCAAAGCGAATCGTGGGCGGCGCACCTCAATGCGTACCTGGCCGCGGCCGGCGGGCTGGCCGGCGATGCGCCGAGACGGCCGGCCGGCGAGCTGCCGGCCGCGCGAAGCGATGGCCAACCGTGGGTCATGCCGCAGTCATCGGGCCGCGATGCCCGTTTCAGGGTCAGCGTTCCCAAACCACCCACTGTCCACGTGCCTGACCGCGGGGAACCGGTCCGGGAAGGGCTGGAACAGATGATGTGGGTGCGCTTCCACGAGATGTCTCCTGCGGAGACCGTCGCCGCGATCATGACGCTGCAGCGGGATCGGCCGTGGGACTTCTACCGAGACCTGGCCCGCCACTGCTGGGACGAGGTGCGGCACTCGGCCTTCGGCCAGGCCGCGCTCCAGGCCGAAGGGATCGACATCACATCCAACCCGAACTGGACCGGTTTCGCCACCATGTGCCTCGCTGAGCTCGACCCAATTCAGGCTTACACCCATCTGACAGTCGCCATCGAACAGGCCGCCATGAAGTATCCGCCCGGCAAGCGACAGGAGTATGAATTCTGCCGCGACAAGGCGCAGCATCCGCTGATGGCGCTCTACCAGGACTACGACTGGGCCGACGAGGTTATCCACTCGCACTTCGGCCAGGAATGGATCATCCGCCGCGAGCACGGCGGGGACCGCAAAGCCGCCATCGCCGCAGGTGAGGCGACCATGGACAAGCGGATCGGGTTCATGTCTCAGTTCTCGACCGACGGCTCCGTCCCTGACCCCTATACCGGACGCCGCGGCGCGCCCGACAAAGGGAGCGCGGCAGGCTACTGAACGAGAGACGTGCTGCGTGAGGCGTGATGCTCGGGGGCGCAGCGCGCTCCTGCGTTTCACGCCTCACGCATCGCGCGTCTCAGATCTCGCAGCAACACCATTGTGGAGGAAACAGCCATGTCTCATCCAGTCCTCACCGCGCAACTCTATACAGTCCGTGAGTTCACCAAGACCGCCGAAGAGCTGGCGGCTTCGCTCAAGAAGGTGAAGGAAATCGGCTACACCGCCGTGCAGGTCTCGGCCATCGGCCCGATCCCCGACGCCGAGGTCAAGAAGATGGTGGACGACCTGGGGTTGAAGATCGTCATCACCCACACCGCGTATCCGAAGCTGTGGAACGAGGTCGATGCGGTCATCAGCCAGCACAAGCTGTGGGGCTGCCCGCATGTCGCGATTGGCAGCATGCCCGGGGAGTATCGCGAGGCCGGCGAGGCCGGGTTCCGCCGCTTCGCCGCCGAGGCCAACCAGGTCGGCGAGAAGCTGGCGAAGGCCGGACTGACCTTCAGCTACCATAACCACAGCTTCGAGTTCGTCAAATTCGGCAAGCGCACCGGGCTGGACCTGCTCTTCGAGGAGACGGACCCGCGCTACCTGAAGGCCGAGATCGATGTCTACTGGGTGCAGCACGGCGGCGCCGATCCGGCGGCCTGGGTGCGCAAGGTGGCAGGTCGGATGCCGGTGGTGCACTTGAAGGACATGGTCATTCTCGACGGGAAGCAGACGATGGCCGAAATCGGTGAGGGCAACCTCAACTGGCCTTCAGTGCTCGCCGCGTGCAAGGATGCGAAGGTCGAGTGGTACGCCGTCGAGCAGGACATCTGCCAGCGGAATCCATTCGAGAGCCTGAAGATCAGCTATGATAATCTGAAGGCGATGGGTTTGTCATAGGAGTAGGCGCCCCGGGGCGTTCGAGCCTGTGGAGCGCTGTTGGAGCGAGCCATGGAATCCTCCGCAATCGCGCCCCTGCGCCTTGCCGTCATTGGGGTGGGGGCAGGTGTCTTCAGCATGCACCTGCCCGCCGTCAAACAGCCGATCATCGATCTGGTCGGCGTCTGTGACATCCGTGAGGCGCCCGGCCGGGAACGTGCATCGGCCTTGGGAGTCCCGTTCTACACCGACTATCGCCAGATGATCGACGCTCTCAAGCCGGATGTGGCCGTCGTCATCACCCCCCACTACTGCCACGCTGAGATCGCCATCCATTGCCTGGAGGCCGGCTGTCACGTGCTGGTCGAGAAGCCGATGGCGCTCGAAGTCGCCGAGGCCGATGCCATGATCGAGGCGGCGCGCAGGGCCGGCAGGCTGTTGGCCGTCAACTTCCAGCATCGCCTGCGTCCCGAAGTGCGCGCTGCGCGGCAGCTGATCCAGGAAGGCCGCCTCGGCAGGCTTCAGCGGATCGACCTGGTGACACCGTGGCCGCGCTCGGCTGCTTACTACGGGCAGGCCTCCTGGCGCGCCACGTGGCCCGGCGAGGGCGGCGGCATCCTGATGAACCAGGCGCCGCACGATCTCGACCTCCTATGTCACCTGATGGGGCTGCCCGATGCCGTCGTCGCCTGGACGCGCACCACCCTCCATCGGGTCGAGGTGGAGGACACCGCGACCGCGTTGTTGCGGTGGGATGATCGATCCGGCGATGCGCCGGCTGGCGGCGCCACCGGCTACATTCACGTCAGCACCGCCGAGGCCGGTCCGCGCGAGGACATCGAAATCGTCGGCACGCGAGGAATCCTGAAGGTCGGCATGGGTGCGCTGTCCTTTCGCGAGTACGACCGGGATGTCGCCGAATTCCTGCTCACCACGCCTGAGATCTGGGCCAAGCCGAGCAGCCATCCGGTCGAACTCC
>CAYRFV010000183.1:0-11399 GCA_964423545.1 uncultured Anaerolineales bacterium | reverse complement strand
GACTACCTCGAGAAAGATATCAAGAAGGTCGTGGACGCGCTCAAGGAGATCAAGTCCGGGAGGCAGTCTGACCCCGCAGAGCTGGCCGGCCTCTGGGCGCACACCAGCGACGCGGCCAACCACGTCCTGCTCGGCGACCCGGCCGTGCGGCTGCCCGTGGTCGACGAGCGCGACGTGCTGCCGCGGCCGGCGCTCGGTGAAAACGCCGCGCCGCCGGCCGGGGCCGATGAGGGCGCCGAGGCGCGACGCGCGACGGACGCCGGTGACCCGATAACCCGCCGCCGGCAGCTCCGGCGGGCGCTGTCGTCGGCTGCGGCCGACGACAAGCCTGAATCGCTGCCGCGCCTGGTCCAGCTTGCGCTGGAGTTGGCGCGCGCCGGCGAGCCGCGGGCGCACGCCGCATGGTTCGTGAACCTGGCGCGGCGAGGCGATCTGGCCGGAGCCGTGGAGGCGCTCGACGGTTTCGACCTTGCGACCGCCTGGCGGCAGGCGCTGCGGCTGGAGATCGCGTGGGAGTGCGCCGGGGCCCACCCGGATCCCGCACGCCGGCTGTTGGACCAGGTCGCTGCCGAGATCGCCGATCTGGTGCCGGCCGACCCCCGGCAGGTGCTGATGCAGCGCATTCGCGCCGACCTGGACGGCGCCCCAGTCCCCTCGCTGCGCCTTCCGCCTGCGCCTGCTGAGGACGAGCTGCGCGACCTGCTGGCACGCAACTCGCTTCCAGATGGCCAGGAGCTCGTCGCCCAGAAGCCCGTCGCTCAGGATCCCGTCGCTCAGGAGCTCGTCGCTCAGGAGCTCCTGAGCCAGGAGCCTGCCTACGCATCCACGGCGGCCCCTGTCTACCAGTCAGCTGTCGTGGGGCCCGCCCTGGTTGCCTTCGCGGCGGCCCACCCAGACGCAGGCGAACGCTATTGGCAGGAGCACCTGGCCGGATATGGCACGCTCGTCTACCCGGCCTACCGCAACGCCTCCCTCTGGCAGCTCCTGAGCGCAGTGCTCCAGCATCCGGATGCGGGTTGGGTCCGGGCCAAGGCTCTGGAGCTGGCCGCAGTGGTCCTGGATGCCGGCGGCTTCAGCTTCACGGAGGGCCTGCCGCTGACCGTATTGGCGTTGGCTGCCGCCGCGGGCCTGCCCGGCGCCGGCAATTCGCTGGATGCGCAGCTCAGGCGGATTTGGGATGAAGCGGTCCCCGCCTTCTCCGACCGGCCAGGGGAAGGCCGCCTGGCGCGCGTTTGCTGCCTGCTCGCCTCCTACGCTCAACTGGCCCGGAAGGGACTGATCGGAGAGGGGTCATCGGCCGAGGTGTTCCTGTCGCGGGCCTTCCAGCTCGGGTTGGATGCGGCCGTCTTGGACACGCGAGTCTCGCTTGCCCTCGCAGAGGCCGCGTTGGTCTGTCTCCCGCCGGGAAAAGAGGCGAGCTGGGTCGAGCGGGCGCTGCGCGCGGCCGAAGTGGCGGCGCACAACGTGGCCGATCCCGCGTACGCCGCTCGGCTCACCGCACGCGTCGAGGCAATGCGCATCCGCTGGTGGCCGTCGCCGCTGACCTATGTGCAGCAAGATGTCGGATTCGTGCAAGCCGAGTCGCCGGAGGCGCTGGCCGCGCTCCACACCGTTGGGCGGAGCTACGAATTCCGCAATTCGGCTCCAGGCTGGCCACCGCTGCCCGACAAGCTGTTGAATGCCGTGACCCTGGCGGCGCTGGCGGAGGTCTATCAACGCGACGCCTCGGAGTTCGTGCGCCTGAATCCGCTCCTGCCAGCCGATCAGCCGCTTGCACGAGGGACGACCGTCTATGTGCCTGACCCCGGATTCGCGCCCTGGGTGGCGGCTCGTCTTGCGGCCGAGGCGTTGGTCGCACCCGAGATCGGCGAGCGGCAGCGCGCGGCCCTGATCCGCTCGCTCCTGCCGGTGGCGGCCGCCGACCCAACGGCGCTGGACACGGTGCTGAGCCGGCTGCTGCTGGCGGAGGCGCCGAGAGATGCAGCGATCCTGGAGCAGCTGGCAGCGCTGCTTCCGGGCTCGTGGGCCTCGCACACCGCGGCAGAGGGAGACGGCGCGAAGGCTGCGTCCCTGGTGTCGCGGCTGGCCGCCGAGGCCGAGGCGCAGATGCAGTCTCCGGATTCGACTGCGCGAGCCACCGGCGTCCTTCTGGCCATCGAAGCGCTGAAGCGCGGCCCGAACACCCTGGAGGGGCAGCGCGCCTGGGCCAAAGCGATCCAGCGCTTCCCTCCCGCTGGCGGCAGCATCATCTACGGTCCGGCACAGAGACGGTCGAACAACCTGCGTGCCCCGCTGTCGCTCAGCGCGGACGGCGCGAGGGTGGCCGTCGTCAGCGCCCAGGATGTGCGCATCTATGATCCGGCAGGGAAAGCCTCGCCCATCCGGCTCGATGCGCCGGCCGACCAGGTGCGGACGGTGGCGTTGGGTCCCGACGGGTCCACCGTGGCCATCGCCTGGCCCGAAGGCAGGCTGACCGTGCTGGATGTTGCCAAGGGCGCGAACCTGGCCACGTGGGAGACGAAGGCCGAGATCCAGGCGCTCGGCTACAGCGCGGACGGCACAAAGCTCGCTGCGGGCCTCGCGAGCGGCTCCACGCTGGTCTGGGACATGGAGAGCGGGCAGCCTCTCCCGCACCTGTCATGGACGGCGGGCGACGCGCTGGGTGTCGTCCTCAGCGCGGATGGCTCGTCGATCGCGACGATCAGCTATCACCAGCAGCTCGAGGAGAATGTGGCGATGGCTTACATGGCGTCGCAGAGCGGCACCACGGTGCAATACGCGACAACCGGGCCGTACATCCACACCGACGTGTTGGCGGTTGCACTCAACGCCCACGGCGATGTGTTGGCAGCCGGCGGGATGGGGCGACGAGCCGACATCTTCGCGCTGCGCAGGCGATCGGATACCCCGCCCGGGGGGTCTCCGGCAGTGCGCGAACCGTTGGCAGCCCTTTCGACCCAGGAATGGGTGACGGGCCTGGCCCTGAACGAAGACGGAACGCGGGTCGCCGTGGCGACCTCCAACCAGATCGAGATCTGGGACTACGCGGCCAAACAAGTCGTGGCCGTGATGGATCACGGGAACGCCCGGATCCTGGCATTCACCGACGCTGACCGGCGGCTGGTCAGTGTGGGCGAAGATCGCGCCCTGGTGTGGGAGCTGACCTACGGCAGAGAGCTGGAGGAGCGGCTCCAGGCTACGTCTCAGCCGCTGGCTGACCACGAGGAATTGCTGCGCCAGATACCTGGAGTATGCCGCCGTGTGGGCAGAAGCCTGACGCCGGAGGAATGGGCCGCCTACTTCGGTCCGGATGAGCCCTACAGCCAGACCTGCACTGAGCCCTCCCCGTCCTCTTCGTCTGGCTGAGGGGTCGCACCCGGCGCCGGCAGAGCTGAGCGCATCCCGCCGAAACAGGGACGATCTCTTCTCTTTGGAGGGTGCAATGATTCTTACCGAGACCCAGGGCCCGGCCGACGAGTATGCCCTGCTCGAGATCCGCATCTTCCCCGCCACAAACGCAGAGCCGAGCTATCCCGTCGAGCTGGAGGTGGTGCGGCGGCGCAGCTTTCCGCCCGGCGTACTGCGGCTCGACCGCGACCGACTGGCTGTGCTCGAGGTGGATCCACCGGCGTATGGCCGGGCGCTGGGCGAGATGCTCTTTGCCGACGATGCGATCGGCGAGCCGTTCCGCGAGACCCTCGCCGCGGTCTCAGCCGGAGACGGGGCGCTGCGCCTGTGTCTGCGCATCGATCCCCCGGAGCTGGCGCACCTGAGCTGGGAGCGGTTGCTGGCGCCCATCGACGGGGTCTGGCAGCCGCTGGCCGCAGCAGCCGCCACGCCCTTCTCTCGTTACCTCCTGGCCCGGGACTGGAAGCGGCCCGCGCCCGTGATCGAACGGCCGCTGCGCATGCTGGCGGTCGTTGCGTCCCCGTCCAACCTGCCCGGCTTCGTTCTGGACCCGATCCCTGCGGAAGAGCGGCAGGCGCTGCACGATCTGCTGGATGGGCTGCCCGAGGTTGAGGTCACCTACCTGGAATCGGGCACGGCGACCCCGCCCACGCTGAACGCCGTGCGCGCCGCGCTGGCCGAGGGGCGCCACATGGTGCACTTTCTGTGCCATGGCGCCGCCACCGCCGCCGGCACCGTCCTGTACCTGGAGCGGGACGACGGCGCCGTCGACGTCATCCAGGCGGATCGCCTGCTGAGCGCGTTTTCGCTCCTGAAGGCACGGCCGCTGCTCTGCTTCCTGGCGGCATGCGAAACGGCCACGCGCAGCCGCCACGATGCGTTCGTGCCGCTGGGACCCGCGCTGGTAGAGCAGGGCGGCGCATCGGCCGTAGTGGCCATGTCGGATCGGGTGGGGATGGCGACCGCCCGCCTCTTCACGGGCCAGTTCTACGGCCGGCTGCTGAGCCACGGCGTTGCCGACCTGGCGATGAACGAAGCACGCGCGCTGGTTCAGGATCAGTGGGACTGGGGCGTGCCGGTGCTTTTCTGCCGGCTGGCCGATAGCCAGATCATCGACTTCCCGCTCGGCAGGCCCATCGCCGAGATCGGTGTCGTGGCCACAGCGATGGGCCACGCCCTGGAGGCGGCCCGCCGGCAGGAGGAAGGGACGCGCCTCGTCGGGGAGCTGGAGCGGCTCCTGGGAGCCTTCGAAGCAAGCTTCCGGAACCTGGTGCGGCTGAGCACGGAATTTCGGGCCACCGGCGGCGATCCGGCGGCGTTCCCCGGCAAGTTCGAGACGTTCTACCTGGGATTCAAAGCGTACTACGACACGGAGACGTTCGGCGACGAACAGGCGTTGCTGCGAGAAATGCTGCGCCTGCGCGCCGACACCTTGCCCAGGCTTCGGCCCCTGCTCGATGCCGAGACTTACCAGCAACTGCAAGAGGAGCTGGATCAGATGGCCGTCACCCGCGCCGGGTTGATCCAGGGCTTCGGCGAGTACCTGGAGCCGCTGAACACGGCCGTGGATGAAATCAAGGGGTTATTGGACGAGGGCGATGTGACTGCGGCCGTCGCCAGGAAACGGGAGTTCGAGATGCAGATCAGCCCCAGTCTGCGACGGTCCAAGGAGCTGCTCGCGAGGATCAGCACCGGGATCGGCAGGGTGCAGGCCGCGTAAGGGCGACGCAGGGCGATTCCGCCCTGCGCGCCAGATGGCCGAATAGGGGAACCGAACGGCGCAAGGAGACCAGATCGTGGCCGGGGATGATCCACTTGTCCGCTACGTTGGCGTCGAGACGGCCAACACCGACACCCACGACGGCCAGCTACGGCTGGCCATCGGTGTTCACAGCCACCGTGTGCTGCGCGCCAACCGCACACATCCAGAATGGGCCGAGGACACCGGATGGACCTACAACCACGCGCCGATGTTGTGCTACTGGAACGGTCGCTTCTACCTGGAGTACCTGAGCAATCCCCACAGCGAACACGTGCCGCCGGGGCAGACCCTGCTCACCTCATCGGTTGACGGGGTGCACTGGGACAAGCCAACCGTCGTTTTCCCCGTATACCGGGTGCCGGATGGCGTCTATCGCGGCCCCCATCCGCTTCCACCCTCCAGCGACGCCGTGATGCACCAGCGCATGGGCTTCTACGTTGCGCCGGATGGGCGTCTTCTGGTGCTCGGGTTCTACGGCTGCTGCCCCACCCCCGTCGACTTCCCCAATGACGGCTGGGGCATCGGCCGCGTCGTGCGCGAGCTGACCCGCAACGGCGCACTCGGCCCCATCTATTTCCTGCGCATCAACCGTCATGCCGGCTGGAATGAGAGCAATATACGCTATCCGTTCTACCGCACGGCAGCGGATGCCGGCTTCATCGCAGCCTGCGACGCACTGCTGGCGAACAAGCTGGTCACGCTGCCGTGGTGGGAGGAGGATCGCAGTCCGGACGGTTTCTACGCGGTCGAAGGCTACAAGGCGCTTTCTTTCTATCACCTGCACGACGGCAGGGTCGTCGGCCTGTGGAAGTTCTCCAAGGCTGCCATCACCGAAGATGAAGGCAAGACCTGGTCACCCGTGCAGGATGTCCCCTCGCTCGTGATGTCGGGCGGAAAGATCTGGGGACAGCGCACCTCGGACGGCCGCTACGCGCTGGTCTATAACCCCAACCCCGATGGCAAGCACCGCTGGCCCCTGGCCGTGGTCACGGGCGAAGATGGCCTGTCGTTCGATCGCCTGCTGCTTGTGAACGGCGAGGTGGCGCCCAAGCGGTACGCCGGCGCGTTCAAAGACTACGGGCTGAATTACGTCAGGGGCATCGTCGAGGGCAACGGCACGCCGCCCGACGCCGCGCTGTGGGTCACCTACAGCATGAATAAGGAGGACATCTGGGTCAGTCGGATTCCGGCGCCGATTCGCCACCAGATCGAGGGTCCCGTGGGCGATGATTTCGCGGCCGTGGCAGGGGACGGACTCCCCGAGGCGTGGAATGTCTACAGCCCGCTCTGGGCGCGGGTCTCCCTGGTGGATTTTCCCAGCCGCGAAAACCGGAGCCTCGAACTGCGGGACGCTGATCCATACGACTACGCCAAGGTCGAGCGGGTCTTCGAGGAAAGCACCCGCGTCACGGTCGAGTTCAACATCGTAGCGAAGCACCACGGCGCGGGCCAGCTTTATGTCGAGCTCACGGATCATCGCGGCGGCATTGCGGCCGTGCTGTTGTTCGATACGGATGGCGGGGTGAAGAGCAAAGGTCGCGTCCTCGCCGCGTACGCGGCGGGCGTCTGGCGCCATGTCATCCTTAGCGTCGACACCCTCACCCACCGGTTCGACCTGGCGCTCGATGGCCAGGCTGTGCTCCAGGATGCACCGACCTATGCGCCGATCCGTTCGGTGGAGCGGTTGGTTTTCAGGACCGGACCGCGGCGTCGGGAACCCACACTGGAGACCGATCGTGGGCATGATGTGGACCTGCCGCGCGCGGATGACCCAGTCTTGCCGGCGGTTTTCTGTATCAATGCCGTGAGGACGAGCGGGCGCCGGCGGGCGCCATGATCCGAGAGCGTCGGTTCGAAACCGCCCTCATCGGCGGAAACAGCTGCAATGGGGTGGAGGTTGGCCAGCGGCGCGCTGCGCTCGAAGCCGATCTGCGGTCTAAGCAACCGCATCACCGTCGATCTTCCCGCGCCAGGCGCTCAGCGAGCAGCCGCGCGGAGAGCAACACCATCGGCATGCCGATGCCGGGATAGGTGCCCTGGCCGACGAAATAGAGGCCAGGAATATCTCTCGCCACGTTGTGCGGCCGGAAGTACGACGACTGGAAGAAACCGTGCGACAGCGAGCCGAACGCCACACCGTACGGCGCGTTGATGTCGCGCTCCCAGTCGGCGGGCCGATACTCCCGCTCCCAGACGATGTGCCGGCGAATCTCGGGGTCCACGAGGCGCTCGAGCCCCTGCAGAAGCTTCTCTCGCACGAGCGGCGCTGCCGCGTCCCAATCCACCCGACCTTGCAGGTTCGGCATCGGGGCCAACAGGTAGAGCACGCTGTGGCCCGGAGGCGCCAGGCTGGGGTCGGTAAGCGACGGGTTATTCAGATGGAATGACGGGTCCGCTGGCAGCGTCTTGGTGCGGAAGATGGCGTCGAGATTGGCGCGATAGTCCTCGGAGAAGTAGAGCGCCTGGTGCCGCAGGTGCGGGTAGACTCGATCGACGCCCAGGTAGAGCAGGTAACCCGAGCACGCATATGCCATGCGATCCAGCCTGGCGTCGGAATAGACGCGACGATGCTGCGCCGGCAGCAGCTGCTTGTACGTGTACACCAGGTCGGCATTCGACACCACGATGTCGGCGCCGAGCGTCTCACCTCCCAGCAGCCTGACCCCTTTGGCGCGACCGCCTGCAACGAGGATTTCCTCCACCGGCGTGTTCATGCGCAGCGTCACGCCCATCTGGCCCGCGAGCGACGCCATGTCCTCGATGATGCTATAGATGCCGCCCATCGGGAAGGTCATTCCCTCGACCAGATCGGCGTAGGTGATCAGGCTGTACATGGCCAGGGCGTCGAACGGCGACAGCCCCAGGAACATCGAGTGGAAGGTGAACGCCTTGCGCAGCTTATCTGTTGTGAAGTATCGTCC
Organism: uncultured Anaerolineales bacterium; assembly: GCA_964423545.1. Classification (GTDB taxonomy): domain Bacteria; phylum Chloroflexota; class Anaerolineae; order CG2-30-64-16; family CG2-30-64-16; genus JALOOE01. The sequence continues at coordinate 3,308 of CAYRFV010000183.1, read as the reverse complement.
CGCCTGCGCGAACAGGTTCTGGTATGCTCCGGTCGTGATCAGCCGCGCCGCGGCGGTGGGATTAGCCAGATCGGTGATACGGTCATAATTGCGCGCCACGAAGTCCATGCCCAGCTCGTACTTCCTGGCGCTGTCGCCGATGAACCGGAACAGCCGCGTCGTGACGCCGGGCTCGAACCGCTCGCATTCGGCCGCCAGCTTCGCCATGCTGTTATAGAGGTCGAGGTAGGTGCCGTCGTGATAGTAGACGCGGTAGTTCGGGTCCAGCGACACAAAGCGGATGCGCTGATTGATATCCTGGCCGATCGCACGGTAGGTTTCATCGAAGGTCTGCTTCATCACCAGGATCGTCGGACCGATGTCGACTCGGAAGCCCTGCTCCTGAAGTACATTGCTGCGCCCGCCAGGTCGCTTCTGCTTCTCGACCACGGTGACATCGTAACCCATGTGACGAAGCCGCAACGCGGCCGCCAGCCCGCCCATGCCGGCGCCGATGATTACTACCGATCTCATGAGACCCCTCCGCACCTGGCAAGCGCCGACCGAGCGAGCGCCACGCCAGGAGATGGCCGTTCGGCGCCTGCGCCGCTCATCGGTTTGCGCCTTCCCCTGCAGCAGAGGCGCCCTTCACCTGAGAAATGAAGCGAGTCACTGCTCCCAGGAACGGCTCGGGGCATTCTTCCTGGGCCAGATGTCCGCAGCGCGGGATCACCAGCAGCTCGGCGCTCGGCAGCTCGCCTGCCAGACGGATGCTGTCCGCCGTGGGCACGATACGGTCATCGTCACCGGTGACCACCAACGCAGGCGCAGTCACCTCGGAAAGCCGCTCGCCCAACTTCAGATCGCGGCCGGCCCGGGTGAACTCCCAGAGCGCGCGATCCCAGTCTGACACCTGCAGAGGCTTGCGATAGCCGTCCAGCACGTCCGAAGTGACCTTCGCCGGGTCATGCCAGGCTTGTTTGATCAGGCGATCGCCCTGGGCCGCCAGGCTGCGTGCGACCAGCACGCCGAGCCGATCCAGCAGCGGCAGGTCCAACAGCGGCCGCAGCCACCCCCGTGCGCCGCCTGCGCGATAGATCGCCGGACTCACCAGGACAAGCCCCTGCACACGTTCGGGATGCCTCAGAGACGCGTTCAGCGCCACCGCGCCACCCGCAGAGTGGCCCACCAGGATCGCCTGATCGAAGCCCAACGCGTCAATCAGCGCTGCCACCTGATCGGCCTGCGCATCGGGGTCATACGGATTCGCCCCCGGCCAGTTTCGCAGTGCTTCGCCCACCGGACGTTCCGTCAGTCCGAAGGCCGGGCGATCATAAGCGACGACTGTGCCGAGCGCGGCCAACGGCTCCATGACCTCGCGCCAGGAAAAGGTGCTTGCGCTGAACCCATGCAGCAGGAGAATAAGCGGTCCGCCGCTCCCCTTGCTCTTGTAGTGGACCTTCAGGCCGTCCAGGTCGATGAACTGGCTGTCTGGATCGGCCGCCTGCTCCGGCGACGCCGACCGTGCCGGCGAACGGCTCGAAAGAAGCACCGAGCCCACCGTCACCGCAAAACCGACAAAGGCCAACAGGCCCAGAACCGACCGCGCCCGGATTGCCACGCTATTCCTCTCCATACGCCAAACGTGCGTGTCCAACGACCACCCCAAACGTCGTAGGGTTCCAAAACGTTATATCACGGCGTCCATGGTTTGCCAAATGATTGAGGGGATAATCCGTCCGTTCGGTGTCACGGGTGACAGTTGCATGACGCCCGCACTCCGACGACGCGGGTCGCCGGTGACATGGGATGCAGGACCAAGTGTGCTTGCATTGGCGGGCGTAAGATACCGCAGAGCGATTTTGACAAGGTCGTCGGAGACTCTATACTATGCCTGCATGGCTGCCGCGCGGCGGCCCTGCGCGCATCCGCACGCGAGGCGTTGGAACGCGCGCAGTAAAGGGGACCCAATCCTGCGGGCAAGAGGACTGCTTGCCTCGAAGCCCGCGATCCGGCAAGCGTGAGAGCCACCGGTGCGTGCGTCACCCGGCTCTCGCCATCCGGGACCCATGCGCGATCCGCGCCTGTACGCAGACCACCGTTGCATGGATGGCGCTTACGGCGCACGCGGCCTCGTCGAGGTCGGACAACTGCGTCACCAGCCGCACCTGCCGCCGGTCAGCGGTGAGCGTCGCATACCACATCGCCTTCGTGTCAGGAAAGCATGATGACCCGCTTGCGATTCGCCGTCATGGGCGCCGGTTTCTGGGCCGGCTTTCAGATTCCGGCCTGGTTCGAGGTCGGCGGTGTGGAGCTGGTCGCCCTGTACAACCGCACCCGCAGCAGGGCCGACGCCATGGCTGCCCGGTGTGTCTCTGAATGGCACGCGTCCGGCCCGCCGCGCGTCTACGATGACCCGGAGGAGCTGTTCCGTAGCGAGCAGCTCGACTTCGTCGATATCATCACTGAAGTGCCGGCCCATGCGCCGCTGGTGCACCTGGCCGCGCGCTATCGCGTGCCCGTGATCTGCCAGAAACCGATGGCGCCGGACTTCGAGACCGCGTGCGGCATGGTGCGCGCATGCAAGCAGGCCCATGTGCCCTTCTATATCCATGAGAATTTCCGCTGGCAGACCCCGATTCGGGCGTTGAAAGGGGTGCTGGACTCGGGCAAGATCGGCACACCCTTCCGGGCGCGCCTCCAGTTCATCTTCCACAAGCCGTCCGTCTTTGAGAACCAGCCGATGCTCAAGACGCTGGAGAAGCTGGCGCTGGCCGATGTGGGCAGTCATATCTTTGACCTGGCGCGCTTCTTCTTCGGTGAGCCGCAGAGCATCTACTGCCAGACTTGCCGCGTGCGGCCGGACATCGCCGGCGAGGATGTCGCCACCGCCATGCTGCGCTGCGGCGACCTGACCTGCACGTGTGAGATGAGCTACGCGTCGCGCACCGAAGTCGAACAATTCCCGCAGACGCTCTGCTACATCGAGGGATCCGAGGGGACGGTTGAGCTGGGGCCCGGCTTCTGGATTCGACTGACCACGGACGCGGGCACCCTTGCCCGCCGCTATCCGCCGCAGCGATTCGCCTGGGCGGATCCCGACTATGCCGTGGTTCACTCCAGCATCGTGCCGTGCAATGCCGACCTGCTGGCGGGGCTGCGCGGCGACCATCCTGCCGAGACGACCGGCGAGGACAACCTGAAAAGCGTGCGGCTGGTGCAGCGGGCCTACCAGTCAGCGGCGCAGAACAGGGTCATTCACCTGGATTACGATGACTGCCCTGGAGTCTGAAAAAAAGTGGAGGCGAATCAGCGGATCGCCGAGGACC
>CAYRFV010000182.1:0-11441 GCA_964423545.1 uncultured Anaerolineales bacterium | reverse complement strand
GACAGCCCGATCACCAGGCTGCCGCGCACGCTGCCGAGGAAGAACAGCACCACCCCGCCCACCCGGTAGTCGCGCACCAGGCTGGCGATCTCCGATTCCGCCGATGTATCGTTCCCCTCGAACGTCACCAGGAAGAGTTGGCCGACCTTGTCCGCAGGCATCATGCGGTCCATGATCGCCTTGACGTCAGCCGGTCTGACTGCCGGGCGCGGGGTCGGTGTGCCGGTTCCAGCCTGGCGCGCCGGAGCCGCGGCCGCTGGCGCCGCACAGGGCAGCCAGTATGCCATCAGCCAAAGGAACAGGAGCCCGCAACTCAGGAGACGCTTCATCGTAGCAATAGACAGATCCATAACTCGCCCGATTGTACTCCGAATCGAGTTTGCAGACAAACCGTGCGCGCGTGGGTGCGGCTGCGAGGGTGCGAACTGATGTTCTGTCTGATCGAGGCGAGTTTGCGTGGCAGGGGATCGCGCCGTATAATGAGCTCGTACCGGTCGGCAGGATCACGGCGCGCCATCGAGTCCAGCCACAAGCAGGGAGTCGCACATGCCTCAATTCAAACTTGTGTCCGATTTCAAAGCCACGGGCGATCAGCCGGAGGCTATCCGCAAGCTGACCGAGGGATTGCGCGCCGGCCACCGGGCGCAGACGCTGTTGGGCGCGACCGGCACGGGCAAGACCTATGTCATGGCGTCGGTCGTCGAGGCGGTGGGCCGCCCCACCCTCGTGATGGCGCACAACAAGACCCTGGCCGCGCAGCTCTACAGCGAATTCAAGGAGTTCTTTCCGCACAACGCAGTGGAATACTTCGTCAGCTACTATGATTACTATCAACCCGAAGCCTACCTGCCGCGCACCGACACCTACATCGAGAAGGATTCGCAGATCAACGACGAGATCGACCGGCTGCGCCTGGCGGCCACCTCGGCGCTGCTGAGCCGCCGCGATGTGCTGATCGTTGCGTCTGTGTCGTGCATCTACGGCCTGGGGGACCCCGCGGAGTATGGCAAGGTGACGGTCAAGCTGCAGCGCGGGACACAGGTGCGCCGCGAACAGGTGCTGCGCGAGCTGGTGGACATCTTCTATGAGCGCAACGACCTGGACCTGCGCCGCGGCAAGTTCCGCCTGCGCGGCGATACGCTCGAAGTGCAGCCTGCGTACGCGGATCTTGCCTACCGGATCGAGTTCTTTGGCGACGACGTGGACCGCATCACCGAGATCGATCCGCTCACCGGCGAAGTGGTGCGCCGCCTGGACGAGATCGAGATCTTCCCGGCCAAGCACTTCATCACGCCCCAGGAGAAGCTGACCGAGGCGCTCCAACTGATCGAGGAGGAGATGGAGGAGCAGCTCAAGCTCTTCCGCGCGCAGGGCAAGCTGTTGGAGGCGCAGCGGCTGGAGCAGCGCACGCACTACGACCTGGAGATGCTGCGCGAGGTGGGCTTCTGCTCCGGCATCGAGAACTACAGCCGGCCGTTGGCGCTGCGCCCTCCGGGCTCGCGGCCGTGGACGCTGCTCGATTACTTCCCTGCCGACTGGCTGCTGATCGTGGATGAATCGCACATGACGATCCCGCAGATTCACGGCATGTACAACGGCGACCGGCAGCGGAAGCAGGTGCTCGTCGACTACGGATTCCGGTTGCCCAGCGCGCTCGACAACCGTCCGCTGCGCTTCGAGGAGTGGGAGGAGACGCTCAACCAGGTCATCTATACGACCGCCACCCCCGGCCCCTACGAGCTGCGGCACTCCGCGCAAGTGGTGGAGCAGATCATCCGGCCGACGGGCCTCGTCGACCCGCAGGTGGAGATCCGGCCCACGAAGGGCCAGGTGGATGACCTGGTCGGCGAAATCCGCAAGCGCGTGGCCGTCGGCGAGCGCGTGCTGGTGACCACGCTGACCAAGCGCATGGCTGAGGACCTTTCGGACTATCTGCAGGAGGTCGGGGTGCGTGTGCACTATCTGCACTCCGAGGTCGAGACGCTGGAACGCGTCGAGATCCTGCGCGACCTGCGGCTGGGCGTGTATGATGTGGTCGTCGGCATCAACCTGCTGCGCGAGGGCCTCGACCTGCCGGAGGTGAGCCTGGTGGCGATCCTGGACGCGGACAAAGAGGGGTTCCTCCGCTCCGAGCAGGCGCTCATCCAGACGGTCGGCCGCGCGGCGCGGCATCTGCACGGCACTGCGATCATGTACGCTGATAAGGTCACCGACTCGATGCGCCGCGCCATCGACGAGACCAACCGCCGCCGTGCGAAGCAGGAGAGCTACAACCGGGAGCACGGCATTGTGCCGCAGTCGATCGTCAAATCGGTGCGCGACCTGACCCAGCGTATCGCGGCCAGCCAGCCGGCCGCCGCGACCGCGATCGCAGAGGGTCGCCCCGAATATCGCGCCGGCCGCAGCACGCTGCCCAAGGACGAGGCCGCCCGGCTGATCAAAGACCTGGAGAAGCAGATGAAGGCCGCGGCCGCCGACCTGGAGTTCGAGCGGGCCGCCGCGCTGCGCGATGAGATCATCGAGCTGCGGCGGACGCTGCAACTCACAGACAGCCGGCCGATCTGGGAGCAGATGCGGGACGCCTGACGAGTGCCGCGTGATTGGGGGACCCCTGGGTCGTGCTCCTTCACAGATTTGCCTCCTGATGGTAAAATGGCCCATACCCTTTCTCGAATAAGGAAAACGTATGGAACTGGGCATCATCCGCCAGATCAATATCGACTCCGAGATGCAGGCGTCGTACCTCGACTACGCCATGAGCGTGATCGTGGCGCGGGCGCTGCCCGACGTGCGCGACGGTCTGAAGCCGGTGCACCGCCGCATCCTCTACGCCATGCACGACCTGGGGCTCGATCCGGACAAGCCGTACAAGAAGTCGGCCCGCATCGTCGGCGAGGTGCTCGGCAAGTATCATCCCCACGGCGATGCGGCGGTCTACGAGGCGATGGTGCGCATGGCGCAGGACTTCAGCCTGCGTTATCCTCTGGTCGACGGCCAGGGCAACTTCGGCTCCATCGACGGCGACAACGCGGCCGCCATGCGCTACACCGAGGCGCGGCTGGCGAAGATCGCGGTCGAGATGCTGGCGGACATCGAGAAGGACACGGTCGATTGGACCGACAACTTCGACGGCACCCTGAAGGAGCCGAGCGTTCTGCCCGCGCTGCTGCCCAACCTCCTCGTCAACGGCGCGAGCGGCATCGCCGTCGGCATGGCGACCAACATCCCGCCGCATAACCTGGGCGAGGTGTGCGACGCGCTCTGCTACCTGATCGACAACTTCAAGCGCCACGACGATGTGACGGTCGAAGACCTGATGCGCTTCATTCCCGGTCCTGACTTCCCGACCGGCGGCGTGATCTACCGCTACACCCAGGAGGGCACGGGGGACGCGGCCGAGCAGGTCGACGTGATCGCCCACGCCTATGCGGGCGGCAAGGGCCAGATCGTGATGCAGGCCAAGGCGCACATCGAGGATATGAGCCGCAACCGCGCCCGCATCGTCGTCACCGAGCTGCCCTACATGGCGAACAAGACCAACTTGCTGGAGCGCATCGCTGAGCTGGTGCGCGACGGCCGGTTGGAGGGGATCACCGACCTGCGCGATGAGTCGGACCGCACGGGGATGCGCATCTGCATCGAGATGACGCGCACGGTGGAGCCGCGCCAGGTGCTGGCCGACCTCTACAAGCTCACCCCCTTGCAGAACACCTTCGGGGTCTCCCTGCTGGCGCTGGTCGACGGCGAGCCGCGGCTCCTCAGCCTGAAGCGGCTGCTGCTGCACTACATCGAGCACCGGCAGGAGGTCATCCTCCGCCGCGCCCGGCACGACCTGGCGAAGGCGAAGCTGCGCGCCCATATCCTGGAGGGGCTGCTGCGCGCGCTCGACGTGCTCGACGAAGTGATCGCCACGATCCGCAAGTCGCGCAACGCCGACACCGCCAAGCAGAACCTGATCGAGCAGTTCAAGTTCACCGAGATCCAGGCCCAGGCCATCCTCGACATGCAGCTCCGCCGGCTGGCGGCCCTGGAGCGGCGCAAGCTGCAGGAGGAGTACCGCGATACGATCGGCCTCATTCGCGAGCTCGAGGCGTTGCTCGCCTCTCCGGCCAGGGTGCTGGCGCTGATCAAGGAGAACCTGGTCGACCTCAAGGCGCGCTATGGCGATGCCCGCCGCACCCAAATCGCCGACCGCGTCAAGGGCACGCTGACCACGATGGATGTGCTGCCGGACGAGGAGGTGTGGGTGACGCTGGCGGCGGACGGCGCGCTGGCGCGCTGGCGCAGGGGCGCAGACGAGTTGGCCGGCAAGGGTGCTGCGCCGCACTTCCGCGCGCCCGCCCCCCTGCTCGTAAGCGCCAACACCCGCCACGACCTCTACCTCTTCAGCGCCAAGGGGCAGGCCGCGCGCATTCACGTGCACCAGATCCCCGAAGCGCCCGGCGCGCACTATGCCGATCTCTCCGGGCTGACGCGCCGCGATCGGGTGGCTGCGATGTTGTCGTACCCGCGCGACGAGAGCGAGCAGCTTGCCTCCGCCTTTCTGCTGCTGGCGACCAGCCAGGGCAAGGTCAAGCGCGTCTCCCTCGCCGACCTCTTCGACGCGGCGCAGGCCGATCCGGCCGTCATCGGGCTGGACGACGGCGACGAGCTCTGCTGGGCCGGGACAAGCGCAGGCGGCGGAGAGGTGATCCTGGCAACTGTTACGGGACAGGCAATTCGCTTCCCGGAGGAGGATGTCCGCGCGATGGGACTTCCGGCTGGCGGTATCGGAGGGATCAAGCTGGCCGCAAAGGATCGCGTGGCCGGCGCGGGCTGGATCGGGCCGGCGTCCGCCGGTCAGGTGCCCGTCGGCCACGCGACCCATCTGGCGATCGTCACCCAGGCAGGCTACGGCAAACGCGTGCCGCTGGGCGACTTTCCTGCTCAGGGCCGGAACGGCCAGGGTGTGGTGGCGGCCAGGCTGTCGGATCGCACGGGTGACATCGTCGGGGCGGTGCTGGTTGCGCCCGGAGATCTCATAATCTGCGCCTACGCCAAAGCGGCGTCCAAGTTGATCCCCGCCTCCGATCTGCCGGAGATGGGCCGGCCCGCGTTGGGCAAGGCCTTCGCCTCCTTGATGGTGGGCGAGCCGGTGCGCGCCATCTGTGCCGCGGCAGGATCGGGCGGGGACGGGCGGAGCCCGGGGCACGGGAAGGGCGAGAGCCAGGTTGAGGCTAAGGCGAAGGCTGAGGGCGGGGTTGAGGGGAAGCGGGGAACCGGGCAGCAGGCTTCCGAGAAGCAGGCCACCGGCGCAAAGAAGGCGGATGTCGCGGAGAAGGCCGCGCCCAAGACGCCGGCAAAGGCGTCCGTCGCAGCGGTTGCCGGCGCGCTGAAGAGGGAGGCCGGGCCAACAGCAGCGCCCCATGCGGCGCCGACTGCCAGACCGAAAGCGGGGCCGAAGGGCGCCACAGAGGAGTCGGCGGCGGCACAGGCACGGGCGACAAGACCGCCGGCGGGAAAACAGGCGGCCGCGCCTGCGGCCGCGCCGAAGAAGCTGACGTCGGCCTCTGTGTCGGCCCAGGAGCCGTCGGCCGCGTCTGCCGCGAAGACGGTGGGCGCGAAGCCGAAACCGGCAGCGGCGTCCCAAGCTGCGCCTGCGTCGAGGGCCAATGCGGGCGCGGACACGAAGCCCGCCACAGATGCGAAGCCCGCGGCGCCGGCCAGGCGCCAGTCGACCGGGAACGCGCCCAAGCCGGCGGCCGGACCGGGTCCTTCTGGTCCGGCCGCCGCGAAGGGCGGACCGGCTGCGGCGAAGCCCCCAGCCAGTCCTCAGCTTGCGCTGCTGCCCGAAGCGGCAGCGGCCGATCCGCCAACGCAGCCTGCGCCGGCGGCATCGAAGGCGAAGCCGGCGGCATCGAGGGCGAAGCCAGCGGCATCGAAGACGAAGCCGGCGGCATCGGCGCCGGCCGGCAAGAGCCGCAAGACCGGATAGCCGCGGGCTGAAGGCGATCGGCGAGGAGGCAAGATGGCTGTGATCGAAGCGGTGGCGTTGGGCCTCGTGCTGCTCGTGATTGTGCTGGTTGCAGGCATCGCCACCGGCGCGTTCGGCGGCAAGCCGGGCGGCCCACGGTCGGCGCCGAGCGTGGCGGTGGTGCGGTTGGCCGGCTTCAAGGACGGGCACGAGGAGCTCCAGTTGCGCGTCAATGACCGGCTCATACGGCGCATCGGCGACCAGGGATTGCGGCCGGCGGACTACCAGCAGCAGGCGCAGGAGGTCGAGCAGCTGGCCAGCAGCCTGGCCGCGGCGTTGGGTGTGGAGGTGTGGCTGCGCCGCGCCGATGTCCGCGAACAGCCGGGTCTGGCCGACGCGAAGTAACTGAGGCGCAAAGGCGGATCGCTGACCGTCTCCGCCGAGGCGGCCCGGTTCGCCGCTGGCCGTCTCTGCCCCTGCACAGCCTGTGTTATAATTGCGCGGTCTCACCGTCCGATCCAGTGCTTTCTGACGAGGTCAGCCATGGAGATCGAAGCCAAGTTTGCTGTTCCGAGCCGTGCGGTCTATCGGGAGTTGGCGCGACTCCGCATGCTGGCGGGCTACGCGTTGGCTCCCGCGGGTGTGGCGCAGGTGGCGGATCGCTACTTCGACACCGCAGACGGTCGCCTGCTGGCCGCGGGCTATGCCTGCCGGCTGCGCTCGGAGGGGGATGCGCTGCTCGTGACGCTCAAGGGGATCGGCGGCAGCCAGGGCGCGGTGCATCGCCGCGCCGAAGAGGAAGTGAACCTGCCCGAATGGCTGCCCGATCCGGGCGGCTGGCCCGCCAGCGCCGCGCGCACCCTGGCGGTCGGGCTGGCCGCCGGCGCGCCGCTCGAACCGCTCTTTTCCCTGGAGCAGCGCCGGACGCGCGCCGACCTGCTCGACGGCGACCGCCGCGTCGCGCAGCTCAGCCTCGATCACGTCCAGCTCGATCTGCAGGACCGGCCACACACGGCCCGATCCGCCTATTACGAGCTGGAGGTGGAGCTGGCGCCTGCCGGGACGGAGACAGACCTGGCGAGCATTGCGGCCGATCTGGGCACCGCCTGGCGCCTGACGCCGGAGCCGCGCTCCAAGTTCGAGCGGGCGCTGACGTTTCTGCGCGGTCACCCGGCGGCTTCCGCGCTGTCGCTTACCCCCGAAGAACGCCGGATTCTCGAAGCGCATGCCGCAGATGCTGGCTCGCCCTATGCCCAGCGCGCTGCGGCCGTGCTGGGCAAGGCCGACGGTCTGCCCCCTGCGGCTGTCGTCGCGCGCAGTCGGCTCTCCGCTGGTCGGGTGCGCCATTGGGTGCGCGAGTTTCGTGGCCGCCGGCTCGGCATCCTGGACGGCGGCGCTGAAGGTGAGACACCGGCAGCGCGCGCGGCGCCAAGCGGTGCGCCGCACCGTGCGCTGCCTCCGAAGGCCGCTGGGTCAGAAAAGGGCCAACGTGAGCCTGGCGCGGCCGTGCCCCGAGGCGCGGCCGTGCCCCAAGGCGCTGCCGCGCACCGACCTGTCGCACCTCCTTCCGAATTGCTCAGCATCGCCGAGCTATGCCGCCATTACGGCGTCGACCTCGCGCATGCGCGCTTCGTGGCAGACCAGGCGCGCCTGCTCTTCGACGCCCTGAAGCGCGTCCACAGGCTGCCGAAAAGGTGTCGCCGATTGCTCCGTTGGGCCGCCATGCTCACCACCGTCGGCGGGGCGGTCGATGCCGCGCACCCGCACCAGGCGGGCCGCGATCTCATCCTGGCGCGGCCGATCCGCGGGGTCAGCACGACGGAACGGCTCACGCTGGCCTGCATTGTCGCGTTCAGTGGCGGCAAAGTGCGCGTCGAGCGCGAGTCGGCCCTGGCCGCGCTGGATGAGAAGGCGCGCAGCTACGTCGTGCCGCTGGCTGCGCTCGTGCGGCTGGCCGAAGCGCTGGATTTCTCTCGAACGCAGACGAGTGCACTCCTCGCCTTCGAGGATGAGGATGCTGACTCCTGTGTGATTTCAGTGACCGGACCGGCCGCGGAGCTGGACGCCGCCCAGGCCCAGAGCCAGGCCGATCTCTGGCGCCAGACCTTCAAACAGGAGCTGGTTTTTGCCGCACCCCGGCCCTCCCCCGAAGCTGCGGCAGCCCAAACAGGGGATGAGATGGGTAAACAGGGACGCAGAGAGGCGAAGCGTGCGCCGCGGCCGGTCGTTTCATCCGTGCCGGCTGCGCCGCCGGTGGTCGAGATGCCGCCGGTGGTCGCCGTCGATCCGATGAGCGAAGCCGGCCGCAAGATCATTTATCTGCATTTTACCCGGATGTTGGCGAACGAGGCCGGCACGCGCTTGGGGGAAGATCCGGAGGCGCTTCACGACATGCGGGTGGCAACCCGGCGCATGCGCGCCGCGTTTGCGCTGTTTGCGCCTCACTTTGATCCGCGATCGATCAAACCGTTCGGCAAAGGACTGCGCCGGGCCGGCCGTACGCTGGGCGCAGTGCGCGATCTGGATGTGTTGATGGACAAGGCGCGGGCCTACGCCGCAAGCCTGCCACCGGAGGGCGCCGGTTCGCTCGATCCGCTGCTGGCGCACTGGGCGACCGGTCGCGACGTGGCGCGACGGCAGATGCTCGACCACCTGGACAGCGCGGCCTATCGCGAGTTCGTGGCCGACTTCAATGCCTTTCTGACCATGCCCGGCGCGGGCGCGCTGCCGCTCCCAGCGGATCTGCCGTCGCCGTATCAGGTGCGGCATGTTGCGCCGCGCTTGATCCTGACCCGCTACGAATCGGTGCGGGCGTACGAGCCGGTGTTGCCCGGTCCGGCGGGAAACAGTGCGGCCCTGCTCAGCTATCATGCGCTGCGCATCGAATGCAAGGGACTGCGCTATGCCCTGGAGTTCTTCCGCGATCTGTTGGGCGACGAGGCCCCTGCGCTGATCCGCCAGGTCACCGCCATGCAGGATCTGCTTGGCGAGCTGCAAGATGCGCATGTGGCCGAGACACTGCTGACCGAATTCCTGCGCGAGCAGCGCAAGGTGGCGCGCAAGCGAACGGCGGAGCCGCCCCTGGGGGGAGTGGAAGCTTATCTGGAGTCCCAGCGTGCGCGCCAGGCCGAGCTGGTGGCAGCGTTTCCCGACCCGTGGGCCGCTCTGCTCGGCCTGGAATTCCGGCGCAGGTTGGCGCTTGCGGTCGCTGTGCTCTGACGTTCCGCGTTGGACACGAAAGGGTTGCGATCATGCTCGAGAAGATCGATCTGACCAAAGAACTTCCCAAGGACGATTGGAAGGAGCTGCGCCCCGCATTGCAGCGCCAGCTCTACGATCTGGAGCGCGCCGGCTTCGAGGCGGGCATGCCCACCATCATTCTGTTCGAGGGGTGGGATGCTGCCGGCAAGGGCACGACCATCAATATGCTGACCCAGCGGCTCGATCCGCGCGGCTTTCGTGTCTGGCCGATCCGGGCAGCGCGCACCCATGAGCAGAATCACCCCTGGCTTTGGCGCTTCTGGTTGAAGCTCCCCAACCGGGGTGAGATTGCGATCTTCGACCGGAGCTGGTACGGTCGCGTGCTGGTGGAGCGCGTCGAGAAGTTGATCCCGGAGCAGGAGTGGCAGAAGGCGTATCGCGACGTCGTGGATTTCGAGCAGATGCTGGCGGAGGATGGCCACCTGATCGTGAAGTTCTGGCTGCACATCAGCCGCGAGGAGCAGCGCCGGCGGTTCCGCGCGCTTGAGAAAGACCCGCTGCAGGCCTGGCACGTCCAGCCTGAAGACTGGGACCATCATCGCAAGTACGATGAGTATCTCCAAGCGGCTGAAGAGATGCTGGAGCGCACTGAGACCGAGTGGGCGCCCTGGACCATCGTCGAAGCCACGGATCAGCGGCACACGCAGTGGAAGGTGATGCGCACCCTCGTCGATGCGTTCGATCGCAGCCTGCGGGCGCGCGGGGTCGACACCGCGTCCCTGAGCGCTGAGGCGATGACCGCCAGGGCGGCTGCGGAGCAGGCCGGGCCGGCCTACGAGCGCAAGAGCGCATAGACCAGGCAGTGCAACCGTGGTGCGGCGCATGCGCGAAGCAGGGGTCCGTGGGATAGCGCATCTCCCGTTCGCAGCGCGCCAATCCGTCAGGAGGTCCTCATGTCGATCCTCTCCCAGGTCAACCTCAACCAGGCGCTGACGCGCGAACAGTATGAAGAGCAGCTCATCCGCTTCCAGGTGGCGTTGAGCCAATTGGCCTACCAGGTCTACGTGCAGAAGCGGCCGGTGGCGATCGTCTTCGAAGGGTGGGATGCCGCAGGTAAGGGCGGCGCGATCAAGCGCCTCACCGAGCGGCTGGATCCGCGCGGCTACGTCGTCTATCCGATTGCGGCGCCCGCAGGCGAGGACAGGACGCATCACTACCTGTACCGCTTCTGGCGGCGGCTGCCGGAGCGCGGGCAGATTGCCGTCTTCGATCGGAGCTGGTACGGACGGGTGATGGTCGAGCGCATCGAGGGTTTCTGTACGGAGGCCGAGTGGAAGCGCGCCTACCGGGAGATCAACCAGTTCGAGCGTCAGCTCGTCGACTTCGGGACGGTCATATTCAAGTTCTGGGTGCATATCAGCAAAGACGAGCAGTTGCGCCGCTTCCGGGAACGCGAGAGTACTCCCTACAAGGCCTGGAAGCTCACCGCCGAGGATTGGCGCAATCGCGAGAAGTGGGATCTGTACGAGACCGCCGTAGAAGAGATGCTGCTCAAGACAAGCACCGTCACCGCGCCCTGGACGATCGTTGAGGGCACCGATAAGGCCTGGGCGCGCGTCAAGGTGCTCAAGACCGTGGTGGATATGTTGAGTCGCGAGCTCGATTTTGTGCCCGATATCTTGTCGGTGGCGCCGGAGAGGAGCAAACAGAAGCCGGCGAAGGACAAGTCCGGGACGGCCAAGGGGCGACCGGCCGCCGGCGCTGCCACCGACCCGGCAAACAGTGAGACTGGCTCGGAAAAGAGTAAGAAAACCAAGAGGTAACATCATGGACGTGAACCAGGTCCAGCAGGCCACGACACAGCGCATCTGGCAGGCGATCGCCAGCAGCGGCGTGAATGTCTCGGCGATCCCGAAAGCCGACTTGGAGAAGATGGTCGACAACATCGCTCGGGAGATGCTGGAGCAGATCGATGAGTTGGAGCAGAACGCACTTCCGCCGCAACTTCAGAAGGCCATCCAGCCGGGCGATGTCGGTGCGGACGAGGAAGTGCTGTGGCAGGGCCGCCCCTTTCTGTCGTTGGTCGAGTATTACATCATCAGCAGCCAGCGCGTGCGCATCATCACCGGCCTGGTGGGCCGCGGTTACGAGAACATCGAGCTGGTGCGGATCAAGGACCTGGACTGGCAGCAGGGGGTCGGCGAGCGGGTGTTCGGCATCGGCGATATCATCGTGACCAGCGTCGACGCCACCGAGCCGCGCGCAGTGCTGCGCAACGTCAAGCACC
>CAYRFV010000181.1:3145-11637 GCA_964423545.1 uncultured Anaerolineales bacterium | reverse complement strand
AGCACGCGACTGAAAATTGCGGTGTCCCCAGTTCAAGTCTGGGCCTCGGCACCTGGCTGGTTCAGCCGTTCGGGGGTCGTTCAACGGCAGGACAGCAGCCTTTGGAGCTGCGTATCGGGGTTCGAATCCCTGCCCCCGAGTGAAGGCGGGGCTGCAAACGACTCCCGGTTGTTTGCACAGGCGACGTGCGAAATCTATAATTCGTCAACGTGGTGGCCATAGCTCAATAGGCAGAGCATCTGGTTGTGGCCCAGAAGGTTGCGGGTTCAAGCCCCACTGGCCACCCCTACGCGCTTGAATGCCCGGCTCACTTGTGAAGCCGGGCATTCATGGTTAATCGAGTGAGTGCCGGCGCTGGCTTGCGGCCAGCGCTCCGACGGATGTCCTGCGCTGGTCAAAGGTGTCAGGGTATGCACCGCGTCCTGGTCTTGAATGCCACCTACGAGCCGCTCAGCATCGTGTCCGTACGGCGCGCCCTGGTGCTGCTCCTGAAGGAGAAGGCTGAGCTGATCGAGTCCGCGGAAGAGCGGCTTCACGCCGCGGCCACGTCGCTGCCGGTGCCCCTGGTGATCCGGCTGGTCTACTACGTGCGGATTCCGCGCCAGGTGACGATGGCGCCCACCCGGCGCTCGGTCCTGCAGCGCGACAACCACACGTGCCAGTACTGCGGCGCGACCGCGTCGCAGGCGCCGCTGACCCTGGACCATCTCCTGCCGCGCAGCCGCGGGGGCGAGACCACCTGGGAGAATGTGGTGACCGCATGTCGCGGCTGCAACATGCGCAAGGGGGATCAGACGCCCGAAGAGGCCCGGATGACCCTGCGCCGGCGGCCGGGCCGGCCGCACTACCTGGCCTTCCTGCTCTTGAGCGAAGCCACCTCGCGCGAGATCTGGGGCAAGTACACCTTCGCCGCGAGCGACGCTTGAGGCATCGCAGGCTGGCCGCGCCCCAAGGCCGCGCCGGAAAAGACAAGAGGGGGGATAGGCCGAAGCCGATCCCCCCTCTTGCTGGACACCGTAGCATTACCCAATCGACCGAGGTGATGCTACGGTGCCACTTTTGGTACTACGTTCGTCCATTAGCATCACCTCCTCGGCAGTAGGATAGCGAGGCAGGCGCTCTCACGAGCAGCAGCATTATCATGGATCTCCCCCCGGCTGTCAAGTTCGGGAGGAACCGCATCAAGGAGCCCGGATCCGATGCCCGATTCCGCCCTCTATCCGCTCACCTTCACCCCCGTGCTGCGCGACTATCTCTGGGGCGGTCGCCGGCTGGCGACGCTGCTCGGCCGCGAGCTGCCGGCCGGCCGCGTCGCCGAAAGCTGGGAGATCTCCGGCCACCCCCACGGCGCGACGCTCGCGGACCGCGGCTTCTGGCAGGGCAAGCCGCTGCCCGCGATCCAGGCCGCGCTCGGCGAGCGCCTGGTGGGCCGCCGCGCCGCGTGGGCGCTCCAGCGCCACAAGTTCCCGCTGCTCGTGAAGCTGCTGGATGCCGAACAGGACCTGTCGCTCCAGGTCCATCCCGACGACGAGTACGCGCGCGTGCACGAGCAGGGCGAGCTGGGCAAGACCGAGATGTGGTACCTGCTGCATGCCGACCCCGGCGCCGCCCTGATCCTGGGCGCGCGGCCCGGGGTCACGCGGTCGGACTTCATCGCCGCGCTCGCCGGCGGCCGGCTGGAATCGGTGCTGAACCGCATCCCGATCGCGGCCGGGCAGGCCGCGGATGTGCCGGCCGGCACGGTGCATGCGCTGCTTGCCGGCATACTTGTGGCCGAGATCCAGCAGAGCTCCGACACCACCTATCGCGTCTACGACTGGGGCCGGCTCGGCGTCGACGGCAAACCGCGCGACCTGCACATCGCGAAGGCGCTCGACGTGATCGACTTCGACCGGCCGGCGGTGGGGATCGCCCGGCCCAAACCGCTGCCGGCCGCGGCCGGGCTCGTGGCCAGCGAACTGGTGCGCAACCGCTACTTCGTGGTCGAGGAAGTGGTGTTGCCGCCGGGCCGCGCCTATCGCGGCGCGTGCGATGGCAGCACGCTGGAGATCTGGGGCTGCGTCCGGGGCGCGGTCACGATCTCGCCCGCCGCGTCGCCAGAGCGATCCCTGGCGCTCTCGGCGGTCCGCTTTGCGCTGCTGCCGGCTGCGCTGGGAGACTTCACGGTCGCGACCCCGGCGGACGCCGCGCTGCCCGGCGTCTGTCTGCGCGCCTACTTGCCGGAGCTCTGAGCTGTCGCCGCCGTCTGAGCCGCGGCCGATGAGCGATCGGGGCGGAGGATGACGATGGCAAGCGGGGGCAGCGTCAGCTGCAGCGAATACGGCTGCGTCTGCCATTTCACGGCCTCCGCAGCCGGCGCGGCAGCGAGACGGACATCGCTGCCGAAGTACACTGCCGCGTCGCTGTTCAGCGCCTCGCGATAGCGGATCGCCTCGGGCACGCCGAGCCGATAGCCCTCGCGCACCACCGGCGTGAAATTGGCGACGACGACGAGATGATCCTGCGGGTCCCTGGCGCGGCGGATGTACGAGATGACGCTCTGCTCCCAATCATTGGGATCGATCCACTCGAAGCCCTTCCAGTCGTAGTCCAGCTGATAGAGGGCCGGCTCCGCGCGGTAAAACCGATTCAGATCGCTCACCCACTGCTGCAGCTGGCGATGGGGTTCCGGCCCTTCGGGGCTTCCCCCGGGTTCCAGCAGGTGCCAATCCAGGCTCCGCTCTTCGCTCCACTCGCGCCACTGGCCGAAGTCCTGCCCCATGAAGAGCAGCTTCTTCCCCGGGTGCGTCCACATGAAGCCGTAGTAGAGCCGCAGATTCGCGAACTTCTGCCACAGATCCCCGGGCATTTTGTCGAGCATGGCGCGCTTCAGGTGAACGACCTCGTCGTGCGAGATCGGCAGGACGAAATTCTCGCTGAACGCGTACATCAGCCCGAAGGTGAGCTTCTGATGGTGGTGCTTGCGATGAATCGGGTCCAGCCGGATGTAGTCCAGGGTGTCGTTCATCCAGCCCATGTTCCACTTGAAGCTGAAGCCCAGACCCCCCAGGTAGGTGGGGCGGGTCACTGCGGGAAAGGACGTGGACTCCTCGGCCAGGGTGACGGCGCCGGGATGCAGTTCGTAGACCTTCTCGTTCAGCCGCCGCAGGAAGGCGATCGCTTCCAGGTTCTCGCGGCCGCCGCGCTCGTTCGGCAGCCATTCGGTGCGGTTGTAGTCGCGGTAGAGCATCGAAGCCACCGCGTCCACGCGCAGCCCGTCGACGTGATGCTTGTCGAGCCAGAACAGCGCGCTGTTGATCAGGAACTGCTGCACCTCCGTGCGTTTATAATTGAAGACCTTGGTGCCCCAGCCCTTGTGCTCGCCCAGCCGGCTGTCGGCATACTCGTAGAGGGTCGTGCCGTCGAAGGCGATCAGCCCATAGTCGTTCCGGGTGAAGTGCGCCGGCACCCAATCCAGGATCACGCCGATGGCCGCGCCGTGCAGCGCGTCGACAAAGGCCTGGAAGTCGTCGGGACTGCCGAAGCGGCTGGTGGGCGCAAACAGGCCGGTCACCTGGTATCCCCACGAGGCATCGAGCGGGTGCTCGGCGATGGGCAGCAGCTCGACGTGCGTGTAGCCCTGCTGCTGGACATAAGCAATCAACCGTTCGGCCAGATCGCGATAGCTGAGGTACCCGCCATCGGGAGCGCGCATCCAGGAGCCCAGATGCACCTCGTAGATCGCCAGCGGCTGGTTCAGCGGATCGGCCGCCGCGCGGCGCGCCATCCAGGCGGCGTCGCCCCAGCGATGCTTGTCGACATCCCACACGATCGACGCGGTCCGCGGCCGCAGCTCGGCGTAGAATCCCTGCGGATCGCTCTTCTGGAGCAGAGCGCCCTCGCCGGTCTTCACCTCGTACTTGTAGAGCGTCCCTTCGCCCAGCCCAGGCAGGAAGAGCTCCCAGATGCCGGAGCTGCCCCGCTCGCGCATCGGATGACAGCGCCCGTCCCACCGGTTGAAGTCGCCGGTGACGCTGACGCGCGCCGCGTTGGGCGCCCAGACGGCAAAGAGGACGCCGCGGACGCCGCCATGCTCGATCAGGTGAGCGCCGAGCCGGTCGTACGTGCGAAAGTGGTTGCCTTCGTTGAACAGCAGCAGATCGAGATCGCCGAGGACCGGCTGGAAGCTGTAGGGATCGGGGCCCTGGCGCAGGACGCCGTCCTTGTCCAGGGTGCGGAGCTCGTAGCGCTGGATCGACGGCATGGACCCGGGCAGGTGGGCCTCGAAGAGATCGGCGCCCTCGTAGCGCGCCATCTCGATCGCGTCGCCTGCGTGCACCACCCAGGCGCGCGCCGCGAACGGCAGATGTGCGCGGATCGAGACCGCCGCCGCGCCGGCGACCTCGTGCGCGCCAAGCACCTCGAACGGATCGTGATGCGCGACGCCGGTGATGCGATGCAGCTGCTCTGGCGTCACCGTGAATTGCATGCGCTGCCTCCCCTGGCTGGCGCGCCGCGGCCAGACTGGGCCGGAGCCTGCGGTCGCGCCGGAAACGCCGCCATTATACCATGGCCCGGAGGGGCCGGCCAGACGCCGCGCCCGGCGGGCCGCCGGGCCAGCGGCGAACCCTTGTGACGAAAAATGCATTTGACGCGGCTTCTGCGCCATGATAGAATGGCTTCACTTCGCTCAGCCTGTCACCTCAGGAGGAAAGCATGACTACCCATCCAACCCGCAGTTTGGTCATCTTGTCGTTGCTGGCAGTGCTGATGGTGGCGCTGGCCGCATGTGCGCCGGCAGCGCCAACGGTCGCGCCGGCGGCGCCCGCGGCGCCTGCCGCCAAGGCCACCGAGGCCCCGGCCGCCAGGCCTACGGAAGCAGCCAAGGCCGCGGCGACAACCGCGCCGGCCGCCGCCGCGCCCAAGAAGGGCGGCGTCGTCACGATGGCCGTCTGGCAGGAGCCGGAGCATCTCAACCCGGAACTGAGCACGCAGACGGTTGTGGACCATGTCAGCTCGCTGGCGCTCCAGCCGCTGACCGGCGTCAACGAGAAAGGCGAGCGCTATCCGCTGCTGGCGACCGAAGTGCCCACGACCCAGAACGGCGGCGTCAGCGCGGACGGCAAGACCATCACCTACAAGCTGCGCAAGACCAAGTGGCATGATGGCGCGGACTTCACCTGCGAGGACCTGGTGTTCACGTGGAAGACCATCATGACGCCCAACAACGGCGCGCTCGATGCCGGCGCCTTCAAGGACATCGACACGATCGAGTGCCCGGACCCCAACACCGCGGTGTTGAAGTTCAAGAACTTCCGGGCCGACTGGATTCGCCTCTTCTCCGGCCTCGGCCTGCCGTTGCCCAAGAACGCGGGCAAGCCCGAGGAATTCAAGACCTGGGCGTTCAACCGCAAGCCGATCGGCACCGGCCCGTTCAAGGTCGAGGAATTCGTGACGGGCGATCACATCACCTTCGTGCGCAATGACAACTACTGGGACCCCGGCAAGCCCTACCTCGACAAGGTGATCGTCCGCATCGTGCCTTCCTCCGAAGTCGCCAAGCAGCTGCTCAAGAACGGCGAAGCGGACATCATGTGGAACAACACCGAGGCGGACATCCCCGAGCTCGAGCGGATGACCAACGTCAAGCTCTTCTCCGCACCGCAAGCCGGCGGCGAGCGGCTGATCCTCAACCTGGTGAAGCCGGGTGATCCCGCGGACAACAAAACGCCGCACCCGATCCTGGGCGATCTCAAGGTGCGCCAGGCGATCGCCTACGGCATCGACAAGAAGACGATCATCGACAAGCTGCTGTTCGGCAAGGCGATGCCCGGCACCGGCGAGCTCAACGTGGACCCGTACAACTGCACCGAGGTGAAGCCGTTCGCCTACGACCCGGAGAAGGCCAAGCAACTGCTCGATGAGGCGGGTTGGAAGGTGGGCGCCGGCGGCATCCGTGAGAAGGACGGCCAGAAACTGCGCCTGAAGTACCAGACGACCACGGGCAACAAGCTGCGCGAGGATTCGCAGGTGCTGATCGTCGAAAACCTGAAGAACATCGGCATCGATCTGTACATCGAAAACCAGCCCTCCGCGACCTTGATCGGCTCCTGGGCTGCCAACAGCCCGCGCAAGAAGGGCAACTTCGACATCATCATGTACACCACGAATGCCGCGATCGATCCACACGGCCAGATGTTCAACTACTTCCACTCCACGTCGATCCCTGCGCCCGAAAACCAGGGCGGCATCAACTACAGCCGTTGGAACGATCCCGAAACTGACAAACTGCTCGCGGAAGCAGGCAGCATTCCTGACTGGCCCAAGCGGAAGGATCTGTACTGCAAGGCCGCCGCGCGCGTCGTAGAGGGCGCCAGCCACATCTACCTCTACCAGCGCCTCAACCTGCAGTCGTTCAACAACCGCGTCCAGGGCTGGATCGCCACGCCGTGGAGCGGCCCGATGTGGAACGCGCCGGATCTATGGGTGAACAAGTAAGCGTTCCGGCGTGGGGCCGGTGAGGGCAAGACAGGACATTGGACGCTTGCGGCAGGTCGACCGCAGGCCGCGATCGACCTGCCCGAGCCGCTGCGTCCTCTGCGCGCCGACCGACTGCCAGTCGCCAACCAGATGACTCGCTATATCATCCGCCGTCTGCTGCAAGCGATTCCGCTGCTCTTCGTGATCAGCGTGCTCGTGTTCGCCATGATCCAGGTCGCGCCGAACAACCCGCTGGCCGCGCTGCAAAACAACCCGAACATCTCCCCGGAGGACCTCCTGCGCCTCGAGCAGGAGTACGGTCTGAACGATCCGATTCACGTCAAGTATCTTAAGTGGCTGAGCAACGTGCTGCGCGGCAACTGGGGCGAATCGATGATCACGCACCGGCCGGTGCTGGTGGAGATCAGCGAGCGCCTGCCCAACACCCTGCTGCTGTCCGGCATCGCGTTCGCCGTCGCGCTCCTGATGGCGATCCCCATCGGCATGATCTCGGCGATCCGGCAGTATTCGCTTTTCGACCATGCCACAACGACTCTCGCCTTCATGGGCCAGTCCATGCCGATCTTCTGGTTCGGGCTGATCCTGATCATCATCTTTGCGGTCAAGCTGCAGAATCCGCTCGCCGGCACCGCGCTGTTCCCGCATCCGCCGCCGCTCCCGCTCTTTCCGGGCGGAGGCATGCGGACGCTGGGCGAGTACGCGCCCCCGCCGCTGGTCGACCGCATCTGGCATTTGGTGCTGCCGGTGACGATGTTGGCGGTGTTCCAGCTCGCCCAGCACGTGCGCTACACGCGCGCCGGCATGCTCGACAACCTGCGCCTCGACTTCATCCGCACGGCGCGCTCGAAGGGGCTCAGCGAGAAGCAGGTCATCCTGCGGCACGCGTTCAAGAACGCGGCGATCCCCCTGGTGACCATTATCGCGCTGGAGATCCCGCTGCTGTTCAACGGCGCGCTGTTCACAGAGACGATCTTTGCCTGGCCGGGCATGGGACGCCTCTTCTACCTGCACGCTGAGCGCGGCGACTATCCGGTGCTGATGGGGATCTTGATGTTCAGCGCCATCCTGATCGTCATCTTCAACCTCGTCGCCGACATCGCCTACGCCTATCTCGATCCCAGGATCAGGTACGACTGATGGCGAGCGCACATCCCGTATCCATGCCGGCCGGGCTGGCGAATGAGCCGGCCCGGCCGCCCGAGACGCTCACCTCGATCACCTGGCGGCAGTTCAGGAAGCACAGGCTGGCCGTGGCAGGGGTCGTCGTCCTCGCCTTGCTCGTGCTCGGCGCGATCTTCGTGCCGATCGCGACCGGCTACGATCCGGGCAAGACGCACATCCTCCAGGCCTACCAGCCGCCATCCTTGGAGCACCCGATGGGCACCGACGGCCTGGGCCGCGATATCTTCGTGCGCTCGATGCACGGCGGCCGCGTTTCGCTCTCCATCGGTCTGATCGCCATGCTCCTGGCGATCGGCCTCGGCACTTTCGTCGGCTCGATCGCCGGCTATCGCGGCGGCTTCACGGACAACCTGCTGATGCGCGGGGCCGACATCATGCTGACGCTGCCCACGCTGTTCGTCGCGATCCTCCTCACCCAGATGCTGCGCGCCGGCGTCGTTCCGGGGCTGAAGGCCGGCATCACGCCGATCATCCTGGTGATTGCGGTCACGTCGTGGATGGGCGTGGCGCGGCTGGTGCGCGCCTCGTTCCTGTCGCTCAAGCAGAAGGATTTCGTCACCGCCGCCACCGCGATCGGCGTGAAGAACTCGCGCATCATGCTGCGGCACATCCTCCCCAGCGCGGCCAGTCCGATCATCGTCGCGGCGACCCTGCGCGTGGGGGCCGCCATCATCACCGAATCGGGCCTCAGCTACCTCGGCTTCGGCGTTCAGCCCCCCACACCTACCTGGGGCAACATGCTCCAGCACGCCCAATCGGAGCTGGACTACGCTCCCTGGACCGCGATCTTCCCCGGACTGCTGATCTTCATCACTGTCATCGCGGTGAAC
>CAYRFV010000181.1:0-3135 GCA_964423545.1 uncultured Anaerolineales bacterium | reverse complement strand
CCGCATCATGTCGAATAGACCGCACGGAGCGACCATGACACTGGATGCTGTTGGCGACGAGGTCACGCGCCTGACACAGGACCTCATTCGCTTCGATACCACCAATCCGCCGGGCAACGAAACCCCCTGCGTCGAGCATATCGCCGCGCTGCTGCGCCGTGAAGGGATCGATCCGGTGGTGCTCGAGTCCGCGCCCGGCCGCGGGAACCTGGTGGCGCGGCTGAAGGGGGATGGCTCGCAGCCGCCTCTCCTCCTCATGGGCCACGTCGATGTGGTCCCGGCCGAGGCCGACCAGTGGCAGCGGCCCCCCTTTTCCGGCGACCTGGTGGACGGCATCGTCTGGGGTCGCGGCGCCACCGATATGAAACAGATGGTGGCGATGGAGCTGATGACGCTGCTGCTGCTCAAGCGCAAAGGCGTCCCGCTCCGCCGCGATGTCATCCTGATGGTGAATGCCGATGAAGAGACCGGGGGCAAGCTCGGCGCCGGCTTCATCGCGGAACGGCATCCCGACCTGATCCGCGACGCCGAATACGCCATCAACGAGGGGGGCGCGACCAGCCTGGAGCTGGACGGCAAGCTCTTCTTCGTCTGCTCCACGGCCGAGAAAGGATCGGCGCGCTTCACGTTGCGCGGTCGCGGCGAACCGGGACATGCGTCCCAGCCGCACACGCGCAACGCGATTCTGCCGCTGGCCCAGGCGTTGGCGCGGCTGATCGAGACGCCGCTGCCGCTGCGCGTCACCAAGACGGCGCGCTCGCATATCGAGGCGATCGCCGCGCATCTCAACCATGGACTATCCTCCACCCTGACCGGCCTGCTCGACCCTGCAACGCACGATCGGGCCATGGCCGCGCTGCCGCTGTCGGAGCCGGTCAAGCGGCGCCTCTCCGCCGCGCTGCACAATACGGCAACGCCCACCATACTGCGCGCGGGGACCAAGATCAACGTCATCCCGGCCGTGGCCGAAGCCGACGTCGACTGCCGCATCCTGCCGGGCACGACGCTCGCGGCGCTGGAACAGGAGGTGCGCGGGGTGGTGGGGGAGCGGGTCGAGATCGCCTTCGGTCCGGTCTACCAGCCGCTGGAATCGGACCCCGCCTCGCCGCTGTTCGAGATGATGCGCCGCGTGTTGGCCGACCATGAGCGGGGTTCGGTGCTGGTGCCCGGGTTGATCACCGGCGGCACCGATGCCAAGCGGGTCGGTCCGCTCGGCGTCAAGGTGTACGGCTTCGTGCCGATGCGCTACGAGGGTCCGGGCATGACGGGGCTGGCGCACAACCACGATGAGCGGGTCAGCGTGGCCAATCTCGCATTCGGCGTCGGGGTGCTCTACGATGTGGTCCGCCGCTTCTGCGGCCAGTGAACGCGGCACGGTGACACGGGGATGCGAGGGCCCTGCCCGGGGCCCTCGCATCCCCTGATGAGCAACCAGCAGCAGGGTTCGATGGGCATTTCCCTCCGCTTGCGCCGGCTGGACCGGCGCGTTTTCTTGCATACGCCTTGGGGCGACGTCACCGGCCGCGCTTTTCACGATCTGGCCCTGATCGCCGTCGGCGTGGTGCTCATGGCGCTTTCGGTCGACGTCTTCCTCGATCCGAACGACGTGGTGCCCGGCGGTTTCACAGCGCTGGCGATGTTCGCCAACCGGCTGTGGGGCTGGCCGGTCGGTGCGACGCTGCTGGTCCTTAACCTGCCGTTCCTCCTGATCGGCATGCGGGTTCTGGGGACCGCGTTCGGCCCCAAGACGATCCTGGCCATCGTGCTCTCCTCGCTGGCGATCGATGCGCTCGGCCCCATCGTGCCGGCTGTGCGGGGCGAGCCGCTCCTCTACACGCTCTACGGCGGGCTGCTCTACGGCCTCGGCATGGGTCTCGTCTTCCGCGCCAACGCCACAACCGGCGGCACCGAGATCCCGGCCAGGCTGCTGGAGCACTACCGGAGCGTCCGCATGTCGGCCTCTTTGCTGACGATGGATGTGGTTGTGCTGGGACTGGCTGCGTTCTTCTTCGGGCTGGCGCCGGCCCTCTACGCGCTGATTGCCGCCTGGGTCATGGCGCGCGTGATTGACTTTGTAGAGGAAGGATTCGCCGCCGCTTCGACCGCCTTCATCATCACCTCGTCGCCCGATGCGGTGTGCCGGGTGATCATCGAGGAGCTGGAGCGCGGGGTGACGATCCTGCGCGGGGAGGGCGGCTACACCCGCGCCGAACGCGTCGTCTTGATGACCACCGTGGGCCGCCGGCAGCTCGGCAGCCTGCGCCGCGCGGTCAGCGGAGTCGACCCCGAGGCGTTCATCGTAATCAACCCCAGCCACGAAGTGCTCGGAGAGGGGTTCAAGCCGCTCAGCCGAACACCGCGATCTTGACCCGACCCACCACCACTGAGTTGTTCGCTTGTCCGACCGACTTGAGACGCCGAGCTCTTGGATGTAGAAGGGCACAAACGGCGTGACGAACGAGAAGCCCGCCACCGCAGTAAACTGGGTCACCCAGAGGGTGTAGAGGGTTCGCTGCCAACCAGGCACGATAGTCGCCGCCCTGCACATTCCCGCAATGAAATGCGCAACGTAATGTTGGGAGTGTATAATTGCTGATAGTGTATTCTACCACGACCTGCCGTGCAGCGGACTTGACAATCGGCGTTCTGAGGCATATAATACGGTCATCGTAACCTGGTGCTTCTTAACTTTTTCTTAACCTGGTATGCTAAGCTGCGTAACATGATCGACTCGTTGGTCACGAGCAGCAAGAAGCGTTGAGTTACGCCATCTGTACCCCTCCCCCTGTCGCAGGGGCCGGGCCCGCACCGAGACCTATCGCAGCTCAACCCTACGCGGCGCGCCGGCGCACGATATCCTGAGCTGATTGACCTGACTGCGCCATGCGGGGTGTCGTCTGGCCAGGTGCGGGGCCGCTCATGCAGACGAATCGCACTGTAGATTGGCGTTCTCAGCCGCAAGGTCAGTGGATGGTGGGCCGGGATGCGTTTGGCCCGTCGGAGGGATCGGAAGCGTGGATGGATCAGACAGCGGCGCGGGTCAGTGTGTTCGCACGTCGATCCTGGCAGGCGTCCGCCAACTCCGCTCTTCCCGCCCATTCTGCGCTTCCCGCTGTTGAAAGGAGGTGGTGACCA
>CAYRFV010000180.1:0-11728 GCA_964423545.1 uncultured Anaerolineales bacterium | reverse complement strand
GTTGCCGCCCACCAGCATCACCGCGCCGACCTCCGAGATGATGCCGCCGAACGCGGCCACGATCGCTGCCACCACACCGATGCGCGCTTCGATGATGACCGCCCAGGCTTCTTGGAACGCAGTCGCGCCCAGCGAGCGCACCTGCAGACGCAACGCCGGGTCGACTGCCTGCACTGCGGTCAATGTCAGTCCGGTCACCAACGGCAGGGCGATGATCGTCTGCGCGACGATCATCGCCCTCGGGGTGAAGAGCCAGCCCAGGGGGCCGAAGGGACCGCTCCGCGAAAGCATCAGGTAGACGAACAGCCCCACTACCACCGGCGGGAGGCCCATGCCGGTATAGAGCCCGACGGTGATCGCGCCGCGGCCCGGCACTCGCACCAGACCGAGCAGTGTTCCCAGCGGCACGCCGATCACGACGCTGATCAGGAGCGCAAAACCGGACACGCGCAACGACAGTGCGATGATCTCGAAAAGCTCGGCGTCGCCCGTAACGATCAGGCGGAGGGCTTCGCCGAACCCGTTCAGGATTTCTTGCAATGTGAGCGTCCCAGGCGCTGATCGACGTCCTGACGGAGCCGACCCACGACAGTCCTCAGGAATCAGGTCGAACTGACCGCCCGTTCATGCAGGCCGGCACGCTGGCCCACAGGCAGCCCTGTCCGGCTGTCGGTCGATCGTCAATCCTTGGCGACCATCACCTCGGTCGCTTTGATCACCGCCGTGACCTCGTCACCGACCTGGATCTTCAGACTCTCGACCGAGCTGCGAGTGATCGCAGCAACCACCTCGATGCCGTGCACGTCTACGATGACTTCCGCCATGATCGTGCCGACCTTGATCGACTTGACCTTGCCCTTCAACTGATTGCGTGCGCTGAGCATGATAGCCTCCCGTTGCACTCAGGTTCTCACTCCACGGGTATTTTACCTCAGTTCGACGTCGTCCACCCAAAGCTCGATGCTCACTGGCTCGCCTTGTATTCCTTCGAGTCCGGGTGGAAGAGCGGCTGGCCGAACTTATCCGCGCCGAACGCACCGATCGTCTGCATGGTCTCTTGCGAGACGAACCACTCGATGAACTCGCCAGTCAGCTCCGCATTGACCGCCGGGAACTTCTCGGGATTGACGGCCAGAATCGCATAGGGGTTCAGCAGAGCCTTGTCCTTGTTCTCAGCCAGGTTGTCGCCGCCCACGAGGATCGCCAGATCGGGCAGCTTGTCCTTCATCGCCAGGTAGGCGCCGCGGTCGGCAAGCGTATACGCTTTCTGCTGATTCGCGAAGATGAGCGTGTCGCCCATGCCTTGACCGAGCGCGTTGTACCATGTCAGATCCTTCGCCGGCGTGATCCCGAGCGAGGACCAGACGGCGAGCTCTGTGCTGTTGGTGCCCGACTTGTCGCCGCGGCTGGCAAATGGCGCGCCCTTGTCCATGATCGTCTTGAACGCATCTTTGGCCAGGCTCATGCCGGCGACTTTGGCGGGATCGTCCTTCGGGCCGACCACGATGTAATCGTTGTACATCACGTCGACGCGTTCTTTGGCGAAGCCGTCGGCGACGAACTTGTCTTCGGCCGCGCGGCTGTGGACGAGCAGCACGTCCGCATCGCCCCGACGGCCGATCTCCATCGCCTGACCCGAACCGACGGCGACATAATGCACATCGACGTTGTTCGCTTTCTCGAAAAGCGGCAGGATCGCGTCGAGCAGCCCGGAGTCCGCCGTGCTGGTGGTAGTGGCCAGGAGCAACGTGTTGGGTTTGCGGACGACCGGCGCCGAGGTGGCTGCTGCTCCAGGCGCCTTATTGGCAGCCAGTTGCATGGCGGCGGGCTGTTGGGCCACGGTCGACGCCGGCAAATGCACGGGGATGGGCGCAGGCCCGCAAGCGGCGACAACCTGGACGAGCAGCGCTATGAGGAACAAGTGCACTAAGGACCAGCGTTGCTCCATCAGAAAGCCTCCATGTCGTGGATATCTGGCACGACGGATCGTGTTATGTATGATATGATTTCATACAAACACATTATAGGCCTCTCTCTGTGGCGCGTCAAACCATGATCGGACAGCGGCCCGCAGGCTTGCCCGATGTAGAGATGTCGCGATTGCCGGAACTGCGGGACACCTGCTATGATGAAGCTGTCGATCTTGTACGCGGAGGATCTTGTGGCATACATTCGAGGCAGGTTCGCCGCGACCAACAGCGTGCTGCTGTTGGTGCTGATTCTGTGCGCCGGCTGCGCTGCCTGGCCCGCGCCGCGGTTCGCAACCGGGATCGCGGAGGCGCCGGCAGCCGCCGAAGCCCAAGGGATCGCACTCCTGCACACATCTGGACATGCGCCATCGGGGAGATTGGCCTGGGCCGGTTCAGGACCTGTGTGGCCGGCGCCAGGAAGCGTTCGGGCGTTTTTCGCGGCTGCCGCAGGCGATGGCTCCGGGGATGTTGGCGTCGATGTCTTCGCGGCCGACTTGCGCATCGACGGCAGAGGCTTGCCGGAAGGCGCGCCGCAAGTGCGCCGGCTGACCGACACGCCGGCTGGCGATGAGACGGCTCCGATCGCGGCAGGTGGTTGGCTGGCGTATGCCACGCGCGTGGGTGACCGCTATCAGTCTGTGACCTGTACGTCGTTGGCGAAGTTGGACCAACGGAAGGTCTTCACGTTCGAGCAGCCGCCGGAACAGGTCCGGCTTCGTTGGCGGTCGGACGGCCCATCGGCGAGGCTGGAGGTGGAAGCACGCGCGGCCGGCAGCCGCGCCACCTTCGCAGTCGACCCCGATTCGGCAGCCGTCGAGCCGGCTACTGGCAACCTGATCTACGTGCCCGCGCGGCGAGGGGAGCAGGCCTGGCTGCCGAACCTCGTCAGTCGCGTGCGTGAGCTGCCGTTCGTTGGCCCCGAAAAGATCGCTCTGGCCGAGAATCTCTTCTTCACCCTGACCGACCGCGTGGCGATGGGTCTGCATCGTCTGGCCGGGACGTCGCCGGGTGCGCCGCCGGAGGCTGCATCCGGCAGCCGCAGCGAACAAGGGTACAGCGCCGGGGAGCCCCCCTCGGTTGCGGACGCAGCCCCTGAGCTTCCCGAAGCGGCGGCTGCGCCTGCCGAAGCGGCGGCTGCGCCTGCCGCCACGGATCATCCACAGCAACCGGGGACGCAGGGGGAGATGCTCGCAGACCGCGCCGTCCCGGAGCCCACGGTTTCGTTCCCGACGCCGGGGACGACTGCGTCTCCGACTGCCCTGCCCCGACCCTCTCCCTCTCCCACGATGTCGCCAGAGCCATCCCCCACCCCCGGCGGCGTGCGGCTGGCCGACGGTGTGCGCCGCCTGGCTGCCTCGCACCCGGACCTTCAACGCCCGTATGCCGAGGCCGAAGTGATCGAACTTGACCCGCGCTTGCTTCAGATCAAGATGGTTCCCGGCACGATCGAGCCCAAACCGACCACGGGACTGATCGGCGCCGGCGTAATCCCCCGGGAGGATTGGGCCAGTCTCGTGGCAGCGTTCAACGGCGGGTTTGCGGCCATGCACGGCAAGTTCGGCATGATGGTGGATCGCAAGGTGTATTTGCCCGCGCGTGACGGAATCGCCACGCTCGCCGTCTATGAGGATGGTTCGTTTCGGATGGGCACCTGGGGCGCTGATCTCAAGCAGACCCCCGACATGGTTTCCTACCGCCAGAACTGCCCGCCGCTGATCGAGAACGGGACGATCACCGCAGAGGCCGGAAAACTGACGCTGTGGGGTCTCTCGGTCTCGAACGAGGTCTACCTGTACCGCTCCGGCCTGGGGGTCACGGCGGATGGCCGACTGCTCTATGTGGCCGGCAAGCCGCTCTCGGCGTATACGTTGGCTCGCGCCTTGAAGGAAGCCGGCGCCGTCTACGCCATGCAGCTCGACGTCGATGAGTTTCACGTCGCCTTCATCACCTATGATGTGAAAGCCGGCACGTCAGGGGCTCCGCCATCCGTTGTAGGGAAGAAGCTGCGCAGCGACATGCGCGGTTTCGACGGGCTGTTCTTGCGGCCGTTCCAACTGGATTTCTTCTACCTGCTGCGCCGGCCTGCGCCCCATGCACAGCCTGTCCGAAGTGCAGCCGCCTCGGCTGCGGCGACCCCAGCCACGCAGGCGGGCGAAGCGCGCCTTGCGCCGGAGCTGCCGGGCCGGCTGGCATTCGCCTCGAACCGTGACGGCAACTGGGAGATCTACGCGATGCCTGCCGCGCTCCCCCCGGCAGCGCGGCGCTTGACCGACCACCCCGCGGACGACCTCTATCCTACCTGGTCACCCGATGGCACGCAGATCGGCTTCACATCGCGGCGGGATGGCGACGCCGAGATTTACACGCTGCGCCTGGCAGACGGCGCGCTGCGCCGGGAGACGCATCAGCCGTCGGAGGAATGGGCGCCGGCATGGTCGCCCGATGGCGCACGGATGGTTTACCAGACCGATCGGCATGGGCAGTCTGACATCTACGTCAAGCCCGCCGGCGGAGGGGCCGAGACGCGGTTGACTCCATTCACCGGCAACCATGAAGCCCCGCACTGGTCGCCCGATGGTGAACAGATCGCCTTCGACTCGGACCTGGATGTCGAGGAGGCCATCCATGCCTCCATCAACGTCTACCTGGCGGGAGTCGACGGCGGCAAGCCTCGGCGTCTCTACCCGTATGCCGAATCGCCCAGTTGGTCGCCGGACGGCCGGACGATTGCCCTCAACGTCACGCGCGGCGGTCGCTGGCAGATTGCGCTCATCCACACCGACGGCAGCGGCTATCGCCAGCTGACGCAGGGCGGTTTTGATGCGCGCTATCCGGCCTGGTCGCCGGACGGCCGTTGGCTGGCTTTCGCCGGCAACGCCGAGGGCCACTGGGAGATCTACGCGATCCCGGCTGCCGGCGGGTCGCTCATCCGGCTGACCCATGGTCTGGCAGACAATACGCACCCTGCCTGGGGACAATGACAGGTGTTGCCGCTCGTATCCATTCACACCGGAGGCTCCCGATGACTCCCAATGAACTGACCCGTCGCGACTTTCTGCGTGCAGCCGCAGTCGCTGGCTCAACCGCCGCGCTCAGCGCGTGTGCGCCGATGCCCGAACCGTCGGCGCCTGCGCCGATGCCCGAACCGTCGGCGCCTGCGCCGATGCCCCAACCGCCTGCGCCGGCGCCCACCGAGCCAATCGATCAGATGCCGCGGCGTGCCCTGGGGAAGACGGGGTGGCAGCTCTCGGTCGTTGGGTTTGGCGGGATCGTGGTGATGAACGAGATGCCGGACGATGCGAAGGCCCTCGTGGCGCAGGCCATCGAGCGCGATATCAACTACTTCGACGTGGCGCCCTCCTACGGCAACGCCGAAGAGCGGCTTGGCCCGGCGCTGGAGCCGTATCGCAAGCAGGTGTTTCTCGCCTGCAAGACGCAGCAGCGGACAAAGAGTGGTGCAGCGGCCGAGCTGCAGCGTTCTTTGGAACGCCTGCGCACCGATTACTTCGACGTCTACCAGTTCCACGCCGTCACTTCGATGTCCGACGTCGAGTCGATCTTCGGGCCGGGAGGCGCGATGGAGGCGTTTCTCGAAGCGCGCGAGAAGGGGCAAATCCGCCTTATCGGTTTCTCGGCGCACTCGGAGGCTGCGGCGTTGGCGATGCTCGACCGCTTCCGGTTCGACACCATCCTCTATCCGGTCAACTGGGCATGCTGGCACGGCGGCGACTTCGGCCCCAAGGTGGTCGCCAGGGCGCAAGAGCAAGGGGTGGCGATCCTGGCGCTGAAGGCGCTCGCCAGACAAAGATGGGCCGCAGACGCCGTCAAGAAGTGGACCAAGTGCTGGTATCAGCCGCTTGACGCGCCCGAGGAGATCGCTCAGGGCCTGCGCTTCACGCTGACGAAGCCGGTGACAGCAGCCGTCTCCCCCAGCCATGCCGAGCTCTTGTGGATGATGTGTGATGCGGCCGCGGCATTCACGCCGCTGTCGCCGGCCGAGGATGCACAGCTGGCGCAGATGAGCCGGCAGGTGCAGCCGCTTTTCAGCGCCTGAAGCGCCTACGTACCGCGAGTGGAGGAGAAGATGAAGATCGCCACGATTGAGGCGATGCGACTGATCGCACCGACCGAGGTGACGCGCCGCTTCACCGAAGCGGCGCGGACCATGGCGCGGCGGCCCGGCTGGGCGGAAGAAGCCGAGGTGGCCAACCCGATGTCGCGCTATGGCAAGGTCAAGCGACATCGCAGTCTGTGGACCCCGCGCTGGGACGCGGTTTGGTGCAAGGTGACGGCCGAAGATGGCACGTGGGGGCTGGGCCACACAGGCTATGGCCGGCCGGTGGCCGCAGTGATCGAGGACCACCTGGCCCCGCAACTGGTGGGCGAAGACGCGCTGGCGGGCGAGAAGTTGGCCGACATGATGTTCCGGCTCACCAAGCCGTACGGATCGACCGGCCTGGCATCGTATGCGATCAGTGCGATCGACCTGGCGCTGTGGGATCTGCGCGGCAAGCTGCTGGGCCAACCGGTCTACGCGCTGCTGGGCGGACCGCAGAAGGAGCGCATCTTCTGCTATTGCACAGGCAACGACCTGGACTGGTATCAGGAGCTCGGCTTCAGGGCGTTCAAGCTTGCATGTCCCTACGGCCCGGCGGATGGACTCGATGGCCTGCGCAGGAACGAGGCGTTCGTCGCGGCCGCGCGCGAGCAGATCGGCGACGCGTGCGATCTGATGCTTGACTGCTGGATGGCGTTCGACGTCGAATACGCCGTTCGGCTGGCGGAGACGCTGCGCCCCTACCGGCTCAAGTGGATCGAGGAGTGTCTGATCCCGGAGGACTTCGACGCGCACACGGCGCTGCGGCAGCGTCTGCCGTGGCAGACGTTGGCAACCGGTGAACACTGGACCACCCACGTGCCGTTCCAGTGGGCGGCCAACCACCATGTGGTCGATATCCTCCAGCCGGACATCAACTGGTGCGGCGGGCTGAGCACGTGTCGCAAGATCGCCGCAGCAGCGGACGGCGCCGGCATCAGCGTGATCCCGCACGCGGGCGGGCTGAGTCCGTATGGCCAGCACTTCACCTTTGCTACGCCCGCTTCGCCTTGGTGCGAATACTTCATCGGGACGCCGCCGGGCGTTCCGTTGGCGGAGTGCTGGCGCATCCCTGGTATGGCGCTGCCGTCCGATGGATGGCTCGTGCCCTCCGATGCGCCGGGCTTTGGGCTGGAGATCCCGCCAGAGTGGCTGGCGCCGCACTCTGTTTAACCGGCGACCCCGGACGGCCCTGCGGCGCCGCAAGGCATGGCGTTGCGTGGGCGCCAGAAATGAGTTGCACAAGCGATGCTCGAAAACCGGACCGATCCTGAGACCCTCCTGTTCGCCAGCGCTCGCGCCTCAGCGTGCTTTGCGCTGAGCTGCCTGACGCCCCACAACGGCCATCTGCGCCCAACCTCCAGCTTCGTCAAGCCGGACGGCGAGATCATGCACTGGCACGATTTCGGCGACCTGGTCGGGCCAGGCTGGGCGGCCAATGCTGTGGGCGGCGCCCATCTGCTCTGGCGATGGGGTTCGTATCTCGGAGACGCAGCGACTCGCGGCAGTGCACTGGCGCTGCTGGACCACGTCCTCGAAGACGGATACATCGATGAAGCGACCGGATTCATTGCGCCCTATTTCGAGATGGCGCAGGAGCGCTTCTGCCTGAACTACGGTCATCGTGACGACTGGCTCTGCCCCGGCTCGCTGGCCAAGATCGGCGTGCAGTTGTTGGAGTTTGCCGATGACCTGGAGCAAGCCGCGCGCCAGG
Source organism: uncultured Anaerolineales bacterium (assembly GCA_964423545.1). Lineage (GTDB taxonomy): Bacteria > Chloroflexota > Anaerolineae > CG2-30-64-16 > CG2-30-64-16 > JALOOE01. The sequence goes on along the minus strand of CAYRFV010000180.1, from coordinate 3,948 downwards.
AAGCCGCTGCACCCGCACACGGCGCATCAGACACGATGCGTGACGCCGCGCGCGTCATCGCCATGCGCTCGTCCGCTGTGCGGCTCGCTGCCTGGCTGTTCGCCCGCACACCGATGCTGGCCAACGGCTGGATTCCCCGGCGCATCACGCCGGATGGAAAGCCGTTCCCGCTGACGCCACACGGGCAGCCTGACCCGATCTTCGACCACAGCGCGGACGGGCTCTTCCTCCTGGAGCTGGCCGTCGCACTGACCGCGAGGGGACTGGCTGGCTATCGCTCGCAGGCCGAGGCGCTGGGCGACGCCTTCATTGCAGCCGGAGGCTTCTGGGGCAGCATCAACCACGATACGTATGATGACCATGAGAACGTCGGCTACTCGTGCGCCTTCCGCATCTTGAGACGCGGCGCCGGCGCATTGCGCCGGCCCGACTGGCGCGAGTTCGCCTACCGCGCGGCCCTCCCTGCGCTGGCTCGTTTCCGCATGAACGAAGATCGCAACGGGGTCGCTACGACCGGCTTGCTGTGGATGGAGGAGAGCTGGGACACTGCCTATCTTTGGGAGAATGCGGAGGCCGCCCAGGCTTGCCTGGAGGCCTGGATCGATGGCGGAGACGAGGCGCAGCGGGAGTTTGCGCTGGGCATCCTGGCTGCCATTGCTCTCCATCACTACGGCGATCGCGGCTTCCTGACGGAAGGGGTGGACTGGAACAACCACGTCAGCCAGCGCCACCACATCGGCGAAGCGTTCTACGGCGCCATCCAGTATACCGAACCGTTGCTCAACAACCTGCACTTCGTCGGGCCGACGCAGTGCTACCTTCGGGCGATCGGCTTCAAGCCGCCCGCTGAGATCGATGACGCCGCGGCAATCGCCCTGGTCAGCGCATTGTCCCGGAAGCCGTGAACAAGAAGCCCCCAGGACTCAGTGACCAGAGGGCCGATCGGCCTGTGCCCCTGGCCACTCGGTGTCCCGGACGTGAACCCCAGTCCTCCAAGGAGCCGGGCAATGAGCCAGCCCAACATTCTCTTCATCATGACCGATCAGCAGCGGTTCGACACCATCGCCAGCCTGGGCAACGCACAGATCTACACGCCGAATCTCGACCGGCTGGTGCGTCGCGGCGTCACCTTCACCCGCGCGTATTCGCCGTGCCCGGTCTGCGTCCCTGCGCGCTACGCCATCCGCACCGGCCACGAACCGCCCGTCACGCGGTCTTTCACCAACGGGCCAGCCAGACCGGCGCCCGGGCAGGCCGACACGATGGAAGCGCGTTGCGGCCCGTACCTGGCGCGCACCATGCGGCGGCTGGGCTATCGCACCTTCGGCATCGGCAAGTTCCACAGCGATCCGTGGGACGAAGACCTCGGCTACGAGGTGCATCTGCACAGCGAGGAGCTGTACGCTACGCCTGACCAGCGCCGGCGCGACGCATTTGCCGGCTGGATTGCCCGCGAGCACCCGGAGTTCGACACCATCGAGGCGCTGATGGGCGAGCGGACGGAGATGTACTACATGCCGCAGGTGAGCCCGCTGCCCGCCGAGCTGACGGTGGAGCGATGGGCCGCCGACCGCGCCATGGAACAGCTTAACGCCGACGATGGCCGCCCCTACTTCGGGTTCATTTCGTTCGTTGGCCCCCACCCGCCCTTTGCGCCGCCCGTGCCGTTCAACCGTATGTACGATCCCGATCGGATGCCGAACCCGGTGCGCGGCGATCTGGCCGTCGACCATATGGATGAACAGATCCCCTGGATGAACTACCTGATCTGGGCGGAGGAGATCAACGACGCGCACGCCCGCGTGCTGAAGGCGCGCTACTACGGCGAGATCAGCTACATCGATGACTGCCTGGGCCGCATCCTGGACGCGGTGGAGGCGCGCGGGGATGCCGAGCGCACCGTCATCTGCTTCTTCACCGACCACGGCGATCACCTGGGCGACCATCACGCGTGGCAGAAAGAGAGCTTCTTCGAGGCATCGTGTCACATCCCCTTCCTGGTAAGCTGGCCGGAGCGTCTGCCCGCTGATACCCGGCGCGACGAGCTGATCAGCCTGGTCGATCTGTTTGGGGTCGCGACGGCCGCAGCATCGCGCAGTGAACTGGACACGCGCGGCGGGATCGACCTGCTTGGACTGCTCGCCGGGACGGCGCCGCCGCGGGAGCGCCTGATCAGCATGTACGGCGAGCCGGGCACGCCGCTCTTCAAGATCATGGTCCGTGAGGGCGATTGGAAATACATCTTTCTGGCGAACGGCGGCCGGGAGCAGCTCTTTAACCTGGCCGAGGATCCGGCTGAGCACGTGAATCGAGTCGCCGACGATGCCGGGGTCCGCTCGCGGCTGCAGGCTGCGGCTGTCGCAGCCTGCGAAGCGCCGGGCGCAAGGGCTGCCCTGGCCGGGGACAATCTGCGCGCCTTTCCGTTCCAGGCGCGCCCCCGCAGCCGCATCTACCAGTTCGATCGGTCACGCGGCGTCACCGGCTTCCCGGCTCGGCCCCAGGATGTTCTCAGGAGAGTCTCGTGATGACCTCGTCACCGCGACGCAGCAGTGCGATCACGCCGGAAATGCGAAGGCCGCGCGAGGTCTCCGCATCCATACGTCCGTTGTCTTGCCGGTGAACCGGATCAGATTCAGAAAGGCGCCCAATGTTCCTGGATAACCACGACCGCACGCTGCTGCGCGACCTTGCGGGGGAGGTCGCCGACGCCGCCGCCGATCCGATCATGGTCCGGCGCAAGAGGTGGTGGGTCGAGCACAACAGCTTGAGATCGACCCGTCCGATGATGCTCGTCTTCCCCGAGGGCGCCTGGACGGAGCTGCTGCCCAAGACAGCGATGCTGTGCCGCGACCCTGCGGCGCGCGAGATCGAGTGGAGCCTGCGCGCTCGGCTCTACGCCTATCGCCATTTCCAGGATGACACGGTGGTGGAGCCGGAGTGGATCGTGCCGGCGGTGATCAGCGACACCGGCTGGGGCTACGAGCGGCTGCGCCGGCACAGCGACACCGAGCGCGGCTCCTATGCCATCGAGCCATTCCTGCAGGAGCGAGGCGATATCCGTAAGCTGCATTTCCCCGAAGTGGTCTACGACGAGCGGACCACGTGCGAGAACCTGACGCGCATGCAGGAGCTGTTTGGCGACATCCTGACGGTCAGGCTCCAGGGCAAGGCGCACATCTCCTACCACCTGTCGGCTCAGTACCTCGACCTGCGCGGGCTGGAGCTGATGTTCGCGGATATGGTTGAAGCGCCTGACTTCGTGCACCAGGTGATGGCGTTTCTTGAGGAAGGGCACCGCCGCATCCTGCGCCAGTGGATCGACCTGAATCTGCTCAGCCTGAACAACGACAACACCTACCACAGCTCCGGCGGCAATGGCTTCACCGACGAGCTCCCCGCCCCCGGCTTCGATCCGGCGCACGTGCGCCCGGTCGACCAGTGGGCCAGCGCCGAATCGCAAGAGATGGCGCCGGTCTCGCCCAGGATGCATCGCGAGTTCGTCATGCAGTACGAGGGACGACTGCTGGCGCCCTTCGGGCTTACCGGCTATGGCTGCTGCGAGGATCTCAGTCGCAAGCTGGGGGACGTGCTGGCGCTCCCGCATATGCGCCGCATCTCCATCTCGCCCTTTGCCGATGTCGATCGCAGCGCGGCGCAGCTGAAAAACGCGGCGATCTTCTCATGGAAGCCTCATCCGTCGCATCTGGTGGGCGACTTCGACGAAGCGGCCATCCGGGCATATGTCAGGCATGCGCTGGATGTTGCCCGCGCCAACGGTTGTTTCCTTGAGATGATCCTGAAGGATACGCACACGTGCGAGCATCACCCGGAGCGCTTCGACGCGTGGACGAGGATCGCGCGCGAGGAGATTGAGAGGCGACCCTCACCCTGACCCTCTCCCTGCGAGGGAGAGGGGAGCGCGGCGCCCACGCCCCCATGGGGGGGAGA
>CAYRFV010000179.1:0-11743 GCA_964423545.1 uncultured Anaerolineales bacterium | reverse complement strand
CATCGGCGAACGTGACGGTCGGCTTGTCGCCGGTGAACACCCGCGCCCGGCTCTTGCCGAACGAGAATGCCTGATTGCCGGCGCCCTGCGCCTGCCGCATCAGAAAGATGAAGAAGCCGGCCAGGAACAGCACCGGCAGGATCGAAGCTGCCAGCGGCAGCAGGTTGTTCCACAGGCTTGGCGCCACCACGACGATCTGGATCTGATTCGGGCCCGCGCCGAACGCGCCCTCAGGCACACCCAGGTTGCGCAGCGTCTCAACCACGCTGCCCGTTTCCTCTTTGCGCGAACGCAGCTTCTTGCCGTCAGACAGCGTAACCATGAGATCGTCGCCATCGACCGAGATGCGCGAGACCTTGCCCTCGCGCGCCTGCTGAGCCACCTGTCCGATGTCCATAGAAGGAAGCGTCTCTCGGTTGCGCGAAAACGTCGCGAAAAGAAAGATGCCCAGGCCGATCAGCAGCACGATATAGATGAGATTGTTACGCACCGAACCCATATTCATGTTGTTCATCGAAACGATCCGCCTCCACCCGGCGAGCCAGCCGTAACTGAGGCTCGCGCAGTGCATAGCGTATCACAAGAGCCGGTAAGCGTCAAAGCAGGGACGATTTTTTGGCCCGGTGACAACACATCGCATTATCGCGCTGGACACACATTGGCTCTGTAGCGACTCTTCCGGTGCCGGGCGAGCGTCAATGGGACGCGGAGGCCGGCGGCGTGGAGGCTTCATGCGGCGCTCGCAGGTTCGGCGGAGGAGGCCGGCGCGCAAACGATCACGACCGCGGCATGAGATTGGGGTTCGAACGATGACCGAGGATCCGTGTTACGCGCCGGACCTGCGAGCGACAATCACCAGGTCGGCCGAGTTCTCAGCATCAAACGGCTCTACCGGGGACGCCATCCGCGCAAGCGCCTGCACCTCCCCGAAGCCCGCCGTCACCAGCGCGGCCGTCAGGTCGGCGCGAAACAACGGCCGTTGCGGCGTGGTGTGCACTTCGACCTGCCAGTCGCGTTCTCCCTGACGAAAGAGAGCGATATGAAAGGAGATGCGCCCAGCCGGCAGGTCATAGTCCGCGAAGCGCCAAACGAGGACCGGCCGGTCGTCCAATGCGCTGCCTTGCGCGGCGAACCAGCGCGGCTGTTTCCGCCAACGCAAATCGTAGTTGAGGTTCTGCAGGATCAGCAGCCCGCCGGAGCGAAGCACCCCTGCCATGCTGCGCAACGCCGCAACCAGGTCGTCCTGGCTGAGCAGATGAGGGAGCGAGTTGCCCAGACACAGGACGGCGTCGTACGCATGCGCGGCCTCGCCGCCGGTTGGCGGCAAGTTGGCGAAGTCTGCGACGGAGAACGGTACGGTCAATCCCAGGCCAGCTGCCTTCCGCCGTGCCAGCTCGATCATCACCGGGCTGGCATCCGCGCCGGCAACCACATAGCCTCGCTGCGCCAACCACAGCGCATGGCCACCGCTGCCGCAAGCCGCATCCAGCACGAAACGCACGTTAGCTGTTTCGAGCGTCGACTGCAGGAAAGGCCCCTCGGCCGACAGCCGGGCGTCCCAGTCCGTCATCACGTCGAACATCGGTGCAAGCGCGTCGTAGAAGGCTGTCGTCGTATCCACCGTGCCTCGCACTTGGGAGAGGTCAGCCATGAGCAGCGAGTGACTCCGGATCATCCATCCCTGGCCACTCACTGCCGTTCGCCCGTTAAGCTGCTACTTCTCGCTCCAGTGCATCCGCGAGCGCAAGATACTTCTCGTGCACTCCCGCGCCCGTTTCCGCGTGCTCGACATGCTCGAATCCTGCGACCACTTGCGCCTGGGCCGCGCGCGGGATCACCTGATCCGCCATCGGGAAAAGCACGTTGTCTTCTTTGAGAATATGTTGGCGCAGCAGCGCGGCGTAACCGCGCGCATTGGCCACTACTTCGCTGCTGGCCGAGGCCTCTCCCGCCTGCAGGCGGAGCGCGGCGGCGCGCAGGCCCCGGGTGTAGGCGCGCCCTTGCTCATGCTCGGCGAGCATCACAGCGATGGGCCCCGTTTCGCGCGGCAGCCCGTTATCGACCATTGCGGCAAACAGCACACCTTCTTCTTTGCGGTGGTGGCAGCCATCCGCGAATCCCTTCACGAAATCGGTGGCCTCGATGAAGAAACCTGGACGCATCGGCTGGCCAGCCGCAACGCGCGCCGCGCCTGACTCCAGGCTCGCCAGCACCCGTTCGATCACACGATGTTCTTCCATCAGAATAGTGGTCGCTTCCATCATGTCCCCCTAACGCAACGAATTCCCGATCGACTCGCCGAACACGACGACAAACGGCAACTGAATCGCGCCGATGGGACAGGCCGGCTCGCAGCCACCTTCATACTTACACGCGTCCGGCGCAGAGATCACAGCCTTTCCATCCACCAATGCAAGCGCCTGGGGCGCACAGACTGGGATGCAGTCGCCGCAACCCGTACATAGGTCACGGTCGATCTCCGGCAGTATCAGTGCATCCATCTCCGTCTCCGTCTCCTTGTTCGCTCGGCATCATGGCTGAAGTATATCACTGCGGAGCCGCCTTGTCAGGGACTTTAGTCTCAAGCGCACATTGCGTAACGTTAGCTCGTATGCTAGACTGGCCGTCAGACATCCTTATCTGGACAGAATATGGAGCTTGGAATATGGCTGATCCGACAGCGCATCGAGTTGTTGTGCTCGGCGGCGGCTTCGGAGGCATTGAAGCGGTCCGATCGCTGAAGAATATGCCCGTGTCAGCCGCCTTGGTGGATCGACGCAATTTCCATCTGTTTCAACCCCTGCTCTATCAGGTGGCAACCGCCGCCCTATCTCCCGGTGAGATTGCTGCGCCGCTGCGCGGGATCTTTCGGCGCCAGAAAAACGTCGAGGTGCACCTGGCGGAGGTGATCGATGTAGACCCGGCGGGCCGGCGCGTGCTCTTCTCGGACGGCGGCGGGCTGCCGTATGACACCCTGGTGGTAGCTACGGGTTCGCGCGATGCGTACTTCGGCCATGACGCCTGGGCTGGCGAAGCACCCGGCTTGAAAACGGTGGAGGATGCGCTGGAAATCCGCCGGCGAGTGCTGCTTGCATTCGAAGCTGCCGAGCGCGAAGTCGATCCTGCGGCACGCCAGGCCTGGCTGACCTTCGTGGTCGTCGGCGGCGGCCCCACAGGGGTCGAACTGGCCGGCGCCTTGGGCGAAATCGCCAATCACACCCTGCGCGGCGACTTCCGCCAGATCGATCCGGCCGCCGCAAAGATCCTGCTGATCGAGGGTGCAGATCATGTGCTTCCCGTCTATCCGGCCGATCTATCGGAGCAGGCCGCAGCTGCGCTCAGACACCTGGGGGTCACCATTCGCACCGGCACGAAGGTGACAGATATCCGCAGAGAAGGTGTGACCGTCGAGACCAACGTGGGCGCGGAACGCATTGCGGCGCGCACGGTGTTGTGGGCAGCTGGCGTTCAGGCCTCGCCCCTGGGTCGCGCACTGGCTGCCAGAACAGGCGCGTCGCTGGATCGTTCCGGCCGGGTCATCGTGCAGCCCGATCTGAGCCTGCCCGGCCACCCGGAGATTCTGGTCATCGGGGATCTGGCGCACTTCATGGGTGACGATGGCCAGCCGCTGCCGGGTGTGGCGCCGGTTGCCATGCAACAGGGACGCTATGCTGCCAGGCTGATCGGCGTCCGGCTGCGGGGCCAGAGCCTGGCGCCTTTCCGCTACCGCGATAAGGGGCGCCTGGCGACGATCGGCCGGGCGGCTGCCGTGGCGGACTTCGGACGGCTGCGCCTGCACGGTTTTGCTGCCTGGATCATGTGGCTCTTCATCCATCTGCTCTACATTGTGGAGTTCGAGAACCGGCTGCTGATCTTGATCCAATGGGCGTGGAACTACTTCACCCGCAACCGCGGCGCGCGCCTGATCACGGGCCAAGACATCCTGCCGCCGGTGGAGACGCCTCGGTGGCTGCGCTGAACGATTCCCAAAGGGAATGCATCGGGTCTGGACGGTCGCAACAGGTCGTCAACCCAGATCAGCGACAGCTTGCAGCCGTTCGCGATCGATGATGACGATCCGATGGCGGTCGAACTCGATCAACCCTTCATCGGCCAGATCGCGCAGCGCCCGGCCGATCATCTCGCGGACAGTGCCCAGACGCGCGGCCATTTCGGCTTGCGTGACCATCTGCGCCCGCTCGATCGCGCCTTTGTCGTTGATGTGCGCCGCCTCCGTAAGCAGGAGCCTCGCAAGCCGCGCTTTGACGGACCGCAACGCCAGATCCTCGACGACGCGCACCAGGTGCCGCGCCCGACGTGCGATGCTCTCGATCAGCGCCCATGCGAGCTCCGGGTAGGTCTGCGCCAGGCGGCGGATCTGTTCGCGAGGAATGATGCAGACGGTCGCGTCGCTCGTAGCGGCTGCGCTGGCCGGATTGGGGCCGCCATCCAGCACGGCGACATCGTTGAATGTGCCGCCTGGCCCCAACTGATGCAGGATCTGCTCGCGACCCTGAGTGGAGAGCTTGAAGATCTTCACCTCGCCGGTCATCACGATGTACAGGCCGGCGCACGGATCCCCTTCAAGGAAGATCACCTGGTTGCGAGAATAGCGCCGGGAGCCAGCGGCTTTCGCCAGTGCACCGAGCACCTCATCGGTCAGGCCGGTGAAGTAAGGCACCCGGCGGAGCAGGTCGAGCTGGTGGAGCGGTGGTTCGGCCATCGGGCAAGCCTCGGTCGCGTATCCGAATGGTGCACGCCGCTATTGTCGCGCTGATCGCAGTCCCGAACAATTTCGTTGGCGGCGACATCAAACAGGTCGGGGGATGCCCCCACCCAGAAGCACCCCCCGATCGTTTGAAACACCGGCTTCGGTTGCCCCATACCGAAACCGTTGCTCCCGAAGTTGAGCCGGCTTGCTTTCAGCTTGCCGGACGGACCGCAAGCTCAGCAGTCACCTTGACTTCCTTGCCATCGCGCAGCACGGTCAAGTTGAGCTTGTCGCCTGGCTTCATGCCCTGCACGATCGTCACGAGGTCTTGCATGCTCGCAACGTCTTTGTTGTTAGCCTTCACCACCACGTCGCCACCGATCTTCACGCTGCGCCCGTCGAGTTCGAAGTCCTCGGCCCCGGCCTTCAAACCTGCCTTGGCAGCCGGGCTGTTCGGCACGACCTGCTGGATCAGCGCGCCCGCCTGGCTCTCATCCAACTCCATCGCCCCCGCCAACGCCGCGTTCAGGTCGATGCCAGCCACACCCAACCATGCACCCTGGTTGCCCCGCGCCTGCGGCGTCGCCTGCGGCTGCGGCTGCCCCTGCTGCGGCGCAGGCTGCTGCGGCGCAGGCTGCTGACCCCGGTTCCCGCGGCCCTGCGGCGTCGCCTGCGGCTGCGCCGGCTGTTGCGGCGCCGGCTGCTGAGCCGCCGGCCGGTCGGCAAGCGTCACGACAACCCTGACCTCCTTGCCGTCGCGCAGCACGGTCAAGTTGAGCTTGTCGCCTGGCTTCATGCCCTGCACGATCGTCACGAGGTCTTGCATGCTCGCAACGTCTTTGTTGTTAGCCTTCACCACCACGTCGCCACCGATCTTCACGCTGCGCCCGTCGAGTTCGAAGTCCTCGGCCCCGGCCTTCAAACCTGCCTTGGCAGCCGGGCTGTTCGGCACGACCTGCTGGATCAGCGCGCCCGCCTGGCTCTCATCCAACTCCATCGCCCCCGCCAACGCCGCGTTCAGGTCGATGCCAGCCACACCCAACCATGCACCCTGGTTGCCCCGCGCCTGCGGCGTCGCCTGCGGCTGCGCCGGCTGCTGCGGCTGCCCCTGCCTCGGCGCCGGCTGCTGCGGCGCCGGCTGCTGACCCCGGTTCCCGCGCGGCTGGGCATTGCCCTGAGCCGCCTGTGCGCCGGGCCGAGCGGCAAGCGTCAGCGAGACCGTGATCTCCTTGCCGTCACGCAGGACGGTCAGCTTGACGGTCTGGCCCACTTTGCCGTTGCGGGCAAGATAGGTGACGAGGTCCTCGAAGCGCCGGACCGGTTGGCCCTCGATTGCTGTGATCACATCACCGCCGATTTGCACTTCTTGACCGTCGATCGTGGCCTGCTCAGTGCTGGCAACGAGGCCAGCTTTTTCCGCGGGACTGCCCTTGGTCACCGAGACCACCAGCGCGCCGCGCTGCGTCGCATCCAGCCCCATTTCCTCCGCCACTGCGGGCGAGAGCGTGCCGCCGCTGATGCCGATCCACGGATGCACGAACTTGCCGTTCTGGATCAACTCAGGCACAACCTGCTTGACGATCGCGGACGGCACGGCGAAGCCGACGCCCGCTGAGGCGCGCACGGGAGATTCGATCGCGGTGGGAACGCCCACCAGGTTGCCGTCCAGATCGAGCAGCACGCCGCCGGAGTTGCCGGGGTTCACAGGCGCGTCGGTTTGGATTATGTCAGGGATCGTGTAGCTGGGTCCCTGGCTCAGGAACGCATTCTCGCCGCTCGCAGGCAGGCTGCGGCCAAGGGCGCTCACGATGCCGAAGCTCATCGAACCGGCCAGTCCGAACGGGTTGCCGATTGCGACCACAAACTGGCCCACCTTGACTTTGCTCGAGTCACCGACGCTGATCGGCTGAAGCTTCACGGCCTTGGTATCGACCTTAATCACGGCGAGGTCGCTCTCAGGATCGACGCCGACGACCGTCGCCGGCACCGTCGTGCCGTCAGCGAAGGTCACGGTGACTTTCTGCGCACCATCCACCACGTGGTTATTGGTGATGATGTGGCCGCGGCTGTCCCATACGAAACCGGAGCCTTCACCCATCGCCATGGGTGCATTCGGTGCGTCGCCGTCCTCATTGTCCTGTTCAGGAACGCCGAAGAAGTTCGGCATCCCAGGGATCTGAGGGAGGCTGCCCATCGCCGCATTGGGGGAAACGGCCACGCGGATGTTGACTACCGACGGGTTGACCGAGCTGTAGATCTCCTGCAGCCGGCTCTGTAGATCGTTGGCGAGCAACGCTTGAGCTGCCGGCCGCGCGGCTGGAAGCCGGGACGCCGAAGCGACCGATGCCACCGGCGCTGAGGCCGGCGCTGTGATGCGCTGGTTCATGACGAGATTGTCGACCATCGCAAACGCGGCAGGGATGGCGGCCGAACAGGCCGCCAGGCCGAGCACGCTCACGAGCAATACGGCCAGCATCGCAAATCGAAGTTTTTTCATGGACAACTGCCTCCACTATGGAACGAATCTTGTCGGGTCGGATCGCTGCGCACAGCGTGAATCCTCGCCCGGTCACTGGACTATCGTGAATTCAGTATAGCGAGTTGTTCGAGGGTTGTCCTTAAAGGGCAGTAAAGCATGGTTAAGAGTTGGATTAAGGCTTGTGCGAGGATATACTTGGTGCGAGCGGGGATTTCAAGCCCCAGACGCGTGAGCACCGGGGCTGCCCTTACCCCGGTGCTCAAAAAAGGAGGAGAAGGAGAGAACCCTGTTTGCGTCTCTCGAAGGGCATTATAGAATAATTAAGCAGACTTTGCTTGACGCTCGTCACATTATCAGACTACAGCAAAGCTACGCTTTTCATACGCTTGCTATACTTTGGGTGAAACATGGAGGCGGAAAGGGATGTGCTCACTCACTCCTGTTTTGTGCGACCTGCAGACGACCGATCACGGTGATCTTCTCGCCCTGTGGCGGCGCGCAGGCTTACCCGTGCGCGCCGAAGGTCGCGATGCGCCGGCGGCCTTGGCCCGACAGATGGCGCTGGGAGTGCAGCGCGTCATCGGCCTGCGCGCCGGAGACGTGCTGGTCGCCGCTGCGGTGTTGACCCACGACGGCCGCAAAGGATGGATCAATCGCCTCGCCGTCGATCCCGCATATCGGCGCCAGGGCCTGGCGCGCCGGATTGTGGCCGAAGCCGAGCGCTGGTTCGTGGAGGAGGTTGGTCTGGAGGTGTGGGCTGCGCTCATCGAGCGCCACAATGCCGCCTCACTGCGGCTCTTCGAGGAGCTGGGCTATGCGCAGCCCGAGGTGGTCTATGTCGCCAAGCGGATGCGCCGGGATGCTTGAACTCACCGGACTGACGATACGTCCCTTCGTTCCCGCCGATCAGCCGGCCGCCCGGCGCCTCATCCTGGAGGGTCTGGCGGAGCACTTCGGTGTTGTCGACGAGTCGCGCAACCCCGATATCGACGACATCGCGGCCCACTATCTCGGCCGCGGACATCTGTTCCTGGTGAGCCACGATGCGGAGGGCCTGGTGGGGACGGCTGCACTCGTCTTCGAAAGTCCAGCGGTGGGACAACTCGTGCGCGTCTCGGTGGCGGCGCGCTGCCGGCGCAGAGGCGTCGCCAAGGCATTGGTGATGCGCCTCATCGACGCGGGCAGGGCGCAGCAGCTGGTGCGACTGTGGATGGAGACCAATGACGACTGGGAGCCGGCCATTCGCCTCTATCGAAGCTGCGGATTCAAGGAGTATGCACGGCGGAATGGGAACATCTATATGGAGCTCGACCTGGCCCGCAACCTGGTTCCGTGCGCTGCGTAAGATATCAATGAGAGCCGCGTCAGCACATGGAGGCTAATCCTATGGATCGCTCAACCCGATCAGGCATCGGCATCGGAATCCTGTTGATCCTCTTGGGCCTGCTGTTCCTGCCCGGACAGCTCTTTCCGGGCCTGTTCGAGAGGCTGGGGCCCTTGACATGGCCGGTGATCGTGATCGGCATCGGGGTGTTCCTCTTCCTGCTTGGCCTAGTCACCGGGAATCCTGGCATGGCGGTCCCGGCGTGCATCGTGGGCGGCATCGGCGTGCTGCTCGCCTGGCAGAATGCCACCGGCAACTTCGCCAGCTGGGCGTATGCATGGACGCTGATTCTCGTTTTCATCGGCGTCGGCGTGATTCTCGAAGGGTTGCTGGCAGGGCGCTTCGGCCGCGGCTTGGTGCGCGGCGGCTGGCTGATCCTGATCGGCCTGGTGATGTTCACCATCTTCGCCTCCTTCCTGGGGGGACCACAGCTCTTGGGCGTCTATTGGCCGGTGCTGCTGATCGGCCTCGGGATCGTTGCCCTCATCCGATACTTTGTCCAACCGCGGCGCTGGGGCTGAAGACGGCGAGGGCCGGCGCGGCGTCACGGCGCCACGGCCGGTCCAGCTTCATCGCAGCAGGTCGCATCCGCCGATCGACCAGCGCAGAACAGGCCGGGCAGCGCGAACCCGGCCCGTTTTTCGTTCGAGCGCTCCCGTCTGTGATAGAATAGCCGGTGTTGTGCGTGGCATCTGATACGCATCATGCTGCACGTTTCACGCCCGGAGGCGTTCATGTCGGAAAAGATCCTGGTCTTCACCGCCTGGCCCTACTGCAACGGCGATCTGCACATCGGGCATATCGCCGGCGCCTATCTGCCGCCCGATATCTTCGCCCGCTATCATCGCCTGCGCGGCAACGAAGTGTTGATGCTCTCCGGCTCGGACACCCACGGCACGCCAATCACCGTCCGCGCCGAGGAGGACGGCGTGACCCCGCGCGCGATCGTCGACCGTTATCATCCGCGCATCATCGCCATGTATCAACGCCTGGGCATCAGCTATGATCTGTTCACGGAGACGGACACCGAGAACCATTGGGCAGTGACCCAGGACCTGTTCAAGACCCATCTGGCGAACGGATACATCTATCTCGACACCATGCAGCAGCTCTACTGCATAGCGTGCGCCAAATGGTTGGCCGACCGATACGTAGAGGGCGTCTGCTCGTTCTGCGGCTACGACGGCGCGCGGGGCGATCAGTGCGACAACTGCGGCCGCACCTATGATGCCACAACGTTGATCCGGCCGCGCTGTAAGTATTGCGGCGGCTCAAACATCGAGATCCGCAGCACGCAGCACTTCTTCCTTGACCTGGGCAAGTTGAATGATCCGCTGCTGGCGTGGGTGAACGACGGCAGGAAGGAGCATTGGCGGCCGAACGTGATGAACCAGACGCGCGCCCGGCTGGAAAGCCGCGAGCTGCGCGGCCGGCCGATCACGCGCGATATTCAGTGGGGCGTGACCATCCCTGTGGCCGGCTACGATGAGAAGCGCATCTACGTCTGGTACGATGCGGTCATCGGCTACCTCTCGGCGACCAAAGAGTGGGCGAAGCTGACCGGCGATGAGGAAGCCTGGCGGGCATGGTGGCAAGACCCGGCCTGCCGCGCCTACAATTTCATCGGCAAGGACAACATCGAGTTCCACTCGATCATCTGGCCGGCCATGCTGATCGCGTACGGCGGCGGGCTGAACCTTCCCCACGATGTGCCCGCCAACGAATACCTGAACGTCGAAGGCCGCAAGCTCAGCAAAAGTCGCCGCTGGATGATCGTGATGGCCGACGCACTGGACCGCTACGATCCCGATCCGTGGCGCTACGCCATTGCAGCCAACTTCCCGGAGAGCCAGGATGTCAATTTCACCTGGGAAGACTTCGTGCGGCGCAACAATGAAGAGCTCGTCGCCACGTGGGGCAACCTCGCCAACCGGGTGCTCGGGTTCGCCTACAAGCGCTTCGACGGGAAGGCGCCGCAGCCCGGCGCCTATGACGCAGCGGATCGCAGTCTGCTCGACCTGATCGAGCCGACCTTCGCACGGGTTACGGCCCTGATGGAGGCAGTCAAGCTGAAACAGGCGCTCTCGGAGATTATGGCGTTGGCGCACGAGGCTAACCGCTACCTGAACCTGAAAGAGCCGTGGAAACAGATCAAGACCGATCCGGTGGCCGCGGGCACGTCGGTCTATGTGGCGCTGCGCGTGATCGACACGCTCAAGACGATGCTGGCGCCGTTTCTACCCTTCACCTGCCAGAAGCTCCACAGCTACCTGGGCTACGATGGCGAGCTGTTCGGCCGGCAGTACACCGAGGAGATCCTGGAGCAGGAGCGCCGGCACCTGGTGCTCCGCTACGATCCTGCCGGCGCCACAGGACGCTGGGCGGTCAGCGCGCTGGCGCCCGGCCAACCGCTGCGCGAGCCGGCGGCGCTCTTCCTCAAGCTGGAACCCGCGGTGATCGACGCCGAGATCGAGCGCATGACCGGCGGGGCGTAGTCGGCCGCGGCGCCGATCCGCTCGCTCACGGGATCGAGGTCCGGCCATCCGGACACCCATTGCGACCGACGTCTCAGGACGTCGGTCGCTGCGTTTCACCCGCAGCCGGTTTTCCTATTGTACTGGCATTGAGTATAATTGGTGTCGTCTTCGGGAGAGACAAATCATCCGCCGTATGTTGAGCCCAGCCTCGGTCGGACGGGGCCGCCAGGAGGAAATGATGAGCAACGGACAGGAGCAGAACCTCTATAAGCCTTCTTCAGAGATCATCGCCAGCGCCAACATCAAGAGCTACGAGGAGATGGCCCGCTGGGCCGAGCGCGATCTGGCGGGCTTTTGGGCCGCGCAGGCCGAGCAGTTCACCTGGTTCCAGCCCTGGGACAGGGTGCTGGATGATTCCAACAAGCCGTTCTACCAATGGTTCACCGGGGCAAAGACCAACATCGTCTACAATTGCCTGGACCGCCACCTGGAAACCTGGCGGCGCAACAAGCTGGCGCTGATCTGGGAGGCCGAGAACGGCGATGTGCGCACCTTCTCCTACCATGCGCTCAACCGCGAAGTCTGCAAGTTCGCCAACGTCCTGCGCAGCATGGGCGTTAAGAAAGGCGACCGGGTGACGATCTACATGGGCCGCATCCCTGAACTGCCCATTGCCATGCTCGCCTGCGCCA
>CAYRFV010000178.1:0-11880 GCA_964423545.1 uncultured Anaerolineales bacterium | reverse complement strand
GATCAGGCGAGCACCGCCGGTGCTTGCACGATGAGCATCTGCGAGGTCTCCGGCTTGGGCACGTCCAACTCGACGAGTTGATGGTGCAGATCAAAGGTAGGGGTCGAGATGTGTGGTTGTGGGTAGCGATGGACGCCGGCATGCAAGGCATGCATGACAAACTGATGCCTGTATTGCAGTTGGGTCCCCGCAAGCAAGAGGTTGCCTATGCCGTTGTGCATACATTGGTGGCGATGCTGGCCCCCGGATGCACGCCCGCATTCACCAGTGATGGGTTGATGGCGTACTATTACGCCCTGACAGCCCATTTCGGGCACTGGCAGGAGTCGCCCGACGGCGGTAAACCGCAGTGGGTGGTCTCGCCCGATCTCGTCTATGCCCAACTGAAGAAGATCCGCTCCTGGCGCCGACTCGTCGGCACCGAGCAGCGGATGCTGTGTGAATCGAGGGAGATGCTGACCGAACGCCTCCATGCCTGCAACCTGCGGGCGACGATCCAGACCGCTTTCGTCGAGCGCATCAATCTCACCCTTCGCCAAAGCATCGCCGGCCTGGCGCGCCGCACCTGGTCGATCCACATCGCGCCAAGCGAGCTGGATATGCACATTCGCTGGTATCAGGCCTACTATCACTTTTGTCGGCCCCACGAGTCACTGCGGATGAAATACCAGGTCGCAAACGCCAATGGCGAGCAGATCACCCGCTTCCGCTCGCGTACGCCGATGGTGGAGGCGGGGCTTAGTCGTCACCGTTGGTCGGTGCAGGAACTACTGCTCCACCCGCTGCCGGCGGGGTAAGCCGATGTAGTCATCGGCCCGCGCCCCTGACTCAAAAAGTTCGGGGAAAGGGGCAGATCGTCCTGCTTTCTCGCCCTCAAAACTGGGGTAAAGGCATCACAGAGTCCTTCTGATGGTCGTAGAATCCCTGGCGTAGCCCTTGAGAATTACCAACCGTGTCCATTGGGAGGACCCAACCACTACATCTTCGTCGGCCGCTCCGGCAGCATCGATGTCCTCCGCATCGTCTTCCGCAAGTACAACACCTCCTATCAGATCCGCGGCCAACTACGCGACGACGCCACCGTCTACACCAGCACTTCCTGGTTCACGATCACCGACGCCCCCCACGCCATCGAGATCGACTGGCAGGCGGCCACCGCCGTCGGCGCCAACAACGGCTCCCTCAGCCTATGGATCGATGGCGTCCTCAAGCAGACCAAGTCCGCCATCGACAACGACACCCGCAGGGTCGATGAAGCTCGCCTCGGCCCCCTCGCCGCCATCGACACAGGTACTCGCGGCACTCTCTACTTCGATCACTTCGAGTCGCGACGGAGCGAGTATATTGGGCTTTGATTCATTACGCTGGGAATGACGCGGCGCATAAAGCGGCAGAACCCGTAGTGAACCGGGCACCAGTCTCACAGTTGCGGCAGATCGGCTATTAGCCGGCTGTAAACCAGTCGCTGTCGTCCATAGGGATCGGAGGTTAACAGCATCTCATCTGGCGTCAACTGTCCCAGAAAGGCATATCCCTGCTGCACACCCCGGATGATCTCGTCGGGACTGACAGCGGCTCCCCGCCGAATGAGGCGCCGCAAGTCCACCCAATCGTAGTGGGCCTGGGGAATCCCGGACAGAAAAGCAGCAGGATCAAACGCAAAGCGCGTCTCCCAGCATTTCAGAAGTGCAATCCGTCGCACCAACGCGCGATCGAATTGCAGTCGCGTGAATTGATAGAGATCGAACAAGTCGCGCACGCGGCTGCGTTGCGCGGCCGCACGCACCTTCTCTCCGACAATCTCATGCACATTCAGGGTCGGAACTTCGGGTATCGCAATCTCCATCCACTCGAAATAGCGCTCCGGGCGCAGCGCCAGCGGCCGCACCGGCAACAGGGGTAGGCCACGAAAGCTGATCTGAAAACCAAAGCGACCGCCTGTCACCCAGTCATGCCGATAGGTCACTTCAGCCCCACAAGAATCCTCAGTGGCATAGTAGTCCGGCGTCGGGATTGAGAAAGTGATCCCGTAGTAGGTTTGATCGTGCAAGAGTGCGGCCAGGTCAAGCACAAAGGCATCGGGGTCATCAGTGCCAACGGCCGTGAAGTCGAGGTCCAGGCTGAAACGCCCCTGCCCACCGAGGATTAGCTTGCGAATCGCCGTGCCGCCCTTGAACGCCAATTGCGACAGCAGGCCGCTGTCAGCAAGAACGCTCAGCACATAGGTCAAGACAACCTCGCGCTCGGCAACGTCCAGATCAACGCCGGCGTCTGCCGCATACCACTGCACCAGTCGTTTCTCAATCATCAGACGACCTCAATCTCGCTGAACAGCTGTACTCGCCCCACATTGTCCACGACCCTCCAGGTCGCATCATACTCGCCGCCTTGCCGCCAGGTCCCAGGCTGGCCCAGATAGCAGGTAGTCTTGCCCGTTGCGTCGAGCAGGCGTTGCCGTTTGTCGGCGCCTAGTGGTAGTTCCAGCATATCGGCCAAATGCCCCAGACGCTGGACGAGCGACTGCGAACGGTAGCGCAGGGCATAGTCCGCCAGACGTGACCAGACCAGCCTCCCCTTGCCTCGCCAGAGCATAGCCGCCACCTCTGGGATGTCGCCCGCGTACTTGGGGCGATCCAGACAGTCCAAGACTGCCTTCTCAGGCTCGGCCATTTGCACCTGGCTGCCATAGGCATTCACCTCAAGGGTGCCGAAGAACTTGTAGGGCGGTTGCACCACGAAACGATACTCTTTGTCACGCACGACCAGCAGACGCTGGCGCTGCACGGTTGTGGCAATGTAGACCGTGGCTGAGGCCTGGGTTGAAAGGCCGTGAAAGAAAGCAGCGGTGGCATACGAGAAGTAGTAGGGCGCCACCAGCACGCTGCCAATGAAAAGGGGATTCGTGTCGGCAAAGGCATATTCCCCCCTCTCGGCCGGAATCAATTCGTACTTGCCGGGCACAAGAGGCGCGAGCCAGCGGCGGCGGGAGAGGCGGTGGAGCACCTGTCGCGCTTGATCGTAGGAGACGCCAAGGATCGCCATAGCTTCCTCGATGGTGACGACGGGGCGTTTCTCCCACTCGAGTCGTAGGATGAGTCTGGATTCCAGAGCTGACAGGGAACGGGCCATGAGACAGAGGCAGTAACTTAGAAGTAACTGAGTTTGTGAAACAAGTAGTCACAAACTCATAGAAAGCTAAGAGATAGCATAGCCCGGAATCGCAGCATCTGCAAATTGGCGATGGCATCAGGTGATGGAGTCGGCGAGGTATCATACCCGTGTCACCTCTTCTTGCATCGTACTGGACAGTGAGGGACGGATGAGTGTCACGGCTTCTTCACCACCTCCAGATACGGCTCCCTCCAACGCCACTGGTCGCCCTCGCGATACGCCTCACCCAGCAGCGGCGTGAACGGATGCTGGCTGAAATCCGGCGTGCGCGCCCAGTAGCCGGTCACCAACATGTTCTGGGCCGTGATCGTGGCGGCAACGACGATATCGCTCAGGTGCTCGCCTTCGGCGGTGATGGCAAGGTAGCATTCCTGGGGGTCGTAGAGGTGGTCGGCAGGGACGGCGCAGCCGGCGTAGATCATAGCGCCGGTTCCATCGCCGAAGCCCTCGATCAGGCAGCGGCTGCCGGCGACCAGGGCGACGGGTGCAACCGGGCTAGGGCAGCCATCCTCCCAGGCCGGGTCGATCAGGGTGAAGCGGATGCCATGAGGGTGGCGGTCGTACAGCGCCGCTCCCCAGAAGGCATAGGCAACCTGTCCGTAGACATCCCGGTGCAGCACCCAGTCGTAGCTTCGGCTGGCGTCGATCAATTCGTAACCCCAGCCGATGACATGCTGCGCCCGCAGCGGCCAGGCGGTGTCAGGGCCAAGCACGACGATATCGGCCTGAACCGGGACCGGCGTGGGGGCGGGCGCCGGTGTAGGCGTCGGTGTGGTCGTAACCACGGACGGCAGCGCGCCTGACTGGACGACCGGACGCACATAGCGCGCCGCCACCCAGCCGGGGCGAGAACCGGCCTGCACGGCCAGCCAGCCGCCATCCATGCTGCGCCCGTTCACGCGCAGGAGCGAGCCACGAGGCAGGGAGGCGAGGATAGCGTAGCCGAGGCCGGGTCCGGCGCGCAGGCGCAGGGAGTTGACGGCAACGATGACAGAGGTGGGAGCGGCGGGCGTGGCCGTGCTGCCGGCGGTGGTGGCAGCGGTGGCAGGGACGGCCCGGGTCCAGGCGAGAGCAAGCAGGAACAGGGACAGGCAGAGGATGGCAAAGAGCCGGTGCATGACAAAACCTCCGGAATGGGGGGAGCGAAAATGGAATGACCTCAAACCGGCGAGGACGCCGGCTGCGGGCCGGTGAAAGTGACGATCAGGGGATGGGGACTGGCGCAGCGAACGGCTTCGGCCAGCGGGCGGCGCAGGCGGGCCTGCCACCACTCCGCCATGCGGGCGCTGGGCAGCTCGACAAGAATCTCCTCGCCTGACAGCCGCAGGGGACGGGCGCGGTAGAGGTCGGCGCCGGCGGGATGACACGGCAGGCGCAGGGCCAGCTCGTCCCGCACCCGCTGCCAGAGGGCAAGGGCGGCGGCATCGACCGGCGGTGTGGGAGGCATGGCGGGCAGCGAGATTGGGTCTTCTTCCTGCCAGGCTGCGGCCTCGGCCTGGCGCGCTCTTCGCTCCCGAATCCAGGGCAGGGCGCCGGGCAGGTCTTCCAGCACCTGCACCAGGTGGGGGTAGCCGGCGCCGGGTTTCCTGCTGCCGATGGGATGGACCTGCTGCCAGTAGGCGGCGAAGTCATGCACGTCCTCAGCCGTGAAGTCTCGTTCACACAGCCGTTCGGTAGCATTCTCGTACTCCCGGCGCTTGTGGGCGCGCAGCAGGTCGGGGTCTTTGCCCGTGACCTGGCAGAGGGCGGCGAGGATGGCGTCCTGGCTGGAAGCAGGTGAGGCAGCGGCGCCTGGCCCAGGCTGATCGGTCTGTACGGCTGCGGTCGCCGGCAGCGCATCGTCGTGACCATCAGCCGCAGACACTGCCAAACCCGAAGAGGGGAGGGCGAGGGTGGGCGCAGGGCGAGAGGCGGCGCCGCAATCGTTGGGCGCGCCGTCCTTCCTCTCCTTCGTCTGTGTTTCCTTACGGTGTGTTTCCTTCTCTGTGTTTCCTTCGGGTGCAACTGTTGCACCACCCTGGTGATCGTGCTGCACCACTCCCGGTGCATCTACTGCACTACCCTGGTGATCCAGTTGCACTGGCGCAAGGGTTGCATCACCCAGAACGTCGTCGCCGGACAAAGAAGCCGTTCCAGGCGCGCACATCTGGTGATTCTGTTGCGCTGGTGCAGTAGTTGTACCACCTGAGGCATCGTCGTTGGGCAAGCGAGCCCTGCCAAGGTTGCCGCCCTGGTGATCGTGTTGCACTCCAGAACCAGCCCGGCTCACGGGCATCATGAAGTGTGGTTGTCATTTGTGAGAGACTCCTGATGGAGAAATTGGCGGAGTGCGGCACTGGTCGCATCGCCGTGGCGGTTTGACAGGTTGTCGGGGGTGCGCTACCATCAGGCTCCTACATGGGAGGCCGCTTCGGCGCACTCCGGGCAAACCGCTGCTGATGACAGCGGTTTTGCTTTTTCTAGGGATGAGGGTGAAGGGGATGGAGAGCAGGACCGGCAAGATTTGCACACAATACGCCATTGGCGTATCATGTTGATGACACCCACTGCCAACTTCGCTTGCCGCAACGTCTATGGTTCTTGTTGAAACTCACGCCTTCACCAGACGGGTGGTTGCCCTCCTCTCTGATGAAGAGTTCACACAACTGCAGCTTGCCCTGGTCATACGCCCGGATGCCGGAGCGTTGATCCCCGGAGGCGGCGGTCTGCGCAAGCTGCGATGGCGGGCCAAAGGTCATGGAAAACGTGGCGGTGTGCGCGTCATCTACTTCTGGGCAGTCAGTCACAGCCGGATCCTGTTGCTCTACATCTATGCCAAAGGCGAGCAAGATGATCTGACGCCAGATCAACTCAAAGTACTGAGACAGCTGATGGAGGCAGAATACCCATGAACGAAGACATGTTTGCCGAACTTGTCGAGAGCGTGCGCGAAGGCGCAGCCATCCTGCGCGGGGAAGCCGAACCCTCGCGTGTCTTTGCGGTCGAAGGCCCGGATGTCAAGCACATTCGGGCGCGCTACAACCTGACCCAAAGCGAATTCGCCGCCATGCTGGGCATCAGCGTCGACACCCTGCAGAATTGGGAGCAAGGCAGGCGCTCGCCCCAGGGGCCGGCGCGCGTATTGCTGCAGGTAGCGGAGCGGTACCCGGAAGCCGTGTGGGATGTCGTGCGTGCGCATCCGCAAGCGGCCTGATGGGCAGGCGATGGCTGGAACGCTGCGGGCGTGTTCATGGGGCGGCCGAATCTCCGTTCCCATACGAGGCCCTCTGGCAAAGGAGGGGGAGGCGGCGTTAGCGGTCAGGCGCATGTTCACGATCGGTCCTTCAAGACAATCGGCGCCGGGTCATCGGTGAGGCCCAGCAGGTATTCGATGTTGGTATCCAACGCCAGGGCGATGCGAGCCAGGGTGATGGCGTAGAGGTTGGGACGTTCACCGCGCTCCAGCCGGTAGACCTGGGTCTCGGTCATGGCGGCAAGTGAAGCAAGGTCCGGAGCCTTGATCTGCTTCTGGCGGCGGAGGGTTCGGAAACGGTCAGGGCGGAACTGGGGCATGGCAGTGTGGGTCATCGATCTCTCACGGGTGGCGGCAGGGGGCGGGAGCAGGTCAACAAAAAGCCCCGCACGGAAAGAGTCGCAACGCATCGCTTGCGACCGTTCCCATACGGAGCTGTGAAAATAGCCTGGTTTCGAGGCCTTAGCAGGCTCGAAGTGGCCGATTACACTTCTGGCGGGATGATTTCGATGTTATTGTAGCTAAGAAAACGACGCCCGTCGCTCCCCTCTATAGTAAAAAAGCGCTGAAGTCCACCAAGAAGAGCACGCCCAAACCAGGGCAAACGCCTCATTGCTGCGACGCAACCGACCCTGTGCCAACAAGGTCGGTTTTGTTTTTCTATTTGTGGCTCATTGTAGTCAGTCTGGCCTGCTTGTCAATCAGCGACTCGGTTCCATCTCGTGTTGGCGACTTGATGGGCGTGTTGGTGGGTATTGGAAAGGGGGTAAGGGGTGTCTTTCGCCCCCTTGCCGAAAGAAGGCAAGAGGAAGCCGGGCCATGAGCATCAAACACCCAAAGCATCGAGATAGCTGATATGGGGAGGTGGAGGGAGACCAGCGACCTCTAAGGGGCAGAGGCCAGGGTGACGATAATGGCGTTTGTGTTCGGAGCGAAACTGGTGCGGAGAGAAGTTGTTATAGCTGGCCCACGCAAGAACAGCCTGTTCCAGGCGTTGGTCCGAGCCGTGGTTACGGCCGCGACTGAGTCTGAGGCGAAAGTCGCGCCAGATCCATTCGGGATTGACGGTGGCAAGGTCTTGGTAATAGTCGAGCGTGTAGACCAGTAGTGAGTCGAAGTGCTCGTTGAGGAACTGAGCGATGACCGCACCGAAGACGTGCCCCTGCAGCGTTGCCAGCGCTGCTTCCGCTTCGGCGTAGGTCTTGGCGTAAAGCACGGCGTTGATCAAAGTGTTCAGAGTTTTGGTTAGCTCTTGCTGAACCTGCTTGGCAGCCTCGTCCGCCAAGCCCTGGGCGGCTTGGACGGCAGCGGCTTTGACTTTGTCGCGCAAGTTGTGACGAATATGCCATAAACACCGTTGTTGGAGCACCCAACTCATCTGACGACGCAGATAACCCAGGAGACCTTGCGCCCCATCGCTGGTCACCCCGCGCAGGCGTTTGACCATCAGGCCCGCCTTTTGTCCGCGACTGAACATCTGCTCCCATGCCTTTTGCGTTTCCTCCCCTGCCTGCACCACCGGCGGCCAGATCAACCCACTGAGCGTGTCCACCATGGCCAAGACCACGCGCTTCTCCCCACCGCGTAGTCGCGCCCATAAGCCATCCACTCCCACTGCCGTGCTCTGTTGCACGCCTTCCAACTGCCCCTCCACCGTTTCTTTCGCCTTCACTCCCGCCGCTTCCAGCCAACGATTGACCGTGCTCGCCGACAGATGGCACTTCTCCTCCTCCGCTGGCGCCTCTGCCAACGGCTGCCACTGCAGATAGCGCTCTTGTTTCCCCATCAGCGACCGCAGCCATTCCGCTGCCCGTCGCTCCGACGCCCCCACATGCAACCAGAAATCCACCGCACTCCGATGCACTTCCCGCCCATACCAACTCCCTCGCACCAGCCAGGCCTTCTGCTCCGAATAGCTCTTCTTGCACTCATGGCACAAGTGTCGTTGGATGCGCACCGTTTCTCTCCCTGCCAAAGTCCAGGGCCGCCGTTGGTAGCTGCCATTCTTGATCGTGTTCGTGCTTCCGCACGCAGGGCATTTCTTCCATTCCCACAACCCGCGTCCTGCCTTCTCGCGTAGCGATTGCGCAAATTGCTTGGCTCGTTCTACAACCGCAGTACTCTGCGGCGTTCATGGGCTTTGCGACCTCCTGGTTTGGCTGCGATATCCTCCAGCTTGCTCGCAAAGCCCTTTTCTGTCAACTCGACCCTTCACCAGAACTCACCAACAGACTTTGGAACCGAGTCGCCGCACCTGGTCGATCCATATCGCGCCAAGTGAACCGGATATGCACATTCGCTGGTACCAGGCCTACTATCACTTTTGTCGGCCCCACGAATCACTGCGGGTGAAGTACCAGACCACGAACGCCAACGGTGAGCAGATCACCCGCTTCCGCTCGCGTACGCCGATGGTGGAGGCGGGGCTTAGTCGTCACCGTTGGTCGGTGCAGGAACTACTGCTCCACCCGCTGCCGGCGGGGTAAGCCGATGTAGTCATCGGCCCGCGCCCCTGAGCCTAAAAGCTCGGGGGCAGGGGCAGATCGTCCTGCTTTTCCACCCTCAAAACTGGGCTAACGGCATCACAGAGTCCTTCTGATGGTCGCAGAACCCCTGGCTCAGCCCCTGAAAATTGCCAACCACGTCCAATGGGACGACCTATTTGCCAGTCTCTCCATTCTTGTCTACAATCTCCGTAAGAAGATTCTGAGAATTTCTCTATGGAGTTTCACACCATGGCTTACTTCGTCGATCGCCAACAAGAGTTTCAGGAACTCAATACCGTGCTTGCAGAAGACGGCGCACACTTCATAGTCGTCTACGGCCGGCGCCGTGTAGGCAAAACAACCCTGCTCCTGAACTGGGTGCAGCAGACTGGCCTTCCTCATCTCTACTGGATTGCCCGCCGTGAGACGGCTGAATCCTGCCGCCAGGGTCTGGCGCGGGCGCTTTGGCGCTGGGCCTACCCCGAGGAGCAGGAACCAGAGCCGCCCCGCTTCGATGGCTGGGAGCCGCTTCTGCGACAAATGGTACGCATCATCGGCGACCAACCGCTGGTCTTGATCTTCGACGAGTTTCCCTACGCCGTCG
The DNA here is from genome assembly GCA_964423545.1 of uncultured Anaerolineales bacterium. Lineage (GTDB taxonomy): Bacteria > Chloroflexota > Anaerolineae > CG2-30-64-16 > CG2-30-64-16 > JALOOE01. Next base: position 2,387 of record CAYRFV010000178.1, on the reverse strand, counting down.
AATCCGATCCCTCGCTCCCCTCCCATCTGCAGGCGATATGGGACCAGTTTCTGAAGGAGACGAACGTCACCCTGATTCTCTCCGGCTCGCACATCGGTATGATGGTTGATTTGCTCCAATATCACGCGCCGCTCTACGGTCGTGTCACCGCTCAGTTGTTGATAGAGCCCTTGCCCTATGCCACACTAACCGATTTCTTCCCCAATTACAGCAGCGCCGAGCGGGTGGCAACCTATGCCGTGCTGGGAGGTGTTCCCGCTTACCTGGAGCGATTTAGCGACCGGCAGAGTCTTGGCGTAAACATCCGTCGCCATCTCTTTCGCAGGGCAGGTATGTTCCGCAACGAGCCGATGGTGCTCATCAGCGATTTGGTGCGCGAGACACGCACCTATGAGGGCATTTTGCGCGCTATTGCCACTGGAGCTCGTACACCCGCCGAAATTGGGGGTGCATCAGCCATCACAACGGCCAATCTTTCACCTTACCTGGCGCGATTGCGCGAACTCGGCTTGGTGGAGCGACGTGTACCGGCGACGATTCCGCCTGAGCAGCGGCGAACCACCACCCGCAGTCGCTATCACTTACGGGACCCTTACCTGCGCTTCTACTTCCGTTTCATCGAACCACACCTGGACCTGGTCGAACAGGAACTGACGGAGTTGCTTTGGGAGAGGATCGGCGAACAGTTCCGTGCTTTTATCGGGGCGACAGCCTTTGAGGAACTCTGCCGAGAGTGGGTCCTGGTGCGGGCGCGCGCTAAACGACTCCCCATGTCGCCTGAGGCTGTCGGAAGTCACTGGGCAACGGACGCCCAGGTGGATGTCGTGGCGATCAACTGGCGCGACCGCACGGTTCTATTGGGGGAATGCAAATGGGGTCTTGACCCTGTAGATCGCTCGGTGGTGCGAGAATTGATCGAGAAGGCGCCACGGGTGCTGCCGCCGGTAGAGGATGGGAGACCTTGGCAGGTGTTCTACGCTTTCTTCGCTCGTGCGGGCTTCACCGAAGCGGCACATATAGAGGCGGCGGCAGTGGGAGCGTTGATGGTCGATTTGGAGCAGTTGGATTCAGACCTACGTGCGGCTCTCTATGCATGAAACCTATCGGACGGGATCGTAAGTCCCTTTCACCACCTCCAGGTACGGCTTTCGCCACCGCCACTGATCGCCCTCCCGATATGCCTCGCCGAGGAGCGGCGTGAACGGGTATTGGCTGAAGTCCGGCGTGCGCGCCCAATACCCGGCCAGCAGCAGGTTCTGGGTCGTGATCGTGGCCGCAACGACGATGTCACTGAGGTGTTCGCCATCGGCGGTGACGGTGAGAAAGCACTGTTGGGGGTCATAGAAATGGTCGGTGGGGACGGCGCAGCCGGCATACACCATCGCCCCTGCGCCATCGCCAAAGCCCTCGATCAGGCAGCGGCTGCCGGCGACCAGGGGGACGGGTGCAACCGGGCTGGGGCAGCCATCCTCCCAGGCCGGGTCGATCAGGGTGAAGCGGATGCCGTGCGGATGGCGCTCGTACAGCGCCGGTCCCCAGAAGGTGTGCGCGACCTGGCCGTAGATATCCCGATGCAGCACCAGGTCGTAGCCCTGACTGGCATCGACGAATTCGTAGCCCCAGCCGAGTATGTGACTTGCCCGCACCGGCAAGGCGGTGTCAGGGCCGAGCATGACGATATCGGCCTGGGCCGGGACCGGCGTGGGTGTGGGAGCCGGTGTAGGCGTCGGTGTGGCTGTGGCCACCGATGGCAGCGAGCCCGACTGGGTGGCCGGACGCACGTAGCGCGCCGCCACCCAGCCGGAGCGGGAACCAGCCTGCACTGCCAGTCAGGCGCCGTCGCGGCTGCGCCCGTCCACGCGCAGCAGCGTACCACGGGGCAGGGAGGCGAGGACGGCGTAGCCGAGTCCGGGTCCGGCACGCAGACGCAGCGAGTTGACGGCCACGATGGCAGAGGTGGGAACAGCGGGCGTAGAGATACTTTCTGCGGTGGCAGGGACGGCCCGGGTCCAGGCGAGAGCAAGCAGGAGTAGGGACAAGCAGAGGATGGCAAAGAGTCGGTGCATGACAAAGCCTCGTAGATGGGGATATGAGAATGGGGCGACATCAAATCGGTAAGGATGCCGGCTGCGGACCGGTGAAAGTGACGGTCAGGGGATGGGGACAGGCGCAGCGAACAGCCTCGGCTAGCGGACGGCGCAGACGCGCCTGCCACCACTCGGCCACTCTGGCGCTAGGCAACTCGACCAGCAGGTCCTCGCCTGACAGCCGCAAGGGGCGGGCGCGGAACAGATCGGCGCCGGCGGGATGACCCGGCAGGCGCAGGGCCAGCTCGTCCCGCACCCGCTGCCAGAGGGCGAGGGCGGCGGCATCGACCGGCGGTGTGG
>CAYRFV010000177.1:0-11929 GCA_964423545.1 uncultured Anaerolineales bacterium | reverse complement strand
CGCACCGTCGACACCGGTACGGTTGCGGGCGACACCGGCTGGTCCTTCCGGCTCGTCGGATTCGCGATCACCTTGGGCGGCATCTTCATCGTGAGTGCGCTCATCGGCGTTCTTGCAAGCGGGCTGGAGAGCCGTCTCGACGACCTCCGCCGTGGGCGTTCCCAGGTTGTCGAGACAGGCCATACGGTCGTCCTCGGCTGGTCGCCTCAGGTGTTCACGATCGTAGCCGAGCTCGCCCTGGCCAACCGGCAGTGGCGATCCGATCGCGGGCGATCCGATCGCGGGCGATCCGATCGCGGGCGCCAGGATCGGTTGCGCGACAAGCAGAGCACGGCCGACCGGGGTCGGAGCGCGTGCGTGGCGATCCTCGCCGATCGGGACAAAGTCGAGATGGAGGAGGAGATCCGGACGAAGGTTCCCGATACGATGGGCACCCGCGTCGTTTGCCGGAGCGGCAGTCCACTCGATCCGGATGATCTGCGAATCGTCAGCCCGGACGCTGCGCGGGCGATCATCGTGGTTTCACCGGGGGGACCCTATCCCGATCTGCCGATCGCCAAGACGCTGATGGCCCTGGCGAAGGGCCGAAACGGTGGCGACCCTTGCCATCACATTGTGACGGCGATCCATAGGCCCACCAACCTGGAGGTGATCCGCATGATTGGCGGGGACGACGCCCAGGTGTTCATGGTGGACGGCCTGATCTCACGCCTGATCGCCCAGACGTGTCGCCAATCAGGGCTATCGGTGGTATATGGAGAGCTGTTCAGCTTCGAGGGCGCGGCCATCCACTTCCACGAGGAACCTGCACTCACGGGGTGCACCTATGGCGATGCGCTCTTCCGCTTCCGGGATTCAGCGCTGATCGGCCTCCGGTTCCAGGATGGTCGGGTGAAACTCAACCCGCCCATGGAGACCACGATCCAGCCCGGTGACCGCGTGATCGTGATCGAGAGAGGGGCTGCAAGGCTCCACGCAGTGAAGGCCGTGGATGCCCAGATTGGCGAGGAAGCGATCCGCGCGGGTCGAGCGGCGACGCCATCTCGGACGACCCCGACGGGCCCCCCCGAACGCCTGCTGATGCTGGGCTGGAACCGTCGCGGTCCCTTGATCCTGGAGCAACTGGGCTACTACCTGCCGGCCGATTCTGAGGTGCTCGTGCTCGCGCCCGGCGATCCTGCGCAGATGCAAGCAGAGGCCGCGCTCACTGCACCTCAACGCGCGCGGGTGACGTTCGAGAAGGGCAACCCGGTCGATCGCCTCACTCTGGAGCGGCTGGCCCGCGGCGATTTTCAGTATATCATTATTCTGAGCCCTGCAGACGCCCCGGATATTCAGATCGCCGATGCTTCCACGATGATCTCACTGCTCCATCTGCGGGATATCGCCGCGAAGATCGGTCGCGACTTTCCGATCGTCAGCGAAATCCTGGACGTCCGGAACCGCGATCTGGCGGAAGTGACCAGTGCAGACGATGTCATCATCAGCGAGCGCCTGGTGGCCCTGGCCCTGGCCCAGATTGCGGAGAATAAGGATGTGATTCCGGTTCTGGTCGAGTTTCTGAACCCCGGCGGAGCCGAAATCTACCTCAAGCCCGCCGAAGACTATGTTGCGCCGGGCGTGCCGGTGAACTTTTACACCGTGACGGAGGCCGCGCGGCGCAGGAAGCAGACTGCGATCGGTTACCGCCTGCTGTCGGAAGCCAGCGCGCCGGAACGGGCATTCGGGGTGCATTTGAGCCCGGACAAGAGCATCCCGATCACGCTCGCCGCACACGATCGCATCATCGTACTGGCCGAGGACTGACGGCGGCGGATGCCGAGGTCATTTTCGGCGTGGCCTGTCTCATCGCCGAACCAATTCGACGGCCTTTCCACTCCCCATCGGCGGTGCGCCGGCACCGCGTTTCCGGCGAGCAGAAAGACGTTCGGGGGGTTGGGTGCTTCTGATCAGCGTGCAGATTCTGTTGACGAATCTCAAGCGATCGCACATGCCGGACCGTTCTGCGCCCCCTGGGACATGGATGCTCGCGAAGGCCGGCGCCCGACCGCCTGCGTCGGAACGTCTGCGAACCACGGTGCAGCGATTCCGGATGAACTGACCGCGTGAGGAGAGAATCGATGGCGCACAGATTGGGCGCTCTCAGTCGACGGCAGGTTGAGAAGGAGTTCGCAGTGATCGGACTCGGACGCTTCGGCGCCAGCCTGGCCCGCCGGCTGGAAGCGATGGGACATGCGGTCCTGGGCATCGACAGCGACGCGGCCCGCGTCCAGGAGATCGCCGATGAGATCACGTCGGCTGTCACCCTGGATGCGACCAGCGAAGACGCCCTCCAAGAGGTGGATATTGCCTCGTTTGGCACCGTGGTCGTCGGCGTCGGCGACGACTTCGAGGCGAACACGCTGATCACGGCATACCTGAAGAACCTGGGCATTCCGCGCGTGATCTGCCTGGCCGAGACGCGGCGCCATCGCGATATCCTGTTGCGCATCGGCGCCGACCAGGTGGTTCTGCCCAAAGAGGAGAGCGGCGTGCGGTTGGCCGAGAGGCTGGCCGCACCCAACCTCCTCGAACGGGTGCTGCTGGACGACGAGCACAGCCTCGCCGAAGTGAAGGCGCCCGGCAGCCTGGTGGCGCAGCCGGCGTCGAGCCTGGCACGCTACGGGATGACGGTGCTTCTGATCCAGCGATCTGATCGGCTGATCCCCTGCCCCGATGCCGGAACACGCATCGAGGCGCACGATACGCTTTTCGTTGTCGGCGAGCGCGCCAGGCTGCTGGAGATCGCGACCTTGCCATGAGCCTATTGGACAACCATCCGAGCCTGGCCGAGCTGACTCAGGAAACCCTCAGCCTTCAGAGGAAGCGTCGGCTGCCGATTCCCCTGCGCCTGGTGGCGGCGTTGGGGGCGCTGATTGCCATCGGGACCGGGCTTCTGCTGCTGCCCTGGATGACCACGCAGCCGATCACGCTCATGGATGCGCTCTTCACAGCCACGTCAGCCTCAGCGGTCACCGGGCTATCGGTCGTCACGACCAGTGCGACCTTCTCGCGGCCGGGACATTGGGTGATCCTGTTGCTGATGCAGTTCGGAGGACTCGGATTCCTGGTGACGCTGGTTCTCACCCTGCGCCTGCTCGGCCGGCGAATCTCGCTGGTGGATCGTCTCGCAGTCAGCAGTTCTCTGGGGCTGGCCAGTCCCAGGGCCATCTTGCAGGTCTTGGGCCGCACGCTCGCCTTCATGCTCGCGGTCGAAGGGGCCGGCGCGCTCATTCTCTGGACGCATTGGCGATCGAGCGGCCTGGTGGCGAGCGGCGACGTTGGGTTCTATGCCCTGTTCCATGCCGTGGCAGCCTTCTGCAACGCCGGTTTCGACCTGTTCGCAGGGCTCCCGCAGTACCCTGGAGGCATTCCGCCGGATCCGATCACCCTGCTGACCCTGGGCTGGCTGGTCGTTGTCGGCGGGCTGGGCATTCCGGTGTACATGGAGTTGCTGCATCGCCGCGCCTTGCGCAAGGAAGGCGGCAGGCTAAAGGTGCTGAGCCTGCAGACACGGCTGGCGCTCTGGTCCGCGCTGATCCTCGTCCTGGTCGGGTGGCTTGGCCTGCTGATCAGCGAGTACCGGCAGCCGGGGGTGTTAGCGGATGTTCCCTTCGGAGAGCGGATGCTGCGCAGCTGGTTTCAGTCGGTGGCCGCACGCACGGCCGGTTTCGCCGGCCTGGGCGATTTCTCAGCGCTCCACGAGGCCAGCCGCCTGCTGCTCATCTGCCTGATGTTCATCGGCAGTGCGCCGGCTTCGATGGGCGGAGGCATCACCACCGGAACCTTCTCGGTGCTCATACTGGCGATCTGGAGCCTGAGCCGCGGCTACGACCGGGTGCGTGCGGGGCAACGCACCATTGCGATGGGAATGGTCTGGCGCGCCGTCACCGTGCTCTGCATCAGCCTGGGCGTGGTGATGGTCGGCGCCTGGCTGCTCCTGCTCAGCCAGGATCTGGAGTTCAGCGCGGCGCTCTTTGAGGCCGTGTCAGCATTCTCGACGACCGGTTTGTCGTTGGGCGTCACCACGAATCTCGACGCCTTCGGCCGGCTGATAGTCATCGTGCTCATGTTCTGGGGACGGCTGGGCGCGATCACGATCATGCTCGCCCTGCTGAAGCGCGATCCGCGCCCGAGTCGGGTGCAATACCCCGAGGAGACGGTGCTGGTGGGATGACGGCGGGCGTGGGCCTGTTCGGCGCCTTGAGCGGCTTCCTCGCCAACACGTTCCTAACGCCGCCCACGAAACGGGAGGCAGCGCTGGCAGCGTTAGCAGCGCCGGCAGCGTGAGCAGCGCCGGCAGCGTTAGCAGCGCCGGCAGCATTAGCAGCGCCGGCAGCGCCGGACGGCGCCTTCGGATCGACGGCGCGCATCGCTGAACGCCGATGAATGATCGAAGCGCAAGAACAGGCAGCTGCCGACTTGCGCGCGAGATGGACGAGCGAGATGGGCGAAATGGACAAGCTGCTGTAGAGCCGCAGGACGCGCCCGCGCTTGCACGGAGTCGCCGATGGACACGCCCCGTTGCGCAGTGGATGGCCAACGGTAGTGAACGTTGATGGACCGCGTGCGCCGAGCGGTGGCGACTCGTGACCGGTCGCGCGCGGCCGTCGCTTTTGCCTGGCGACTGCTCGCACGGGCAATGGACTCGCGTAGCCGAGTGACTCGCCAACCTCCCTCTTTTGCACCTTTTTGGGCCTAGCGCACATACCGATGTCGGTGTATGCTTGGCCTCAGGATGCGGTTGTCTTTCTGCCGAAGCGCTTGCGGTTGAGCCTACCACCCAGGTGGTTTGCCAAGCGATCCACCGGGATGATATACTCATGCTGTGGACAACGGTCCAATCCTCGTGTCCAAGGAGGAAATACTGATGTTGCGTCGAGATAATCGCCAGGAGCGCCGAGAGGATCGGGGCGGCCCGCCGGGAGGCGGCGGCAAGAGCCACTACCAGATGCGGCAGAAGATGGTGGCCATCGGAGACGATTTTTGGATTGAGAACGATCGCGGGGAGAAGGTGTACAAAGTTGACGGCAAGGCGTTGCGCATCCGCCAGACGCTGATCTTCGAGGATGCGCGCGGCGGTGAGCTGTACAAGATTCAAGAGCGCATGCTGCGCGTCAAAGACTCGATGGAGGTCGAAGATGCACGCGGCCAGCGGGTCGCCATGGTGAGGAAGGCGCTCATCACGCCGCTGCGCGATCGGTGGACCGTCAACATCAAGGGCGGCCCGGACCTGGAGGTCCAGGGCAATATCCTGGATCATGAGTACACCATCGGTGCGGGTCGTGACAAGGTGGCCGAGGTGTCGAAGAAATGGTTCCGTCTGCGTGACACCTACGGCGTGGAGATCGATCCCGGCCAGGATGACGCTTTGATCCTGGCTGTAACTGTCTGCATCGACGAGATGGCGCATCCCTCACGGTAACGGCGACCGAGGCGACTCGACAGAACTCGCCGGGGCTCTCACCTCGCAGCCCCGGGTGAGGTTCCAGTGGCTTTTCACGTGGCGCGAGGGTTCAACATCCAAATGCGAATCAACTTTGCGGGAGGAATTACATGGCAGCGAGAAGCAAGAAGGTATCGGTGAGCAAAGCGGAACTCGAAGAGACGGCGGTTGAGGCAGCCGTTGTGGCGGAGGCGAAGACGGAAGAGGGTCTGACCGCGATCTCCGCGGGCGCGCAGGACCTGGTCGCGGCAAGGAAGGCGCGGCGCGCGGGCGCTGCAGCGCTTGCAGCCGGCGCCAGCGATGTGACACACGGCATCGACAAGATGATCGTTGCAGACCGGCTGGCCAGGCTGAGCGAGGTGGTTGCAGTCGCCGGCGCTGCGGATGTGGCGCAAGGGGTCGATGCGTTGGCCTCATCCGAGGATATCGAGGTGCAGAGCGCGTTGGTCGGATTGTTGAGCGCCAAGGACGTCGCACGTGCGATGGAGCTGGGCGCAGTCTCCGGGCAGCTGGCGGTCGCAAGCGATATCGTGGAAGCCCGAGAAATGCCGGTGCTTGCCGCTTTCTTGGAGGACAAGGGCAATCTGCTGCGCAGCTTCGCCGTGGAGTCGATCATGCGGGCGGCTGCAACGCGCGCCCTGGCCCAGGCGATGGCCGCCACCGGTGCAAAGGTCGGTGAGCTGGGCGCCAACGAGATCGCCGAAGGACTGGTGCGGATGGCGGCGGCAGAAGCGGGTGCGGAGCGGAGCGCGGAGCTGGCCGTCGAGGGCGCCATCACGGCGGCCGCCGGTGCGCAGGAGATCGAGGCTGCGAAGGGCGCGCGCAAGGTCGCTCAAAAGCTCGAAAAACAGGGCATCCAGCAGGTCGCAGCAGGTGCGGAGGCTGTTGGCCAGGCAGAGGCCGTTGGCGCGATGGGTGCAGCGCTCGACGCGGCCGCGCAGTAGGTGAATCAGACCACGCGGAGAGCAATGATGGCAGAGATACCTGTGGAAATCATCGTGGCGGCGTTCCAGGATCCCAACGGCGCAAGCGCGGCGCTGGAGGGCCTCAAGCAGGCGAGGAAGCAGGGCCTGATCAAGATCGAGAATGCAGCCATCCTGACGAAAGACGCCGACGGCAAGCTGCGCATCAAGGAGACCGCCGACATGGGTGGCGGCAAGGGCGCAGTGATCGGCGGCGTGCTCGGCGGGGTCATCGGACTCCTGGCCGGGCCGGTCGGCTGGGCGGCGCTCGGTGGCGCGGTGATCGGCGGGGTGGCGGCGAAGCTGAGCGATGGCGGCTTCTCCGACGCACGTCTCAAGCAGATCGGAGACTCGTTGAAGCCAGGCTCATCGGCCATCGTTGCGGTGATCGACCACACTTGGGTGGCTGAGGTCGAGCGACAGATGCAACAGGCGGGCGCCGACACTGTGACGGCCACTCTGAGCGCCGACATTGCCAAGCAGTTGGAGTCCGGGAAGGATGTCGCCTATTCCGCGCTCAGCACGTCGGCCGGGATGGCAGTGAGCCGGGCGGCAGCCGGCGGCGATGAGGCCGAGATCAGTCACCTCGTCGCCACCGACCAGGGCGTCTACCTGGACGCGGTGCAGAAGAAAGGGGAGGATGTCGCGGCCGCGGCCGCCGTCATCACTGAAGAAGGCGCCGTGGTCGTGTCAGGCGCGGGCAAGCTGACAGCTGGTGCGGATGCGACAGCAGCGTCCGGCCAAGTGGAGCCCGCGGGGCCTGACGCCGCGACGCCGCCAGCAGCGCCCGAAACGCCCGAGGTGCCGGCGGCCGACGCCAAGCCGTAGCGCCACCCTTGTCGGGGCCTCTCGCCGTGCGCGGCAAGAGGCCCCGTGCCACCCACAACACCGAGCCAACCACAGACCAGCCAGCGAGAACGCTTCGAAGTCCTCGACCGTCAGTGCGAATAACAGCCACGTAAGCCGATCACAGTCTGGCTCGGCAAGTTCCCGCCTGACCTCAGAGATACACAGCACGATCTTTTCCGCGCGCCAGGCCTGGCTCGATCTTCTTGAGCACCCGGGCCGGGACACCGCCGACGACCGTGTGCGGCGGCACGTCGCTCGCCACCACCGCCCCGCCAGCCACCACAGCGCCCTGACCGACCGTCACCCCGTCGGTGATGATTGCACCGGCGCCGATCCAGACATCATCCTCGATCACGATGCCTTCAGCCGTGATCCCTTGCTCGACCATCGGCCGCGCCGGGTCATCGAACACATGATTGACTGCCAGGAGCTGCACCAATGGCGCCAGGTACACCCGGTCGCCGATGGTGATGCCGCCCTGGCCTCGCAACACGTTATACTCGCCGATCAGGCTGTCGCGACCGATGCGAATGAATGCATGGGGCAGATTACGGAAGTTGTAGACGTGCAAGACGGCGCCATGCATCACGAACGTGTTGTCGCCGATCCGGATCCCCTGCGGACACGCGTGCAGATACACCCCTTGATCCAGATACACGTTGGCGCCCAGGTGAATCTGATCGGCGAAGCGCAGACGCACGCCGTTCTCGATCGCGGCAACGCCGTCCATGCGCAGGATGAGGCGGTAGAACAGGGCGCGCAGGCCGATGCCAAGCACAGTCGGCGCCCAACCAAACAACGCATAGAGCGTCTGTTCGAGCAGATAGCGGCCAGGGCCGCTTGCCTGGCGGTCGATATAGAGGCGCAGGCCCGCCCTGGGAGCCGCTTGCATGGTAGGTGGCTTCATCTTTCCCGTGTATTGCGCTCGGTCAAACAAGCCTGAGTATACCTGCGCAGTCGGTGAATGCCAAATCATCCCCGGCAGCGCTCCGCGCCCTTTCGGCGACTCGTGCGTTCTCTTTTTTACAAGCCAGCGAATCCGCATCCGCTCAAGGGAGGAAGTCAACGCATGCCGTTACATCTTATGAAAGCCGCCGGGCTGGCCTTGGCAGCCGCGCTCCTGGCGATCGCATCCGTATCGGCCGCTCCCCCCTCTGTGCCTTTCAGCCCCTACGGCACCGTCAAAGTCAACAGCGCCAACATATCTGCCGGGGTGGTGATCAGTGCACTTTGTGGAGGGCAGAGCTTCAGACAGACCGTCACCGCCATCCATAACGGAGAATCGTGGTACAGCAACCTCGATATTCCCGGTGACGATCCTGACACGCCCAGCCTGAAAGAAGGCTGCGCGATCAATGAAACCATCACCTTCAGAATCGGGGATCTGACAGCCAGCCAAACGACGCCGTGGACCCCCGGAGGCGGACGTCTCGATCTCACAGCCACTGGCGCGATGCCCAGCCAGACCCACACCTTCTTGCCGTTGTTGGTCCGCTAACGCCCTCACCATGCGCCCCGGTCCCTCAGGGGACGCCGCACACAACGCGATCCTTCTCCACTGAGCCTTCTTTTCGAAGCGGCCGACCGTCCGGCAGCCGCAGCCGAGAAGAAGGCTCTGCCTCAGTTCGGGTCGCGACCGTGCTCGCGCACCCCTCCACCCCTTGGCCGCTGTTGCGCCCCGCACCCGAAGAGAATTTCGGGCGCCGGTGGGTGTCGCCGTGAGACGGAGCGGACTGCGCGCCGAACCGCTGTAGCACCGCGGGGGACGCGGTGGCAGCATGCCTCACCAACTGGAAGCAAAATTACACAAAAAGACGTCGTCGTAATATGCCTTGAAATGTCGCTCGGATATAACTAGCAGTGAAATCCCTGGTGTCGATATCGTGCTCGTGCATCGCAGCAAGAAATCGGAATGGCTTCCGGCGGAACCATATCCCGGATGGCTGATTTCCGTCATCAGAGACAAGAGACGCGTGTGTTGCAGCTCACGCTCCAGCGCGTCGTCATCGTGGACATCAGACCCGGCTGTCGATCTCGCATCGACAGTCCGGCGGAGCATTGTGAGGGAGCAGGCATTCGGTTGTACTGGAAACGGATGTCAGCTTCGTCGAGTCAGCCCTGGAGCACGCGCGACGTCGAGGTGTGTTCCACGAGAGCTGAGACGCAGCACTTCTCTCGGGCTCGTAACTGCTCGACTACCATGCCCTGACAGAGGTGTGAAACCCCGGGGGTGTTTTTTGTTGCCCTCGCTGGACTGGAGCGGCAAGTGATGAGAGGAGCCGGTGAAATGATCAGGCGGCCTGCCGACGCTGCCGTTCCATTTGAGCGGAGCGGAAGCCTGAAGTTCCTAAACCCCGAAGCTGTGAGCCGGATTGACCAGGCATTGCAGGAGGTAGGTGAGTTTGGCGAAGTATCGTTGGTCGTCATGAAAGGACGCCTGCGTTTCATCCAGATCACGCAGAGCGAGAGACTGGAAGAGACAGATTCCTATGAGGAGATGCGCAGATGAACAAGCTTTCTGTGGTCATCCCTGCTTTCAACGAAGAAGACAGCATCCAATCGGTCATGACCCGCGTGCTCTCGACGCGGCGCGACCTTAGCGCAGTGGGATTCCCTGAGCTGGAACTCATTATCGTCGATGACGGGTCAACGGATCGGACACCCGAGTTGGTGCGCGCTAAAGACGGCGCTCGTCTGATCCGGCACCGCACCAATGGCGGCTACGGCGCGGCGCTCAAGACCGGCTTCGCCGCGGCGACAGGCAACTGGGTGGGCTTTCTCGACGCTGACGGCACCTATCCCCCGGAGTACCTGCCCAAGCTGTGTGACGCTGCACTGGGCCAGGACGCCGACATCGTCATCGGCTCCCGCATGGCGGGCGCGGAAAGCGAGATGCCGCTCGTCCGCCGCGTGGGCAACGTCATCTTCGCCAACCTGGTCAGCCTGATCAGTGCGCGGCGCATCACGGACTCGGCCAGCGGCATGCGGATCTTCAAGAAGTCGATTCTCGAGCGGATCTATCCCCTTCCCGACGGCCTGAATCTCACCCCGGTGATGAGCACCCGCGCGCTTCACGAACGGCTGAACATGATCGAGGTGCCCATCCCGTACAGCGAGCGCGCGGGACGCTCCAAGCTGAACGTGGTGCGCGACGGTGTCCGCTTCGCTCAATCCATCGTCTGGACCGCGCTAGCGTATAACCCGGCACGGCCGTTGGGTCTTTTCGGTCTTGCCGCCATGGCCGTGACCCTGCTCGTGGGGCTGTGGCTCGTGGTCCTGAGGCTGCAAGGGGTGACCTCGCTGAGCCCGATCGGCATCTTCACCGTGTTCTCCGCCGTGGTGCTCGGCGTCGCCGGCGTGAGCCTCTTCTCGCTCGGCGCCACGTTCAACTACCTGGTTTCGCTCTTCTATCGCCAGCCCATCCGCCAGGGGCTGTTCGGCAAACCGATCTTCAGGACACCGCTCGATCGCCATTTCTGGTGGTTAGGAGTTCTCGGCATCGGCGCAGGGGCTGTCCTGGCGCTCGGCAGCCTGGTGCTCGGCACCCGGGGCTGGCCGATGGATCGGTTGTGGTTCTGGATGCTGTTTGCAGCCATGAGCACCATCGTCGGGCTGCAGCTGCTGATCAGCTGGTTCATCATGCGCATCCTGGAGCAACTCAGCCAGCGCGATAAGCTGGTCGAGAAAGATATGAGAGGCAACGGCTACAAAGCACAGATCGCCAGCAATCTCGTGTCGATAGAGCACCATTGAGTTGAGAGTAACGATAGGCAAGGTGTTGTGTGAGTGACCAAACTGGAGTCAAGCCCGAGATTTGGGCCAACCTCGGCAGCCGGCGCGTGCCGCCTTTGCCGCCGGCGCGCTTCCCCGATGCCGGCGCAGCCGTCCACACGCTGACCTCCTCCACCCGGCCGGCCGGCAGCGTCGACGTGCTGCTTGTCAACCCACCTGCGCCGGATGGCGGCATCTGGATCCGCAGCCAGCACCGCGTTGGGCGACGAAGCCGCGAAAACATGATCTGGCCACAAGTGAGCCTGGCGCAGTTGGCGGCCATCTTGTCGCCCGAGTACAAGGTCGAGATTGTCGATGCCATCGCCACCCGCATGGGTTGGCCTGAGTTCGAGCGGCTGCTGGAGCAGAAGCGGCCGAAGTACTATCTGACCCAGGTGACGGCGCCGACACTCCGAAACGACATGCACGGCGTGTTCCTTGCCAAGGCGCTCGGCGCCCGCACGCTCGCCTTCGGCACGCACGTCACGCCGCTTTCCCTCGAGACGCTCCGTCCCTTCCCGGCGCTCGATTTCATCCTGCGCGGCGAGCCGGAGATGACGCTGCGCGAGCTGGTCGACACCCTCGAAGACCGGTCGCCGAGCTATCCACAGATCGCGAAGATGCTGGCCGAAACCAGTCTGAAGGATGCGCTGCGTCAACCCGGCGATTCACCGCTGGCATCCATCGCTGGACTGGCATGGCGCGACCGGGGCGAGATCGTACTGAATCCTGATCGGCCCTTCATCCCCAGGCTGGACGATCTGCCGATTCCACATCATCACAGGCTCCCGCTCGATAAGCAGCGCATGCCAATGATCAAGGGGCCGTTCACCTTCATCGTCACCAGTCGCGGCTGCCCGGC